>NZ_JBHSBO010000006.1:0-16708 GCF_042650685.1 Micromonospora sp. GCM10011542
GGTTGCGCGTTCTCGGCGCAGCGGTCTCGATCATGGCCAGCACGATACGGCGCGCGCGCTCAGCGGCAGAGCCGTGAGCGGCTGATCATGTACCGGAGGCCATGTAGGCAGCGAGGATGTAGTTGGGGTGCCGGTCGAGATTCCTCCGGGCTCGGTCGTAGCGCATGGTGGTTCGCGGGTCGGCGTGACGGGCGGCGATGCACGTCGCGCAGGCTTACGCCGGCGTCGAGCATCGTTGTCACGAACGTGTGCCGCAGCATGTGGGGTGCATCCTCGGCATCCGGATCCCTGCCGCAGCGGCGAGGTGTTTGAGTCGGCGGGTGGCGGCGTGCCGGTCCATTCGCCGACCCTGGGTGTTGCGTAGGATCGGCCCGCTGGTGCGCTCATCGACGGCCCGATCGATGGCTCGGGCGACCGCGGGTGGCAGCGGGACGAGGACGCCCTTGCCGCCCTTGCCCTGGACCCGTAGGACCCGGTGGCCGTGTTCCTCGCCCAGGTCGGCGATGTTCGACCCGCAGGCTTCGAAGATCCGCAAGCCCAGGAGACCCAAGAGCGCGACGAGGGCGAAGTCGTTCGGGTTCGAGGACTTTCGGGCGGTGGTGATCAGGGCTTCGAACTGCAGGTGCCCCAGTCCGAGGGTCGGCGACTCGGCCGGGACCGTGGGCCGACGGACGTAGTCTGCCGGCGAGTGCTCCAGGATGGCGTCGATGACGCAGACCCGATAGAAGCCGACCACGACCGACAGGCGTCGCGAGACTGTCGAGGGCTGGTACCGGCGTACGTCCTGCAGCCAACGCACGTACCGCTCGATGTCCACCCGCGCTGCGGCGAGCGGATCAAGGACTTGGTCGGTGCACCAGCGTAGGAAGACTCGCAGGTCGGACTCGGTATGGACGCGAGTCTGGCCGCTGTAGCGGCCCAAGAAGGCCGATACAGCGGCGCACACCACGAGTTGGTCGGAAGGTATGACACGGGAAGCCGAAGCAGGAGAGGTAGCCATACATCACCGTGCGTCACCATTGGCGACGGACACCAGCCCAACCGAAGCGGCAAGAGTAGCCCTGTGTCAAGCGGGGGAGGCGAGGACGGCCTGCAGAGCTCGGTGACGGGTGGGGTCGTAGGCGGCGCCGTCTTGCCAGCAGCGCCAGATAACGTGCAGCCAGGCGCGGGCGAGGATTCGAGTCGCGTGGGGGTGGTCGTGGCCTCGAGCCCGGGCTCGCCGGTAGAGGTCGGCGGCCCAGGGGTTGGCGTGGTGGGAGTCCCCGGCGAAGTCGATGACCGCTGCGCGGAGTTGTTTGTCAACGGCCCAGCGGAAGCCAACGACTTTCACTTTCCCGGACTGCCTGGTCGAGGGCGCTGCCCCGGCCAGGCAGGTCAGTGCCTCCGGCGTCGGGAAGCGTCCGCGGGCGTCACCGATCTCCGCCAGAAGCCGGGCCGCTCGCACGATCCCCGCCCGGGGCAGGGAGGTGAACACCGCCGCGTCGGGATGCTGCAGCAGTTGGAGCTCGATCTGCTCCTCCAGCGTGCTGATCTGCTCCCGCAGGGCAGTAAGCCCAGCCACCAATGCGGCGGTGACGTGCGCCCGGGCGGTGGCTTCAGGACCGGTGCTCCCGCGGGGAGCCGCAACCAGGTGGGCGTGCAGCAGTCCGGCTCGTGCCGGGTTGGGGTAGGAGACGCTGCGCAGCCAGTTCTGCAGTCTGCGTGGCGACAGCCAGTCGACCTTGTCCTGAGTCCCGAACCGGGTGAGGAAGCTCAGGGTGATGGCGGAGTCGATGTCGCGGAACAGCCCGATCACGCCGGGCAGAACATGTTCGAGGTGGGCGCGGAGCTGGTTGGCCATCGCGACACGAGCCGCGATGAGGTCCTTGCGGGCGCGGACGGTCATCCGCAACGTGACTGTCGCGGGAGAATCCGGGGTGAGGGGACGCAGGCGATGGTGATCGGTGCGGACGGTGTCCGCCAAGACGTAGGCATCGAAACGGTCGTCCTTGTTACCGGCTGCGCCGTAGCGCCGGCGCAGGTGCTTGATCTGGTTCGGGGCGATCACGAATACCGTGAGCCCTGCCTCGAGGAGGGCCTCGACGATGGGTCCGTCGGGGCGTTCGATACCGACCTCGAGCACAGCGGTTTGCTGCAGGCAGCGCAGCAGCTTCCGCAGCCCCGCAGCGGTGTGTTCGACGAGCATCCGCTGAACCTCGACACCGTCGGGCCCAACGATCGCGACGGCGTGTTCGGTGCTGGCCCAGTCGATGCCCGCGGTTGGTCGACGCATCGATGGGGCGTGTCCGACACTCATGGTGTCCTCCTTGCTGTTGCAGCAGCAGGTGGGCACCTGGTGGTCTCAGGACACGGAAGCCGGTCGCTCACTGATCGGCGCTCGACGGCGCTCAGCCCTGTCGCCAGTCATACGTGTCCTGGGACCACCGGGCCCCGCGGAACTCATGCCGGACCTCTCACGGTCGAGCGGACGAGGCGGTGGCCCGGTGGAGACCAGGTGCGCCGACGACCCGAGATCGCCGGCACCAGACACGGTGCCCGACGAGACCGCCGACAGGAAGAGTCTGCGCAGTGAGCGGACGTCGGTCAGTCCCGACGGCCGTCGGTCAGGTGGATGTGACGTAACCCCGGACCATAGGCGGCGACGTGGTCCGCGGTGCCGTGGTGCGCTTTCGATGGCGTGAAGCGGCCTTCGCTGACCGCGACGTCGTAGGCGCCCCCGTTGGCGTACTCGGCCAGGATTCCGGTCACTTGGTGCTCGGCCGCCCAGGCGAGGCCGGCGTCCACGGTGTCGAACATGCCGGAGGCGTATCGGGCGCGGTCACCGTGGAAGATCCAGACGGTCGACCTGAGCGGGCTCCGCTGATCACCATTGGACCTGCGGTGCAAGCCCTCCGGTGTGAACGAGAACGAGTCGGGAAAGGCGCCTGGCCGATGACGTACGGCGAGAACCACCGGTTCGGGGTGCACGCCGCGTAGCTCCGTCCCGGTTGCGGTGCCCGCGAAGGCATTCCACAGGTGGAAGCAGATCAGGTTGTGGTCGGGATCGGCTGCGGTGTAGGCAAGCGTCTTGGGATAGAAGGGGTTGGTTCCGCCGATCCACAGCGACGGGGGCCCGAACGTCTCGACGACCTCGGACAGCGTCCGGTCCTGCGTCACCCACCCGCCGACGTCGGTGCTCAAGTGGTGAGACTCCGCCTCCGACAACGCCCGGTCCAGCTCAAGCCAGCCGAGCCGATGGGCGATCTCCGCGTAGACGGAGGCCGTGGCATCACGCAAGGCATCAGCCGGCAGGATGTAGCTGTAGGCACCCATGACACCCGTCGGGGCGAACGCCTCGCGTTCGCGTAGTCCCTCACACTCCGTCCGCCAGCGTGCCAGGCTTCCATCCACGGCGGCCATCGCCTCCAGCAGAAGCCGTTCGGCCATCTCGTCCCTGCCGTACATGCCGGGGCGACGGAGAACGCCATTCACCTGCGCCAGATGGTGCCCACGTGCCTCACTGAGAACGAACTTGGAATCCTCACCGCTGCTCATCGCCGCCGATCATGACACTCCGACGGGCTACGGGACATCCGCTCATCGGCAGATCAGGATGCCGGGCGGTAGCGGCCGCAGTAACGCTCCGCCACGCGCGGATCGCGGCAGAACCGTGCACGTGACCTTGAGAACGGGACAGCCGTCACGAGCAGGAATCGGCGCGGTGACGGCGGTGGTTAGTTCCATCCCATGGCGTTGCAGGAAACGGTCTGGCAGTCCTCGCAGATGAAGAGGCTGCGACAGCCGTCGCCGTACTCACGGATCCGGTTCTCGACCGGGACGACGTGGAACATCAGCCGTCCGCAGGAGGGGCAGGACGGATTCGCGTAGAGGCCGGTCGGCGGGCCGCCGGCAGTGCCGACGACACCAGGGGTGAGCTGGACGTGGCCGCTGCAATATACGAGGTCGGCGGCGTAGGGCCGCGGTTCCACCGAGCCCAACCCAAAGCCGGGTACCTCCAGCGAGCGGTAGGTCTCCTCTTCCTCGGCGGCGGGCGGCTCGTCGTACGTGATGGCCTCACTGTGGTAGCGGCCGTAGTCGTCGATGCCTGTGTGGAGGGTCCACGAGCAGGTGGCCCGTATCCCGACGAGGTGGACACGATCGGCCGGCCAAGGTGGCAGGCCCGGCACGTCCGTGTGACGCAACGACAGGTAGTGCCAGGAGATCAGGGTGGCCGAGGGGCGCTGCACTACCTGTTCGACCGGCAGTCCCACCGGGTGATCTACGGCCGCGAGTTCTGCCGGCTGGTTGATGGGCCGCAGGAAAACGGCACGGCGATGGGGCGAGAACGGTTTAGTGCTGGTCCTGTGGGCGGCACCCAAATCCCGCAGAGCTCGTACTCTTCGCGGTCTCCGCCGTTACGCACATCCTCTGCGATCGCGCTCAGGGCGGCGGCGCTGCCGATCGCGGCGAGCGCCCAGGCGTCACCGAACGGCCAGTGATGGGGAAACCTTCGCGCCCAAGTGCTCCACGCAGTGATCCGGTGCGCCGCCCAACAGCAGACACTGGTCCGCGAAGCTGACGTCGAACCGTTCGAGCATGATGTAGGCGCCTACCTGGCTGTTGTGCTGATCGGCATTTGAATCCTCGGAGCCGTACAGCTGGCCCGCCGTGTCACCATCCCGCTCGTGAGCATCACCCAAAGCAAGCGCTTCCTCGACCGAGAAACCGTTCGCGGTCAAGAGTCCCAGCCAATAGGCGTGCCTGAACGCGTTCTGCACACTCGCGTCCCAGTCGTTCTGCTTCGAAAGGTCGATGGCTCGCTGTTCCGCCTGATCCGCCAGCTGGTCGGCGAGGTAGCAGTCGTAAGGTCCAACCTCCTCACACCAGGCCAACTGGTTGAGACCAGCGGCCGAGCCGCTGGCGCCATCCTTCGGGTTTTCTCCTGGTGCCCAGTGCCCAGGGGATGGACCAGCGTGCGTCGTGCTCTCGGCGACGGCGAGAGGCGCGATCGAGCCTGACGCGTCGGTGAGCAGCGGTACGAGGGTGGCCGTTCCCGTCAGTCTCAGTGCGGGAGCCACTCCCCTGACCTACCGGCACAGACACCCTCCAGGTCTGGGTGAAGGCTCCCGGCGGTTGCGGGGAGCCGTGCGGGTATCGAGGACGGGACAACCAGCCGCCTGCCGCAGTCGGTTATCGCACGATACGGGCGACGGCGCCGTTGAAGGACACATCCTGCACGGATGGACGCGGCTGCGGCGCGCCCTCCGTGCGCCACCGCGCTACGGACACGATGCCGGGGGCGACGAGTTCCATCCCGTCGAGGAGGTCGGCGAACTGTTCGGCGGTCCGCGCCCGGAACCGTCCGTCGTGGTTGTTGGATTCGAGCTTCGCTGTCACGTCGGGCGGCAGGTACTCCCAGGTCACGTGCGAGGCGACTACGTAGCTGCCGGACGGGAGCGCGGCGACGAGCCGGGTGAGGATGCCCTTGGGGTCCTCGTCGTCGCGGATGAAGTGCAGGATGGCCACCAGCATCAGCGCGACGGGCTGGGACAGGTCCAACGTCGCGGGCAGGTCCGGATGAGCGAGGATCTTCTCCGGCTCACGCAGGTCGGCGTCGAGGTACGCGGTGCGGCCCTCGGGCGTGCTGGTCAACAGGGCGCGGGCGTGGGCGAGCACGATCGGGTCGTTGTCGACGTAGACGACCCGGGCCGACGGGTCGATCGCCTGGGCGACCTCGTGTGTGTTGTCGGCGGTCGGGATGCCGGTCCCGATGTCCAGGAATTGCCGGACGCCCTGCTGCGCGAGGAAACGCACCGCGCGCTGCAGGAACATCCGGTTCTCGACGGCGGCGAGCCGGATGGTGGGCATCGCGGCCGCGAGGGCATCGCCCGACTCGCGGTCGGCGGCGAAGTTGTCCTTGCCGCCCAGCAGGTAGTTGTACCTGCGGGCCGGGTGCGGAACGCTGGTGTCGATCCTGTCCGACGCTGACAGTTCCCCGCTCCGGAACGTCATCCGGTCCCCCCCATCGCCGCGATCCATCCACAAGGTACACACTTGGCCGCCAGCGCGAGGGCCGGCGCTCAGCCGGGTCGGGCGGCCACGCTGGCGCGGAGTTCGGGGAGTCGGGCATCACAGATTCCGGCTCGTGGCACGAATGTCTGAGGCGCGGCACGCGGCACGGGCTGAAGCAGTGCGGCGGCTTGCAGGCCGACATGGAACGCCGCTGGCGGTGCTGGAGGCTGTCTGAAGCCGGTCCGGCGCCCCCAGCGCGCCCGACGGGTGGCAGCCGGGACAGCCGCAGCCGCAGATCGGTGACGGCGCCAGCACGGTCGCTATCACCTCAGAATCGAGGGCTCCCTACACCCCCGTCGTACCCGCGATCGCCGCCGAAATCGACATCGACACCAGCGCATCTGGTCGGTGTTCGCCAAGAAGCTGGGCTGACCCGCCGGGCCGGACCGCCCGTTCACGACGACGACCATGTGCGCGAGGTGTTCACCGCCGACGCGGCGAACCGGCTGTGGCTGACCGACATCACCGAACACCCCCACCGCCGAGGGCAAGCTCAACCTGTGTGCGATCAAGGACATGCACTCCGGGCGGAGCGTCGGATGCTCCATCGACCACCGGATGAGAGCCTCCCTGGCGGTCGCAGCGTTGCGGACCGCAGTCCGGCTGCGAGACCCTGCCAGCACTATCGTTCACTCGGTTAGGGGTAGTCAGTTTCGGTCACGGAAGCGTGAAAGCGCTGCGGCAGATGACCGGATGGCGTCCAAGGTCGGTGAGCGCCAGCTGGTCCTGCCAGTAACGGCCTCCACCTCCTCGGTGCAGCTCCAGCTGGCGCCCGCCGTTCGTGATCGGCGGCCGTTCGGGGTCGTGACGCTGCCCGCCGTGCCCTGGGCCAGGGGCACGGCGGGAGCCGCCCGTCCACAGGCCGGTCAGACGTCGGTGATTCGCAAACCCGCGTGCGCCTTGTACCGGCGGTTGGCCGAGATCAGGTTGGCGACGAGAGACTCGACCTGGTGGGCGTTGCGCAACCGTCCGGCGTAGACCCCGCGCACGCCGGGGATACGGCCGGCCAGTGCCTGCACGATGTCGGTGTCCGCCCGGGAATCGCCGAGAACCATCACGTCCGTGTCGATCTCCTCGATGTCCGGGTTCTGCAGCAGGGTGGCGGACAAGTGG
Source organism: Micromonospora sp. GCM10011542 (assembly GCF_042650685.1). Classification (NCBI taxonomy): domain Bacteria; kingdom Bacillati; phylum Actinomycetota; class Actinomycetes; order Micromonosporales; family Micromonosporaceae; genus Micromonospora; species Micromonospora sp. GCM10011542. The sequence goes on from NZ_JBHSBO010000006.1 coordinate 7,165, forward strand.
TGGAAGGCCGCGGTGACTCGTGACTCCGGCAGCAGCACGGCGGTCTGCTGCGCGGCGCTGCCCTCGGGCACGGCCAGCGCGTAGGCGCCCTGCTTGTCGAAGCCGAGCGGGTTGACGCAGTCCACCACGAGCTTGCCGGCGAGGTCCGCGCGCAGCGACTGCAGGATCTCGGCGTGGCCGTCCCACGGCACGGCGACGATCACGATGTCGCTGCGCCGGGCGCACTCGGCGTTGTCCGCGCCCTCCACATCGTGGCCGAGTTCGGCGGCTGCTGTGCGGGCGCGGTCGGCGGCGCGGGACCCTAGGATCATCCGCTGGCCCGCCCTGGCCAACCGGTAGGCGAGGCCGCGCCCCTGGTCACCCGTTCCGCCCAGCACCCCCACCACGAGATGGGACACGTCCGGCAGGGCCCAGGGGTCCTTGGGGGCGGCCTTCGCCGTAGCCGGGGCAGATGCATTCTCGCCGTCTCCGGCGTTGGCAACGTCGGTCATGAGACTGTGGCCCGCTCGCGGATCTCCACCGCCGTCTCAAGCATCTGACGAGTGCTGGTGAACCAGTCCTGCAGATTCAGATCCACGATGAGCTCGTCTGCGCCAGCCTCTGCGGCCGTTTGGACATCGTCCATGATCTGGTCGAGAGTGCCGACGAACGGGGATCGGTCAGGTCCTGCCGGACGGTCGGTGAAGGTGACGTTTCCCACCAGGATCATCTCCATCCGGCTGGTGTCCCGGCCGTACCCGGAAGCCATTTCCCGGATACGGTCCCAGCTTGCGCGTAGCTCTGCGGCCCCGGCTGGCCCGGTTCTGCTGAGGAACGGCAGCCAGCCGTCTGCGCGTTTGGCGATGCGGTCCACGGGCTTGGACCCGGTAGCGCGGCCGAGGTTGCTGCCACCGCCGCCCAGCATCACGGGGATCTTCGAAACGGGCTTGGGCAGGACCGAGGCCTTGTCGATGACGACGCGAGGAGTCCGGACGCTCACCGGGTCCGGCCCCCACGCGGCATCGAAGACGTCCAGCGTCTCGTCGAGGAAGCGGCCGCGATCCGCTCGGGTGGCGCCAGCGGCCCGGAACTCGTCGGTGGACCAGCCGGCGCCTAGGCCCGCGACCATGCGGCCGCCGCTGATCTGATCGATCGTGGCAAGCGCCTTCGCCAGCTGGATGGGAGTGTGGAGTGCAGCGATCAGAACGGAGGTACCGAGGCGCACCTTTTCGGTGGCCACCGCCGCTGCCGTGAGGACTGCCAGGGGGTCGGCGGTCTGCCGCTGGGGCTCCGGCCACGGCACGTTCGGCGGGGCATATGGCTCGGCGGGATTCTCCGGGAAGAGCAGCCGCTCGAACGCCCACAGACTGGCATATCCGGCCGCTTCGGCCGTTCTGGCCGCTTCGACCACGTCGTGTCGTAGGTCGACTCCCAATCGCTGGGGCAGACGAAGTCCGAGTTTCATTTGAGACCTCTGAGGTAGTTGTGATCGTTGTGGGCGTCGCAGGACCCGAACCACGCCGGCATACCCCTACTTCTCGGGAATAGTGCGTATTTCGGTTGTTCTCGGGCCACCCGTCAAGTCTGAACCTTCACATTGATGTGATGGTCAAGTGTAGGCTTGAGCACATGAAAATCGGCGAGCTTGCGGAGCGTACGGGCACGTCCCGTCGGCTGCTGCGCTACTACGAGGAGCAGGGACTGATCACACCCAGCCGCGCCCTCAACGGGTACCGCGAGTACCAAGAGTCAGACGTGGACATCGTGCTGCAGATCAAGGGGCTGCTCGATGCCGGGCTGCCGACCCGAATCATCCAGCAGCTCCTGCCGTGCCTGGACAGGCCGCAGACCATCTACGTCCCCAACGTGACACCCGAAATGATCGCCACACTGCAACGCGAACAAGCCCAGCTGTCCGAACGCATCGAGTGCCTGACCCGCAACCGAGACGCAATCGCCGACTACCTCGACACGGTTCTCAGAGTTCGTTGTCAGCACAGTGGTGCCTGCGAGGCTGGTAGTGCAACGGCAGTCATGGATTCTTGTAGTGCATGATGTCCGCCCTGGTGGCGGCAGCGTGCGGATGGACGGCGGCCAGGGGCCGCTGGTGGTGCCGGGTGCGGCCGGAGCCGCGTACGGTCGGGCCGGCGAAGTAGCCCCGAGGATCGAGAAGGACGCCGCCCCCGCTTCCGGCATCACCACGATGGCGTTCTCGGCATCGGCGTTTAGGCCAAGCCCTACGGGTGGGCCTACGGCTGTGCTGGGGGGTAGCCGCCATGACCTCAAAGGCCTGCTCGACGAACTCAACGGGAACCTTCGCGTGGAACAGGTCGCTCGTTGAGTTGACGAACACAACCCGGGATTCGCGCCAGCGCAGGGGAAGCGTCGGCTCCGCTGGGTGGGTGGCAAGCCGAAGCCCGGGCCAGAGGTACACGCGTCGCCATCTGTTTGGTACTTGGGTGAGCCCCATCGCCTTCAGCCGCTTAGCGAGGGTGAGGGCGTAGCAGTGATCGCAGCCGCGGTTGGTGCCTGCACTACCCGTGTGGCCGGTTCTATCGACGGACGGGCCGGAGGATCAGGCTCGGTCAGGCCGTCGCCAGGCCGTCCGACGTCAGACAGCAGTGACGAACGACGACCAGTGGCGACCACCTCTGCCCAGGTCGCTAGGCGTGACAAGCCTCCTGGCCGGCAACGAGGGCGACGGCTGACCTGTAGTTGGTGAACTGGAGGGCGACGCCGAAGTCCTCGCCCTTGAGCAGCGAGATGACCGCCTGCAGGTCGTCCCGCTTCTTGCCCGTGACGCGCATGAGTATGCGGCTCGCCATGGCTGGCTGTCGGCGCACCTCGCGCGGCAGTCGTGCAGCGGAGGATCGGCACGAGCGCCGGTCAGGCGTAGCAGAGGTGCGCGGGGCAGCCTGGCGGGGATGGTCAATTCTCGTTCAGGCTGTTACGTAGCTGTGTGGCGAGTGCGATGGTGTCTTCGTGCGGTTCGGCGTCGAGGTCGGCGAGGGCTTTGGTCAGGGCGCGTAGCAGGGTTCGGATGCCGTCGGCGTCGCCGAGAGCGTGTCGGGCGTGCATCGCCTTGGTGTAGAGGGCTTCGTTGTAGCGGTCGAGTGCGATGGCCTTGTCGAGTAGGTCGGATGCTGCCTGCGAGTTGGTGTCGAGCAGGTCGTCGGCCAGCAGGAGGTGGGCTTCGGTGCCCCACCGGCGGACCGTCTCGCGGTGGGGCTGCAGCCACTCGCAGTCCTGGCCATCGGCGAGGGGCGCGGTGTAGAGGTCGCAGGCGGCGGTGAGCAGTTCGCGGCGGCGCGGCTCGGTGGCGATGGTGGCGCGGCGCAGCAGATCGCGCAGTGTCCACACGTCGACGTCCACGGTGGCGGGGTCGAGTAGGTATCGTCCGGCGGATTTGATGACGTAGGCGTTCTTCGTCTCGGCGGTGCCGGCGCGGCCGAGGACGTGCCGCAGGTTCGAGGCGTTGGTGTGTACGCGTTGGTCGGCTTGGCTGATGCGGGCGTCGGGTTCGAGGTATTCGCCGATGTCGCGGGTGCCGGCTCCGTCGGGGTGGACGGCGAGGTATACCGCCAGTTCCAGGGCTTTGGCTCGCAGCGGCCGACCTTCCGCGGTGATGCCTTCGATGCGCGGTGCGCCGAGCACGCGCAGCCGCGCCCGTCCCGACACGGCGTCGGCGGTGGGCTTGACAGCGGTCGGGATAGGCGGGTCCGCGGCGGTGAACGTGATCTCGGTGCGGCTGGCGTGCAGGGGCACGATCGAGAGCGGTGCGGCTGGTGGGGTGTTGGCGGGCGGTTCGCCGGTCTGCGCCTCGCGGAGCGTGGTCAGGATCTGGATAGCGGCGGCCGGTTCGAGCACGGGCAGTCGCGGCGGCACCGGTTCGGCGCACTGCCCGTAGATGAGCCTGGTGTGTCCGTCCGGGCCGACCTCGACGGTGGCGCCGTGGGCCCATTCGCCGAGCAGCAGCGCGGACACGTGCAGACCCTCGCCCAAGGCGAGGGCGACCTTGGCGCGCATGCTGGCACCGGCAGGCGGGGTCTCGGTGATGAGCACGAGCGGCGGTAGCGCTTCCTCATCGGGCACCGTCCCCCGCAGATCGTCCAAGCCCGTCAGGGCGTGCTCGTCGAGGATACGGCTGCGGTGCAGCAGCCGGGACTCGATGACAGTGAGCGCGTCGTTGACGCTGTCCGTCACGTGCAAGCGCGGCCATGGGTTAAGGGTCACCACGTCCGGGCCGAGCAGCGTGGTCAAGCTAGCGGCGTCGATGACGACCTCGCCGCGGGCGTCGGGGTGGTGCGGGCCGCCGGAGGCCAGCACGGCGACGAGGACCGCGCGGGCGGCAGCGTACGCACCGTCGCCGACGACTCCGCATCCGCCGCCCGGCAGTGACATGAGGTCGGATACGAGAGCCAGCGGCGGCCCGTCGTCGCTGCTCGCATCCGATGGCTCGGGGTTGCGGGCGGCCACGGCGCGGCGGACCTGAACCACCGGCGGAGGCAGTTCGGTCGGCGGATCATCGTCAGGCTCGCCGTTGAATCGACGGCGACGTTGGAGCCAGACCATTGCGGCGGCGGCGCTGATCGCGGCCGCGAGTGACCAGGGCAGCCAACCAGAGTCCGACAGGTGCACACCACGGTCGTCCGTCGCCGCCGTAGGACTGTGCTTGACGGGCGGCAGCGCGGCAGGACTGGACACCCCTGACGACGGCGCCGGCGACGAACCCGACGCGCTTGGGGCTGCCGACCGCGTGGTGACGGCCGGTCGCTCGGGCGAGGGCGACGGCACGGCGGGACCGGGCGAGTCCGATGCGCCACTCGGCGATGAGGGCGATGTCGCAGGCCGGCCCGACCGGGGCGTGGGGGGCGTTGCCGGTTTGGCGGCTCGGGGTGGTCGGGCGTCGGCAGGTAGGCGAAGCTCCCACCCCGGGTAGATGAGGTCGCAGTCACGCAGAACACCGCCGACAGGGAAATGGCGGTGCTCATTCAGCCGGCAGACCTCTGGCCACCGGCCCGCGTCACCGAGCCACTCCTTCGCCACCTTGGACAAGGTGTCGTGCCGCTCGACTGTGTACAGGTAGCGCTGGTCGGCGACGTGGATCATGGCGGGTCCACGGGCTGCGGCTTGCCGGGGAACCTCGGCGGGCTCGGTAGCGGCGACGGGCGTAGCCGGCCGATCCGAATGCACCGCCACGTCGAGGGAGCCGGCGGGGGTGACAGCGAGCGCGGCGGTGCCGGCCAAACCGAACACGAGTCGGTGCAGCGGGGCCGGCAACCTGAGTATGGGGATGCGCCACCGGGTCACCGCCGCGAGAATCTCGGCCAGCAGAAGCAAGGCGAACACGCTCCACAGCAGCCACATCGCCCAGAGGGCCGCGCCGATGAGGAAGTCCGGGGTGAACCGTCCGCTGGAGCGCTCGAACCAATCTGGGATCTGCGACCAGGCCGGCAGCCGGCGCAGCGGATTCCCACCGGCAGCCCAGAGCAGCGCCGGAACGGTGACCAAGAAGAGGCCGGCACCGATGGCGCCGCGAACAGCCGCGACTAGGGACGGCCGCTCGCCACGCGGCAGCGAGTCGCGTGGAAAGCGGACGGTGGCTCGTGCACCGTACTCGGCGAGTTTGTCGTCTCGGCCCCGGCGCGTCTGCGGCACCTATCCCCCTGCGGTTGATCCTCGATCCTCTCCACATACACGAACGTGAGTGTCTGCGGCCATTCCATCGAAAGGATTCTCACCATCCGCGCACAAAGAGTCACGTTGCGCGGATCACGGTTGACACCCGCTCGCCCCCACGGGCGAGACTGCCCCTCATGCCAAGCGGGGGCACCGTGTTGTCGATCGACCTCAGCTCGTCGTCCATCGCGGCCACTGTCAGCCGCCACAGCCTGAAAATACCCATCCTCATCGACGGCCGCCTCACAATGCCGCCTGGCGTCGCCATCGGCCCCGCAGGCGAGACCTACCTCGGTCTCGACACCACGACCGCGATGTCTCTACCGGCCGACCATCAGTTCGTCGACAACCCGACCGACCTCCTCGGCCGGCCCACCAACACCGCCAACGCAGCGCACCCCGACCCGGTGGATCTTCTCGCCGCCGTGCTGCAGCACGTCACCCATCACGCTGCCGTCCAAGTCAACGGGCCGATCACCGCGCTCACCGTGACCATTCCGCCGACCTGGGGACCACGCCGCTGCGGACACCTCAACGAGGCAGCAACCCGCAAGGGATTTCCACCTCCCGCCCTGGTCACCGCACCGGCCGCCCTCGCCGCCTACGCCACGACGCTCGGCGTCACCCTGCCGACAGGCTCCTGCGTGCTCGTATGCCAGGCAGACCGCGAACCGGCGATCCTCAGCGTCTTGCAGACCGTCGCCGACGGCTACCGCGAACTGGCGACGCAGGAAATCAATCCTGACCATGGCGTCGACCACCTCATCGCCCAACGCATCGCCCAGACGGCAACCGCCGAAAACGACCCGCTCCGCACGGTGCTCATTGCGCCCAGCACCGACGCAGCAGACGGCGGACGCGCCCTCCTTGAATCCGTCCGGACCGCCAGGCATCTGCTCGCGACCCAAGACAAAGCGCCGATACTGCTGCCCGCGCCCCGCCAACCCGCCGTTATCACCCGTGACGACGTCACCGCCGCCGCGCAGCCCCTCCTCGACCAGGTACCTGGCGCAGTCGACGGGCTCCTCGACGCGGCCGACGTCGACAAAGCGCACCTCGCGGGCGTCGTCCTCAGACCAGCCATCGGCGTACCAGCGCTGACCGAAGCTCTCACCGCAGCCGCCGGCATCACCCCTACACTCATCGACCATCCCCACGCCCTCACTGACGGGGCCCTCTCGCTCACCACCACCCACCAACCAGGCCCGGCAGCCGCCGCACGGCTACCCCGCGTCCGCCTCCGCGTCGGCGACCTCACCGGCGCCCTGCTCCTCGGCGCCTGTTCCCTGGCCCTGCTCCTGCAAGCCGTGCTCACCGCTCACATCTCCACCTACAGCACCTGGGTCGTCGGCGTCCGCACCTCGCTACCGCAACTCGGCGCCGCCGGCGCACTCGTCATACTCACCGCATTCGCCGTTGCGCACCTCGCCCCCACCACCTGGCTCGCCGGGACACCCACCGGATCAACACCCGAACCCACAACAGGCACCCTCATCCGACGCGGATACCTCACCGCCGCCGGCGGCGGCGCCATCACCGCCGCCCTCTACGGCCTCGCCACCGGCACCGCCGTCAGATTCGACTACACCCCCTACCTGAAATGGACCCTCGGCGCCGCGATACCACTGGCCGCCTGCGCCGCCCTCATCGCGGTCACCGCACCCCGCATCCCCGCTGACGCACTGCCCACGTGGCTCGCCATGACCCGCCCCGCCATCACCCACGCGACCACCGCCACCGCGGGTATCTACCTCATGCGCGCCGCACTCACCCTCACGACACCGATCTACACCAACGACGTCGCCGGCATAGCCGGCAGCATTGGCGCGGCCCTCGTCGGCGTAGCCACCGCCCTAACGATGAGCGCGAGCCGTACGATCCGCGCCATCACCGCACCTGGCCTCGCCATCGGTTACGCCCTTGTATTCACCGTCGACACCAACAGCGCCCTCATCGTCGGCTACCTCGTCGCCCTCACCTGGTGGGGCATCCGACGCACCGCACACACCCTGCGGCTCGCCTTCCCTGAGCCAGGATCAGCGCTGCGCCGTCTCACCGACCGTCCGGGCGGCTGAAGCTTCTCGGGCCGCTACCACCGCACCTACGCCGCCGGGGCGACGACGCCAATCGCCTCGATCCCCGCGCAGCGTCTCGTCCTTGGGTGACTCGGTGCCGACCGGCGGAGGGCATCCCGCACCTGCGGTGCCCGACGATGCAATGGGTGAAAACCTAGTTGCCGACCCCGGTAAATGGGGACCTTTCGGGGGCGGCTCAAGGCGATTGCATGGGTCGCCGAAGACTGGCCGGGGTGGGTCCGTGTGCGGCTGGTCGACGCCGATGGACGAACCTGGTTCTTCGTCGACAAGGTGCCGATCTTCTTCGTGGATGACGACATCCTTCCTGGCGCTGCTCTGCCCCGGCCGGCGTTCGTGAGGTGCCAAGTCGTCGGTCAGCAGGAGGACCACCTTGTCGTTAGCACTGCTTCCGACCACGTGGAAGCCGAGGACGGGGCCACTCAGTTCCGGGTCCGCCCGAACCAGCTACAGCGGGCGAACTGGTCCAGATGCAACTGAACTGTCAGCTTGGGAATCGTCTTGATCTGCACCGTGAGTGGCATGAATGACCAGGACCACCGCCGCAGGGCGTTAATCCGGAGACCTTCGGTGCACCTCCTCGGACCGAGGTTGACCGCTGCACCGGGCACGGATCGGGCAAGCCTTCGGTCCTCTGGCTCGGGTCACCAGGCGTGGGTAGAGTCAGGTGCTTGCTCCCTTCAACAGGTGCGGCCGGGGCACCCGAGGCGTGAGCCGAACCGGTGGGAGTAAGAGGCGGCGTGGGGAGACCGCACGCGTGGCACGCGACCGGTGCCCTGAGTAGACCCCACTGGACCCCGGCACTTTTCAAGGCCTCTTCGTCCCGAACGCGGTTGCGGTGCATCGTCTGCTGTCATCGGTTGTCATCCCGGGCCTATCAGTTCGGCTTCGACCCCGCCTGCGGTCGCGACTTGTCGACGGCAGGCAACGTGTTCGCTACCTTCAGAGTGGTCGACCTCCGACGACCTGATGACGGCCTGGGCCTGGTCCTCGTCGCCCCCTTGGCCCTCGGGCAAAACTCACACCTAGCCTGGCTCCGCCCTTGAGCCCGAACCATCGGGTGCGCTCCGGCTACCCCGCCGCCATCCGCGTGGCCGTTCAACCGATGGGAGATCTTCCGTCTCAACCTCCGCGGGCTGCCCTCCTCGAAATCCTAGGTAGCGAAGGATGCTCCTGCCTCCGGTGCCCGGCCATGAGCTAGAGCCGCTACCTGCGACAGCTCGCACAGCTGCCTCGAACCGTCGGATAGCGGCCCTGTACCCCTCCCACGCCCCCGCCCAGCCGTCACCGTCGAAGTGGTCATACAGGTCGTGGTACGCGTAGCTAAGACGCCGGCCAGCATCATGCAACTCCCGCGGAGCTGGCGTCATGATGAGGTTCCCCCGGTTCGCCGGAGGGTCGTTTACCTGGCGCCGGTGGGCTCAGGCTGAACGATAGTGGTTTCGTTTTGTGGGGCCTGGTGGGTTTGCCAGGCGGTTTCGTACTCGTCTGGGATCGCCAGCCGAGGTCTTTCTGGATGCGGCGGGTGTTGTACCAGCCGTCGATGTAGGTGAAGATCGCGTTCTCGGCCTCGTCCCGGGTCCGCCACGAGTTGCGGTAGACCAGTTCGATCTTCAACGTCGACCAGAAGTTCTCCATCAGGGCGTTGTCGAACGAGTCGCCGACCGACCCCATCGAGGGCAGGATCCCGTTGTCGGCCAGGCGTTGCGCGAAGCGGAAGGACGTGTAGTTGGCGAGTTCAATCGGTCGTTGCAACACCGGGCTGTTGTAGTGAGCGTAGCTGCTCGGCGAAG
>NZ_JBHSBO010000007.1:0-170741 GCF_042650685.1 Micromonospora sp. GCM10011542
CCTCAACTGGCAGAATCCAGCCGAAGCACTCCACAACTACCTCGTTGCAACAACCACTTGAACGGCACCCGGTGCCGCCAGCCCAGCCAGGCTGCGGCGAGCCCGCACGCGACGCAGAGGGCGAGCAGCCCGGAGGCGGCCTGCGCGTCGGACGCGCCGGCGGCCCGGAGACCGGCCAGTACGACGGTGAACGAGCTCGCGAAGCCGACCAGCGCGGTCACCACGCCGGCCAGCAACGGTTGCGACCGTCCGGGCATCCGCCTCTCCTCCGAGGAGTCCGACCGTTCCGTTTACGGAACAGCGACGTGTAGCACCATAGCCCTGTGCCGCAGCCACCACCAGCCCGCCCGCCGTCGGGCCGTCAACCGTCGGGCCCGCCACCGGCGGCCGGTCGGCCCCGCGCCGCTGTCGACGCCGACCCCGGCGTGATCGGCCGGCGGGTACGCGCCCTGCGCGAGGAGCGGGGGATCTCACTGTCCACGCTGGCCCGGCTCGCCGGCGTCGGCAAGGCCACGCTCTCCGGCCTGGAGCACGGCACCCGCAACCCGACCCTGGAGACGCTCTGGGCGGTCACCGCGCAGCTCGGCGTACCGCTGACCGCCGTGCTGGCCGAGCCGACCGCCGCGCCCACCGTGCACGGCACCGCGGTCACCGCCACCCTGCTGGAGGTCTTTCCCGAGGCCGACGCGACCTACGAGCTGTACCGGATCCGGGTGGCGCCCGGGCCGGGCCAGCTCTCCCCCGCCCACCGACCGGGGGTCACCGAGCACCTCACGGTCTTCGCCGGGGTGCTGCGCGCCGGCCCGGTGGCCGCGCCGCTGACCGCCGGGCCGGGCGAGCACCTCCGCTGGGTCTCCGACGTGCCGCACAGCTACGCGGCGGTGGGCGACGAGGAGGTCGTCGCGAGCCTGCTGCTGCGCTACCCGCGCCGCTGACCACCGCCGATGCGGGGTCAGCCGGGGGCGGCGACGCTGTCCGAGGGGTCCAGTGGAGCGAGGGCCTCCGTCCGGTGCCGGACGGCCCAGAGCGCCACCTCGGTCCGCGACGCCGAGCCGGTCTTGCGCAGCAGGTTGGACACGTGCACGGTGACCGTCCGCACCGAGATGCCGAGCGCCTTCGCGACCTGCTTGTTGGCCATCCCGGCCACCAGGCAGTCGAGCACGTCGACCTCCCGGGCGGTCAGCTCCGGGTCGACCGACGCGGCGACCCGGGACGCCGGCTCGGCCACCGGTCGGGACGCCGGCGGACGGGGCGTGGGCAGCCGCCGCAGCAGCGCCTCCGGCCCGTTACCGGCGTGCGCGGCCAGCAGCTCGGTCAGCGCGTACGGGTTGCCGCCGGTGCGTCGCCAGACCGAGGTGACCAGCCGGCCGGACGGTTTCGTGTCGGCGTACACCTGGGTCAGGACCTCGGCCACCTCGGCCGGGCGCAGCGGGCCGAGGTGCTGGCGGACGGCGCCGCGGACGCCGCAGAGCCGGGCCAGCGCGCGGCGGGTGAGCTCCGGCACCACCGCGTCCGCGGCCGGGCGGCTGGCGACCACCAGCAGGGCAGGCAGGTCGGTGGCGGTGGCCAGCTCGCCGATCAGGTTGAGGCTCGCCGGGTCGAGCGCGTGCAGGTCCTCCACCACCAGCAACGCCGGGCCGGAGCCGACCAGCGACCGGACGGTCCGCACGGCGAGGCGGAGCAGGGTGCCCGGGGCGTACCGCTCACGGGGTGCGGTGGGCTGTTGGGCCAGCCAGGCCAGTGCGTCCGGCGGCAGATCGAGTCGGCTGGTGTCCCGCCCGGTGAGCACCGCGGCCAACCAGTCGTACGGGGCTGGGCCGTACACCCGGGCGGCGCCGGAGAGGATCACCGAAGGGCGCGGGGTGAAGGAGTCCAGAGCGGCCGCGACCAGCAGACTCTTGCCCACGCCCGCCCCGCCGGTGATCACCGCGACGGTCGGTGCCGGCCGGCGGGCGACCGCCACGGCGGACCAGGCCCGGTCGAGCTCGGCCAGCTCGCCGGCGCGTCCGACCATGGACACCGGCATCATTCCTCAACCCTACGCAGTAGTGCGTAGAGACGGCGGCAGGGTGTTCTTGGCAAGCTGGACCCCATGACGCTGATCCTCCGCTCGTCCATCCTCAACGACATCGGTCTGATCCGGACCAACAACGAGGACTCCGCCCTCGCCGGTGACCGCCTGATCGCCGTCGCCGACGGCATGGGCGGACTGCCCGCGGGTGAGGTGGCGAGCGAGATCGTCATCCGGATCCTGGACGAGCTGGCTCCGCCGACCGACCCGGACGCGGCCGCGGACGCGCTGCGCGCCGTGGTCAGCACGGCCAACCAACGCATCCACGCCGCCATCACCGTCGACCCGGCCCGCGAGGGCATGGGTACGACGCTGACCGCTGCGCTGCTGGCCGGCGAGACGCTGGTGCTGGCCCAGGTCGGAGACTCCCGCTGCTACCTGCTGCGCGACGGGGAGCTGACCCAGCTCACCCGGGACGACACGTTCGTCCAGGCGCTGGTCGACCAGGGCGCGCTCGCCCCAGAGCAGGCCCGGCACCATCCGCAGCGGTCCCTGGTGACGCGGGCGGTGCAGGGCAACGACGCCCCGCCGTCGGTCGGGGTGCTCGCCGTGGTGCCCGGCGACCGGCTGCTGCTGTGCAGCGACGGGCTCTCCGACTACGTCGAGGACGAGGCGATCGCGGCGGCGCTGGGCATGTACGCCGACCGCCAGCAGTGCGGCGAGCAGCTGGTCAAGCTCGCCCACCACGCCGGCGCGCCGGACAACGTGACCGTCGTGGTCTCCGACGTCACCACCCGCTGACGGTCGGCCGCGATGGGGTTGCACGGGTCGCCGGCGCGGGTTGGGATGGTCCGATGACCGTCCGCCGGGTGAGCGCCGACGAACGTCTCACCACCAGTTTCCCGCTGGCCGCGTACGCCTTCGAGTCGTCGCCGCTGGGTGCCGCGCGGATCGAGGAGTTCCGCGACTACCTGCCCTACAACCAGGGCAACCGGACGCTGATCGTCGAGGAGGATGGCCGCACCCTGGCCGCCGGCTCGGCCATCCCGATGCGGCAGAACCTGCGCGGGACGGTGCTGCCGATGGCAGGCGTCGCCGGGGTGGCCAGTCATCCGCTGGCCCGCCGGCAGGGACACGTCCGTACGGTGCTGCACCAGCTCCTCGACGAGATGCGCGACGAGGGCCACCCGCTGACCGCGCTGTATCCGTTCCGGCCGAGCTTCTACGCGCGGTTCGGCTACACCAGCCTGCCCAAGCCGCGCACCGTCACCTTCACCCCGGCCGACCTGGGTCCGCTGCTGCGGCGGGAGCTGCCCGGCGAGGTGGGCTGGGAGCGGATCGGCACCGGCTACCCCGCCTGGCGCGCGTTCACCGAACGCTGCCTGGGCCAGCGGCACGGCTTCTCGGTCTTCCCCGACTACCGGGACGTCGGGTTGCGCGACCGCGACGAGCGGTGGCTGCTCACCGCCCGGGTGGACGGCGAGATCACCGGCGTCGTGACCTACCGGATCGACGAGCATGGCGGCACGCTGGCCGCCGACGACCTGCTGGTCGCCGACCCGCTCGCCCGGGCGCTGCTGTTGCAGTTCTTCGCCCGGCACGTCGACCAGGTGCAGCGGGTCACCGTCCAGGTCCCGCCGGACGAGCTGCCCGAGCTCTGGCTGACCGACCTGGACGTGCACGTCGAGGCACGGGCCGCCCGGCCGGGGTCGTCCGCCCCGATGGCCCGGCTGCTGTCGCTGGACGCGCTGACCGGGCTGCCCGCCGGGCCGGGCCGGGTGCGCGTCGAGCTGACCGGGGACCGCTGGCTGGCCGGCAGCCACCTGCTGGACGGCACCACCGGCGCCCTGGAGCTGGTGCCTGGCGCTGCCTCCGGCAGGGCACCGACCGCAACGCTCACCGCGGCCGGGCTCTCCGCCCTCGCGTACGGGGTGCTGGACCCGGCCGAGCTGCCGTGGCGCGGGTGGGGCGAGGTGCCCGTGGACGCCGCGGCGGAGCTGCGCAGCATCTTCCCGCGCCGGGTGCCGTACCTCTTCGCCGACTTCTGATCGGTCACGATCGAGTTTGTGGATCCGGCGATCGTGGGTACGGTCCCGCCAATGCCGGAGTGGTTGCAGGCGGGTGGGTGGGGACTGCTGGCCGGGTCGGCCCTGCTGCTGGGGGCGGCGGTCGGCTGGTTCGCCCGGGTACCGCAGCGCGTCATCGCGTCGATCATGGCGTTCGGCGCGGGGGTGCTGCTCTCCGCCGTGTCGTTCGAGCTGATCGAGGAGGCGCACGAGCAGGGCGGGCTGCTGCCCACCGCGCTCGGCGCGGCCGGCGGCGCGGTGGCCTACACCCTGGCCAACGTGGCCCTGGCCCGGCACGGCGCGCGGCACCGGAAGCGGTCGGGCGACCAGCAGCCCTCCGAGCGCGAGCAGCCCGGCTCCGGCTCGGCGATCGCGGTGGGCGCGCTGCTCGACGGCGTACCGGAGTCGGTGGTGATCGGCGCCAGCCTGCTCGGCGGCGGCGCGGTCAGCCTGGTCACGGTGGTGGCGGTCTTTCTCAGCAACGTCCCGGAGGGGCTGTCCAGCGCGGCCGGCATGCGCCAGGCCGGCCGGAACCGCCGGTACGTCTTCCTGCTCTGGGCCGGGATCGCGCTGATCAGCGGGGCGGCCGCGCTGCTCGGCAACACCCTGCTGGGCGGCGCCCCACCGGAGGCGCTGGCCGCGATCACCGCGCTGGCCGCCGGCGCGATCCTCGCGATGATCACCGACACCATGGTGCCCGAGGCGTTCGAGAACGCGCACCTGCTGGTCGGCCTGATCACGGTCGCCGGCTTCCTGACCGCGTTCGCCCTCTCCCACGCCTGAACACCGTTCTTAACGGCGGCTTAAACCGGCACGGCAGATTCGCTCCGCCGCCGTCCGGGCTTCTAGCATCACCGGGTGCGCTCGACGTCGCTTGTCGCCCTGATCGTCCTCGGTGTCGCCACCGCGGCCCTGCCCGCCTGCGGCCCTGCCGACCCGGCCTCGACCCCGGCCACCGCGCAGTCCGGTTCGCAGCCCGGCTCGCCGGCCGCGCCGGAGGCCATGCCCACCGGGGTCCAGAAGGTCGAGCCCGCGGGCCGCTCCGGCCTGGGCGGCCCGGGCGCCAGCGCGAGCCCGAAGCCGGCGGCCCCGGCCGCCAAGGCACTCGCGGCGGGGAACCCGAACGGCGGTGCGACCGTACCGGCCGAGGCCCGGGCGGTGGACACCTCCAAGCCGACCCGGACCATCGGCACTGGCACCCCGGCCAGTTGCACCTCGGCTGCGGTGGTGAAGGCCGTCGCGGCCGGCGGCGTCATCACCTTCGACTGCGGGCCGGCCCCGGTGACGATCAAGATGTCCGCCACCGCGAAGGTGCGCAACGCCAACGGGCCGAAGGTCGTCCTCGACGGCGGCGGCAAGGTCACCCTGAGCGGCCAGGGACAGCGTCGGATCCTCTACATGAACACCTGCGACGAGGCCCAGGGCTTCACCACCTCGCACTGCCAGAACCAGGACCACCCGCAGCTCACCGTGCAGAACCTGACCTTCGCCGACGGCAACTCCACCGGGGACAAGGTCGAGGGCGGCGGCGGTGGGGCGATCTTCGTACGCGGCGGCCGGTTCAAGGTGGTCAACTCCCGCTTCGTGCGCAACCGCTGCGACCGCACCGGCCCCGACCTGGGCGGCGCGGCCATCCGGGTGCTCAGCCAGTACGAGAACGAGCCGGTGTACGTGGTGGGCAGCACCTTCGGCGGCGCCGCCGGTCAGGGCGGCTCCTGCTCCAACGGGGGCGCGCTGAGCAGCATCGGCGTCTCCTGGGTGGTACTGAACAGCGTGCTCAGCCACAACCAGGCGATCGGCAGCGGCGCCAACCCGGCCAAGTCCGGCACGCCCGGTGGCGGCAGCGGCGGCGCCATCTACTGCGACGGCAACGAGTTCACCGTGCGGATCGCCGGCACCATCATCGAGAACAACAAGGCCAACGAGGGCGGCGGCGCGATCTTCTTCGTCAGCAACAACCGCACCGGCACCATGACGATCGAGAAGTCCACCCTGCGCCGCAACCCGAGCGGCAAGTTCGAGACCCAGGGCTACCCCGGCATCTTCTTCCTCGGCGCCCGCAACCCCAGCACCCCCGGCTCCAAACTCAGCTGAGTCCGGCCGTACCTCAGTAGGGGTTGCCGTGGCCGGCGGGGCGGGCGCGGAGCAGGCCGGCCAGGCGGCCCGGCAGATCCGGCGCCCCGGACATCGGCGGGCTGCCGGTGTGCCCCCCACCGTCGGCCATCCCGGCGAAGAGTTCCTTGAGCGCGGTGAGCGCGTCGATCTTCGGCCGCCAACCCAGCTCGGTCTCGGCCCGCTCGCTGGACATCAGCGGCGCGTTCAGTGCCAGCTGCACCCAACCGGGGTCGACCGGTTGCAGCCGGGCCACCCAGGTCAGTGCCGCCGCTACCCGCAGCACGGGAGACGCGACCGGTACCGTCCAGCCGTGGAAGTGCCGGGCCACCAGCTCCGGGGTCAAGACCGGGTCGGCGGCCACGTTGAAGGCGCCGCGCGCGTCGCCGAGAACCGCCCGCGCGTACGCGTCGGCCACGTCGTCGGCGTGCACCGCCTGCATCCGCAGCCGGCGATTCGTGGGTACCAGCGGGATCCGGCCGAAGCGCAGCAGCCGCACCGGGGCCAGTGGGCCGAGGAAGTACCGGGTGATCTCGGTGGCCGCCGCCCGCTGGAAGATCAGCCCGGGTCGCAGCCGGACCACCCGCAGCGCGGGGTGCTTCTGCTCGATCCCGTCCAGCAGATCCTCCACCTCAGCCTTGTCGCGGCTGTACGACGAGCCGGGCACCCCGCTCGCCGGCCAGCGCTCGCTGATCGGGTGGTCCTTCGGGCCGGGCGCGTAGGTGCCGACCGACGAGGCGTACACCAGGGCGGGCACGCCCGCCCGGACCAGCGCGTCGAACACCGCCCGGCTGCCCCCGACGTTGGTCCGGTGCAGCACCCGCTGGTCGTGGCTGGGCTGGATCTGCCACGCCAGGTGCACCACCGCGTCCGCCCCGGCGAACACCTCGGCCAACTGGTCCACGGCCCCCGGCGCACCGATGTCGCAGGAGTGCCACTCCACCTGGTCGTACGGCTCACCGGCATCCGGGCCGGGCAGCCGGCGGGCCACCCCGGCCAGTTCCACGCCCCGCTCGCGGCGCAGCCGCCGCAGCAGCGCGGTGCCGACGTTTCCGCTCGCCCCCACCACCACGATCCGCATGCCCGACCCGTACCCGCCCAGCCGCCCGTCAACCACCCCCGCGCGCTCGGCGACGCTCGGCCGGTCCGGGCGCCCGGCTTGATCCACTCGACATCCTGGAAATCGGCCTGTCCGGGCGGGCGGGAAAGCCCGACTTCCAGGTCCCGAGTGGATCACGGTCGTGGTGACTGCCGGACCCAGCCGTGCTTCTCCTTGCCCCGGCGCCCGCCCGTGGCGGCGAGGCAGCGCGGGCAGATCCACCCGACCGGGTCGGCCTCGGTCAACTGGTCGGTCGAGGAGTAGTCGAAGCGCACGTGCGGAAAGCGACGCAGCCGGGTACGGCTGAGCGCCAGCCCGCACAGCGTCTGGTTCTGGCCGGGAAGCCAGGCGTGCACCTCCCCGCCCGGCTCGCGTACGCCCTCCGGCCCGATCTCCTCCCCGGACGCCGCCACCGCCGGGGTGCTGCTCAGTTTCATGCCCATCCCGGTTCCCCACCGGCCGGTACCCATGCCTGCCAGCTTGATCAGCTTCACCGTCCCGGCTCCGCCTGTCGCAGCGAACGGGACACCGCTTCGTCGCCGAGCCGGTGACGATGCCGGGCCGCGCCCGCTGCCGACAGGCATCGATGGTCGGCGGGAAGCCGAGAGCCGTCGGCGGGCACCGTCCGGTAACCTGAGCGCGCGGGCCGCTAGCTCAATGGCAGAGCTGTGGACTTTTAATCCATAGGTTCAGGGTTCGAGTCCCTGGCGGCCCACTCTTCCGCAGGTAAGCGACCCCTTCCGGGGTCGCTATTGGCGCGATGGGGCCGGTACACGCGATGCGGCCGGTACAGCACTGAAATACCGCAGCCGGCCGGTCACCGGTCGCGTGATTTGCTGAGCCAGAAGCAGCGCGTCCCAGCGGCGTGAGCGGCACAACGAAAGGGCGGACGATGACTGACGGGCCGCTCGTGCGCAACTCACGGCTACTGGGCTTGTTCACCGAGATCGTCCAAGGCCCGGAGGGGACGCTGCGGGCCGTGGAGCCGCCGGGCGCGGCATCGCCGCCCACGCGCGCTGCACGCTCGCCATACTCGCTGACAAGCTGACCATCAGATCCGGAAGTACGCACGAATTACTTCAGAGCGCGCTTGCCTCCGCCGATCGACTCATGGAACTAGGGGCCATCGAGGACGACCTGAACGAGCTGTGGTCCAGTCGCCGAGAGCGCGGTGTTGACGACGAGGCTTTTGAGGCAAGCCTCCAGCAGATAGTCATTCGTCTGGAGGCGTGGCCCCTGTCCTGGTCACGCGAACCCGACTGAGCGACCGATCGTCTGCTAGCGGGCGAGCGCCTGGCCGAGCCGCTTGAGCGCGTCGTGGTGGCCGCCGGCGACTCCTGGTGCGGCGGTTCCGCTTCAACGTTCGCAGCCATAGCATGCGGGCGTGGCAGATGACCCGGTCTTCACGGCAGTCCTCGACAGCCTGCTCGACTGTCTGGCGTTCTTCGAGCTGTGGGACGACGAGACGCTCCACCCGGACATCGCCGTTCAGCAGCTTGAGGAAGTGGCTGACCGCCTTGGCGGTTTGGAACCGTCCGGCCGGGCACGTCTGGCCGCAGCCATCGCCGCCAGAGCAGAGAGCATCCGGCCGCAGTACCGGGAGTTTGTGGAGGAGGCACCGGAGGCGTTTGGCCTCCTGGATGAGGACGACTGATGCGAGCGCCGATGCCTCGCAGCGGCGTTCGGGACGAAGAGGTCGAGTGCGGCGGCAGATGGTGTGCCACGATCGGCCCGTGCGTACCTGGAACGGCTTGAACCATGAGGAGCAGTGCCTCCTGGTCAACGCTCAGGAGCATGACCTACTGCCGAGTGTTCTATGGGACTGGCGGACCGATCTCGACCAGGAAGACAAACTGACCCTGCTGCCAGTGCTTGCCGCTGCCCTGGTCTCACTGGTCGGTGATGGGCTCATCGAGGTACGCCGACTGTTCGTCGACGGTAGCGGCAGCGGCAGCTACGAAGTGGTTCCCTGTGGACAGCTTCCTGACGTGCTCGCCGACCAGGCTGTGTGGGAGTACACCGATCACGGCTGGATCCATCGCGACGAGGGCCTGGCGATCGTCGAGACCCATGCGGGGCGAGAGTTGTCGCTCACCGATCGCTCGGGTGTGCCGGATCCCCAGAGGTCGAACCCCTACCTGACGTAGCCGGCCAGGTCAGGGCGCGGGCGGTGAGCCGAGCCCTTACCCGCGCGCCACCGCTTCCTCCGCAAGGCGTTCGAACTCCGACGGTGGGAGCAGACCCGAGATCAGATTGCCCGCGACGAGCCAACTCGGCGTCGCGCGTACGCCGAACTGGGCGCCTAGCGACTCCGCCTCGACAAGAGACGCCGATGCGGTGCCGTCGGCCAACGCGGCACGGAGGGCGCTGAGATCGACACCGACCTCGTTCGCCTGCCGCTCGATCACGGCAATGTCGCCGAGATCCTCATTGAGCGCGAAATGCGCGGCGTACAGCCGTTGGTTGAAGTCGCCCGACAGATCGGGCTGGCGTCGGCGAACCCACTCTGCCGCAGCCAATGCCGTCCGCGTGTTGGGCAACCGCGTTGGCCAGTTCAACGGCAGGCCGACTCGGGCCGCCTCACGCTCGAGTGTCGCGTACATCGGCCCGGTACGTAGCCCCGCGTCGACTCCCTCGACCGGAATCTCGGGATGGATCTGGAATGGCAGGTGGACGACGTCCAGGCCGCGTCTTCCGAAGATGGCGTTCCGCTGTTGTGCGACGTAACAGAACGGACAGACAAAGTCGAACCAGTACAGAATTGGCGCGGGCGACGCCACGTCAGCGTCAGTCCTCGCCATCGCGAACCGATCGATCGGAGCGGAAGCCGCTGGCGTTCATCCGGGTGCCCCCTCACACACTGACATCAGACTGCCACGTCGCAACGCAGGCGTTGGTCGTTCCCATGCCACCCGCGCTCAAGCCATGATCACGGTCACGGCCCGCAACAGAAGCTGCTACCGGCGCGCGGCCCGGTCGACGCGCACCAGGGATTCAGGTCATCGACCAAGCGCTAGGCTCTTCGCGTCGGAGCGCACTGATGCAGTGACGCCAAGGAGCGGCGGCGAGCTGTTCATTCTCGACCGGCACCGCCGCATCGAGCCGCGCAAGGGCAGGCGACCGCGCAGCCGAAGGGCGAGGAATGAGCACACAGCGCAGCTACTACGAGCCGGCTCCAGCGACCCACGACACCGCCGCCGCCGCGCTCGCGGCCGGCGACATCGACACCCTCACCGACTCGATGGTCGGGCTCGCCCTGCACGACGCGGACTGGCGCTGGTGCCAGGACTTCTACCTCCGCCTGCTGGACCATCCGGAGGAGGACGTCCGGGCCACGGCAGCGACCTGCCTCGGCCACCTAGCCCGCATCCACCACCAACTCGACACCGACCGGGTCCTGCCCGCCCTGCGCTCCCGGCTGCGCGACCCGGCGGTCGGCGGCACGGTGGAGGACGCGGTAGCCGACATCGAGCAGTTTCTCGCTCTGCCGCCCGGGGCGTCGCCGTAGTCTTGCGCCCGTGGACCCCGTTCAGCCAGATCCCCGACCGCTGTCACCGGAGGAAGCCGGGGTCCTTGATGCGCTGCTGGCGCAGGACTTCCCCGGCGTGGACGAGCTCCGGGTGCAGTCGCGGAACGTCCTGGCGCAGCCGAGCTGCGGGTGCGGCTGCGGCACCATCTGGCTCCTGCCGCAGGGGCGAGACCTACCAGCCTCGGCAGCGACGAGCCCGGTACCAGCCGAAGGCACAGTGCTCGATGAGTATGGCCGGACAATCGGCGGGATCCTGCTGTTCGTCGGCGAGGGCCAACTGGCGGACCTCGAGGTGCACTCGTACTACGAGCCGTTGCCGATGCCGTCGCCCGATCGGGTGTCGTGGTTTCTCCGAGACCGCGGAACGGCCCGCTGAGGTCGACACCGAGCAGCCGAGGCCAGGAGTGGGCGCCGGCGCCCTCCGGGAACGGTAGCGGCTCAGAATCAGCGGAGGGCCCGGTGGCGACGACGCGACCGCCGCCGTCACCGAGCCCCCCACACTCACCGCCGGTTGGTCAGGACAGGTACTTGGACACGACGCCGGCGTCGATGACCGCCTCTTCGCCGCTGGCGACAGTGATCGAGCCGCTGTGGCCGTACCTGTTGTAGCCGCCGGTCTCGTTCAGGTAGTAGACGAGGTCGGAATCGGGCGAGGTGATGAAGCTGTACGGGTCGCGTACGTAGAAATCGATCCGGTAGGTGCCCGGCCGCACCTGGACGGTGTACGTGCCGTCCGCGTTCACCGTGGCCTCCGCGCCGTAGCCCTGGCCAGCCGCGGTGATCTGGTAGATGCCCTGGTCGCCGGGGGGTGCACCGGGCTCGCCGGCGTCCCGGACGCTGTCCCGGTCGCTGTCGACCCAGACCACGCCGCGTACGGTCGCCGGCTGGAGGACGGTGACCCGGGTGTGCCTGGTGTTGTTGTCCAGGCTCGTCTCGGTCGAGGTGGTCGACAGGGTGGCGGTCAGGTCGAGGACGTCGCCGGGGTTCGCGCCCGAGATGGAGGCCGTGATGTCGAGTCCGGCGCTGTTCTGGCCCGGACGCAGCGGCCCGTGGGTGCAGCGCCAGCCCGGCTGGCCTGCGGCGAGGTCGTCGCCGTAGTCACAGGCCCAGCCCTCGCTGGTCTCGCTGTAGCGAACGCTGCCGGCGGGCAGCGGCACGGTGACGGTCAGGTCGCCGGAGGGGGAGGTCCCGCTGTTCAGCACGTACGAGCTGAAACCGAACACCTCACCGTTGATCATCTCGTAGTCACGCGACTCGCTCATGAACCCGACGTCCACCGTGCCGGGGATGTAGCGCAGGCTGGCCTGACCGGTGTTGTTGTCGGTGGACGACTCGCGACCGCCGGTGGCCGTGGCACTCACCACGACCTCGTCGCCGACCGTTCCGGCGTCCACGCCGAACGGGATGCGCAGTGGTTCCGCCGCCGCACCGGCCGCGAGCGGCGCGTGGGTGCAGGTGGCGGTGGCCTGGAAGGTGCACTGCCAACTGGGCGGGACGGAGAACCCGTCGGTGAACCAGGTGCCGGCAGGAAGGGACAGGACCAGGGTGACGTCATCGCTGGCCTTGCCGCCGGCGTTGTGCAGGGCGACCGTCACGGCGGACGAGCCGCCGGTGTCGGGAACCTCGGTCGGGTCGAGGCTCGCGGTGACGACCAGGTCGGCCCGGGTAGGTGCCGCGCTGGCGGGGGCGGCGGCGAGCGAACCCACCATCGTCAGTGCCAGTGAACTCCCCGCGAGCGCACTGAACCGGACGAGGCGGTGTCCAGGGGTTGCAGACATCGGATCCTTCCGTCGGAGGGATGGCTCCGGGCCGATGAGCCCGGCCGGGACAACGACATATTTCTGTTGTCCGTCTGCTGAGCGCCGCAAGATCAAAGGCCGTTACACCGCTCGGGGCAGGCGCGTCGCGGCAGCACCGGCGGTCAGTCCCAGCGCCAACGCTCCGATCAGCCGTGCCCCGCTGGTGTGCGCCAGGAAGGCGCCCGGTAGTTGCGACGCGACCAGCGCCCCGGTGGCGGTCACCGATGCGGCGACGGTCCAGAACAGGCGGGGCCGCGCCGGAGCGACGAGCGGCTCACCGTGCCACGCCCGCAGTAGCCCGCGGCGCCCGATGTGTACGGCGAGGGCCAGCGCCGCCAGTGCGCCGAGCACGGTCGAGGCCCAGTCCAGCACGGGTTTGTCGGTGGTCAGGCGGTCCCATGCCTGGTGGGTCGCCGCCGCGAGCACGGCCGAGCACGCGCTGACCGCCAGGGCCGGCCGCGAGCCGCCGAGCGAACCGTAGTCGCGCAGGGCCAGCGCGGCGGGACGGGACGGCAGGTGCACGGCGACGGCCGGCGCCGCCCAGCGCACGATCGTTCCGCACAGCAGCGTCACGGGCAGGCAGAACAGGATCAGCCCGGCCGGCTGGTGCGACAGGGGAAACACGGGCAGGCCCGAACCGTCGAGTGCGTAAGCCAGGTCGGGTGCGCCGGAGCCGACGACGAGCGCCACGCCGTCGAACCAGCGGGGCCGCCAGAGCTTCAGCGGCAGCGGCAGCGCGGCGTGGGAGGGGAACGTCAGCGGCACGGGCCGCAGCGTAACGGCGAGGGACGACCGATGAGCGGACAGCGCTACGGCCGCGCTCGCCGTCAGCGGGAGAAACTACAGCGCCGATCTGCGCACGCGGCGGGAAGCGAGGAGGCCGGCGTGGTCCACGACGGCCACCACGAACAGCACCGCCGTGGTGGCCGCGGTGACCGCCAGCAGCGGCATCATCCTGGTCGCCCCCGTGGCGGCGACCATGACGGGCAGGCCGGCCAACCGCGGCCAGGAGAATCGCCGGTAGATCGCCATGGAGAGCAGGATGCGCCCGGCGAGGAAGAGCGTCGGCCCTGCCCCGATGACCGCGACGGCGGTCAGGTCGCCGGTCTCGGTCGGGTGGGCGATGGCCAGTTCGGCCCCGACCGCGGTCGACACCACTCCGGCGATCATGAGCAGGTGCAGGTAGCCAGTGGTGGCGCCGAGCCCGGACGGGGTACCCCGCTCAATGGCGGGTCCGAGGAACGAGCCGGCTGGTGTCACGTAGAGCAGCCCGATCAGGACGGCGGTGGCGAAGATCAGCAGAAACGTCACGGTCTGCGGGAGGCTGGTTCGGGTGCCGGAGTACGCGAGGCCGGCGACCAGGATCAGCTCGCCGAGCGCAACGATCATCACCTGCTGGTACCGCTCGGCGAAGTGCTGGCCGGTGAGGCGCAGTTCCTTCTGCCGTGCCCGTCCGAACCTGGGGATGGGCCAGCCGAGCGGAGGCCCCACGACGTCGATGGCGAGGCCGAGCATCCAGAGCGGGATCCGCCAGGACGGCACGAAAGCGCCGACCAGCCAGGGTACGGCGGAGACGCAGAACCAGGACAGAACCCGCAACGCCCGGCCCTGTCGCGGGTGACCGCGCAGCGCGAAGCCGGTGATCACCCCCCGCGCGACGTGGACGGCGACGTACGCGCCGGCGAAGAGCGGCCCCCGCCCGTCCAGCGCCTCCGGGACCGCCACCCCGGCCAGCAGCGCGCCCAGGGTGGCGGCGACCAGGAGTATGCGGATCGCCGGCGTCTCCGGGTCGTACCAGTCGGTCGACCAGGTGGTGGTCACCCAGAGCCACCAGACGGCGGCCAACAGCAGCGCGGTACGCGACGCGCCGACCGGGGTGAGGTCGGCGAGCAGGTGGTGAGCCAGTTGGCTGAGGGCGAGCACGAACGCCAGGTCGAAGAAGAGTTCCAGAAACGAGGCGCTGAGCGGCGCGTCGCTCCCCCGCAGCAGTCGTTCCGGTCTGCTCGCCATCGGCGCTCCTCCCGGTGGCCCGCCCTGCGACCGTCGTACCACCCGGAATACGTGACGCGAGGCGAAAGCGGGGAGCGGCGAGTGGGTGGGCGCGACCGGACCGGGCTCCAACACCTCAGGAACGACACGTCGGCCCCTCGTGTCGTTGATCCGGTTGCGCCCCTGGTCACCGCCGACCACGGTGGGAGCATCCAGCGAGGAGGCACGCCGATGACCAGTCAGCGGGAGACCGTGCAGGTCGATCCGGACCTGTTCCGCGCCGTGTACGACTCACCCGCGTCGCTGCCGGGCCGGCACCGGTGGACCACCCCGGAGTCGGACGTGCGGCGGCTGGAGAAGCTGCTCGGCATGCCGGCGCGCAGCGTCGGCGCCCCGCTCTGGGTCAGCGGCGACGAGCCGGACTGCCCGAAGTGCGGCCGGCGGGTCACCTGGTACGACATCGTCTCGTCGGCGCTCTCCGGGGTGCACGACAAGGCCATGATCGCCACCGTGATCCTGGGCGAGCGCAAGTACGTCAACACCGAGGTGCCGGCCGCCATCCCCGGCGTACGCTGCGCCGACTGCCACACCGCCATCGACGGCCTGCGCAGTTTCAAGTGCCACAACTGGGCGTACGCCTTCGAGGCGCTGGAGGCGGTGCGGGAACGGATGTCCGGCACCCCCGGCACGACGTGACGCCAGGTCAGTCGCCGGCCGAGCGACGCGCGGGTCGGCGACCGGGCGGGGACTTCGGCTCGGGTCCGGCATCGGGCACCGGCGGCATCGGCCGCAGCACCGGCCCGGCGGCGGTGACCCGCAGCGGCTCGCCGTGGTGCCACACCTCGATCCCGTCGTCGGCTTCCGCGTCGGGCAGCTCGTAGCGGGCCTCGTCATGGGTCAGCGTGACCCGCAGCCGGTGCCCGCGCCAGCGCAGGCTGAACGCCAGCCGGTCGACCCGCCGGGGCAGCCGGGGGTCGAAGGAGAGCACCCCCCGGTCGTCGCGCAGCCCGCCGAAGCCCTGCACCAACGCCAGCCACGAACCGGCCAGGGACGCCAGGTGCAGCCCGTCGGCAGTCTTGTCACCCAGGTCCTGGAGATCCTGCAGGACCGACTCGGCGAACAGGTCGTACGCCAGGTCGAGGTGACCGACCTCGGCGGCCAGCACCGCCTGCGCCGAGGCCGACAGCGACGAGTCGCGGACCGTACGGGCCTCGTAGTAGGCGACGTTGCGGGCCTTCTCGTCGGCGGTGAACTCGCCCGGGCAGCGCAGCATGGCCAGCACCAGGTCGGCCTGCTTGACCACCTGCTTGCGGTAGAGCTCCAGGTAGGGGTAGTGCAGCAGCAGTGGGTAGTCGTCCTCGCCGGTGTTCGCGAAGTCCCACTCCGGCTGCTCGGTGAACCCGGCGGCCTGCTGGTGCACCCCGCGCTTGCGGTCGTACGGGACGAAGACTGCGTCGGCCGCAGCCCGCCAGCCGGCCACCTCGGCCGGGTCCACGCCGAGCCGCTCGGCCAGGTCCGGGTGGCGCTCGGCGGCGTCCGCGGCGCCGGACAGGTTGCGCCGCGCCATCAGATTGGTGAAGACGTTGTCGTTGACCAGCGCGGCGTACTCGTCCGGCCCGGTGACCCCGTGCAGGTGGAACGTGCCGGTGTCCGACCAGTGGCCGAAACCGTGCCAGAGCCGGGCCGTCTCCACCAGCAGCTCCAGCCCCGCGTCGGCGAGGAACCGCTCGTCGCCGGTGGCCGCCAGGTAGCGCAGCACGGCGTCGGCGATGTCGGCGTTGACGTGCAGTGCGGCGGTGCCGGCCGGCCAGTAGCCGGAGCACTCCCGGCCGCCGATGGTCCGCCACGGGAAGGTGGCGCCGGCGAGCCGCAGTTCGGCCGCCCGGTCCCGGGCCTCGGGGAGGTGGGCGTGCCGCCAGCGCAGCGCCGACCGGGCCACCGTCGGCGCCACGTAGGTGAGCACCGGCAGGACGTAGCTCTCGGTGTCCCAGAGCACGTGGCCGTCGTAGCCGTTGCCGGTCAGCCCCTTGGCGGGGATGGTGCGGTCACCGTCCGGCCGGCCGGCCTGGAGCAGGTGGAAGGTCGCGAACCGGATCGCCTGCTGGAGCTCCGGGTCGCCGTCGAGGAGCACGTCGGCGGTCCGCCAGGCGGAGTCCAGGGTGGCGCGCTGGTCGGCGAGGAGGGCGTCGAAGCCGTCCGCGCGGGCCGCGTCCGCCTCGGCGGCGACCAGGTCGGCCAGCTCGTCGGCGGGGGTGCCGTCCACCGGCGCGCACTCGTACGCGGCGAACTTGGTCAGCCGCAGCCGCTGGCCGGGGTACAGCCGGCCGGTCACGGCCAGCCGTACCCGGTCCGGGGTGCAGTCGCCGCTGGTGGCCATGGTGTCCGGCGCGTCCACCAGGTGGCTGACGGCCACCGCGACGCGCTGACCGCTCCGCTCGGTGCGGTGCACCAGCACCCCGTCGAGACCGGTCGCGCGACGCGCCTCGGCGGTCAGCGGGTCGGTGATCACCGAGGCGGCCCGGGGATCGTCGGAGCGCTCCGGCACCCGCTCGTTGGCCAGCAGGTCGGAGCAGACGCGCAGCTCGACCGGGGCGTCCAGCGGCTCGACCTCGTACCGGACCGCGGCGACCGGACGCCGGGGCAGCGACACCAGCCGGGTGCTGCGGATCCGGACGCCCCGGCCGGCCGGTGAGATCCATTCGGTCTCCCGGCGCAGCACGCCGGCACGCAGGTCGAGCACCCGCTCGTGGGTCCGCAGGGTGCCGGTACGCACGTCCAGCGGCTCGTCGTCGACCCAGAGCCGGATCAGGGCCGCGTTCGGCGCGCTGACCACGGTGTCGCTGGCCTGGGGAAAGGCGTAGCCCTCCTCCGGATAGCTGATCGGCCGCCGCTCGTGGAAGCCGTTGAGGTAACTGCCCGGCATCGCGCAGGGTGCGCCCTCGTCGAGGACGCCGCGCCAGCCGACCCACCCGTTGCCCAACGCGAAGATCGACTCCGTCTCGCCGAGCCGGTCCAGGTCGGCCGCCGTACGCCGGATCCGCCAGGTCTCGTCGTTTCCGCTCCCGGCGGCGAGCGGCGGTTGGTCGCTGGCGGGACTGGTGTGCACGGGACCTCCTGTCGAGCGCCGACGTCCTTCATCACCCAACCAGGGCCGGCTGTGCGATCGCTGAGACGAAGGCGGGGACGACGCCCCGTCCTTCGTCTCCTGCGGTGCCCACGGCCGCGTTCCTACCCTGTCTCCCGGATGAACGGGGTATGAACATGTGGTGAGGTGATTCATGGTCCAGGCCGGCAACACGGATGTTCCGGAGATCAGTGTCGAGTGGTACCGCGACGTGGTCGACGTCGCCGTCGACAGCCCGCAGCCGGTGCAGTGGTTCGTCGGGCACGCCACCGAGGGAGTGATCCTGCTGCTCGGCGTGCTGCTGCTGGTGTCCGCGCTGGGCCGGCTCCGCGGCGGGCCGCACGACCGGGCGCTCGCGCTGGTCGCGCCGATACCGACGGTCCTGGCGTACGGGTGCAGCGAGTGGCTCAAGACCGTGGTCGACGAGGAGCGCCCGTGCCGGACGGTCGCCCGGGCGATCGTCGCCGGCCACTGCCCACCCACGGGCGACTGGTCGTTCCCCAGCAACCACGCCACCCTGGCCGGTGCGCTGGCGGTCACCACGCTGCTGCTTTCCCGCCGACTCGGGCTGCTCGCGCTGCCGCTGGCCGCGCTGGCCGCGTTCTCCCGGGTCTTCGTGGGCGTGCACTACCCGCACGATGTGGCAGCCGGCGTGCTGCTCGGTGGGCTGGTCGCCGCGCTGGTCACCCCGCTGCTGGCCCGCCCGGCCGCCGAGGCGCTGCGCCGCCGCGCCGACCGGCCGCTCGCCCACGCCGTGAACGGCCGCACCCGCCCCTGAGCCCGGCCACTCCATCCAGGATCGAGCACGATCATGCGGCCGCCGCCCGGCGGCGCGGGGGCGGGCGCTCGGTCAGGTCGCCAGGAGTAGCGCGCCGATCGTGCCGAGCAGGAGGAACGGGCCGAACGGCAGGTGGGTCGACCACCGGACCCGACGCACGGCCAGCAGCCCGAGGCTGACCAGCGCGGAGAGCCCGAGGGCGAGCAGCAGCCCGGACACCAGATGCGGCCAGCCGTACCAGCCGAGCAGCGCGCCCACGATGAGCGCCAGCTTGGCGTCGCCCAGCCCGAAGCCGCGCCGGCCCAGCAGGAGCGTGCTGGCCGCGAAGAACAGCGCCAGCCCGACGCCGGCCGCCAGCGCCCGCAGCAGGGGCGCGGCTCCGGCGCCCGCGAGCGCGGCCACGCCGAGCAGCAGCCAGGTCCCCGCCGCCGCCGGCAGGGTGAGCCGGTCCGGCAGCCGGTGCACGGCCAGGTCGACGAGGACCGCCGGTACCGTCCAGCCCAACCACCAGGCGACCGCCGCCAGCGGGCCGACCGGCGGGCCGACGAGCGCGAGCACCACCAGCCCGGCGAGGACGGCCAACTCGACGGTGGCCGGCGGCGGACCGATCCGCGCCGGGCAGTGCCCACATCGGGCCGCCGGACCCAGCGCGGGCCACGGCCGGGCCAGGCCGACCGGCGCGCCGCAGGCGTCGCAGCCGGCCCGCGTGGCGGTGCCCGACGGTACGGCGTGCCGCAGGGCGGCCAGCCGGAGCAGCGGGCCGACCGCGAGCACGGCCACCACGGCCGACGCCGGGAACCGCCTGGACCGGCCGGCATCCGGCGTGCCGCGGCCGACGCGCGCCCGGCCGGCAGCACCGTCGCGCACCGGGCCGGCTGCGGAAGCCGCGGGCGTCCCGCCGCCGGCCGGCCGGGAGCCCGTCGGGACGGCCGGCGGGGGGCCGGTCAGTGCCACGGGGACCGTCCCGCCCGGGCGACAACGGCATCCGCAGCGAACACGGATCATGACTGAACGATCGCTTGGGTGTAGCGGATGGCGCGGAAAGCGACCCCGGCACCGGCTCGGCGGGGCGTCCCGGGGTCGCCCTCTGCCTCGACCGCCGCGCGGGCCGGCGCGGATAGCCGGCTGACCGGCGACGCCGGTCGGATGCCGGGATGACGCCACGTTGTCCCACTCGGAGGGACGACGCCGCCACGCGTTCGGCCCCGGACGCCGGGGCGACCGGCGACCACACCCACCCGCTCGTCCGGCCAGCGCTCGGAACGCGTCACGGCCACTCGCCACCACCACCCGTCATCACGCACAGTGTTCGCTTGAATTGCCTCTGTTGCATCGGCGAACGTCAGCCTATGCTCGCCCCTTGGGTGTGACGCAAGCCTCACCACAAGAACCGGACGACACAGGACTTCGCATTTGTAAAAGATCCGTGACGGTGAATGCGGAAGCGTAATGCACGGCTCCGGATGTGCTCATCCGGGCGCGTTTCCGCATGCCCGGGAACCGGTGTGCCCCCGCTGGACCGGGCGACCCCGAGGAGGCTCGACGGTGCGCGTACGGCAGCTCGGAAGAGCGGCAAACTGCCTGCTGGCGGTCGTGGTGGCGGTGCCGGTCGCCGCCTGTGGCAGCGGGCGGGAGGTGGTCGAACGGCCGGCGCCGGCCCGGAAGACCGAGCAGCGGGCGGACCGGGACGCCGAAGCGCGGGCCGCCGAAAAAGCGGCGCTCGACGCGTACTCCGGCTATCTCGCCGCATCCCGTACGGCCAGCCGGCGCAGTGATCCACGCGCGCCGGAACTGTCCAGATTCCTCGCCGATCCACTGCTCACCCGGGTCCGATTGTCCATTCGCGAGGCAAAGGAGCACGGCGCGATGCGTACCGGGAGGCGGCTCTCCAACCCGACGGTGACCTCGGTCAGCCTGGACACGGTGCCGGCGACCGTCGAGATCCAGGACTGCCTGGACGCGACCGGCTACCGGCTGGTCTACGCCAAGGACAAGCGGGTCGTCCCCGGCAGCGGCGGCGGTCGGCACCTGGCCACCGCCACCGCCACCCGCTATTCGGACGGCCGATGGTCGCGGTGCTCGCGCCCGCGTTCATCGCGCTGATGGTGCTGGCCGGCGTGGCCGGGCGCAGCGCGGTGGCCGCCGAGGCGATCGACGCCGCCGCGCACGACGCCGCCCGGGCCGCCTCGATCTCCCGGGACGCCGACACCGCGCGGGCCGAGGCGCGGGACGCCGCCCGGCGACAGCTCGACTGGCGCGGCCTGGTCTGCACCGCCGCCCCGACGCTCACCTTCACCGGCTCGGTGGCCGGTCGGTCGACCAGCTTCGACCGGGCCTTCCGCAGCCGGGTGGGGCAGAACGCCACGGTGACCGTGCGCATCACCTGCACGGTGTCCTTCCAGGACCTACGGCTTTCCGCGGTGCCCGGCATGCCGACCAGCAACCGGATCAGCGCGAGCTTCACCTCGCCGCTGGACCGCTACCGGAGTCGGCGATGAACGCGTCACCCCGCCCTCCGGCCGGGACCGACCACGGCCGGGTGAGCATCTTCCTGGCGGTGGCGATGACCGGCGTCCTGGCCATCGTGGGGCTCTCCTTCGACGGCGCCGGGCAGCTGCGCACCCTGCAACGCGCCGACAACCTCGCCGCCGAGGCCGCCCGGGCCGGCGGCCAGGCCATCGACCGGGCCACCGCGATCGAGGGTGGGCCCAAGCGGATCGACGAGCCACAGGCCCGCGTCGCGGTGGCCGACTACCTGGCCGCCGCCGGCACCACCGGCCACAGCGTCAGCTTCCCGCAGGTCGCCGGGGAGACCCTCGTCCAGGTACGCGTCACGATCACCTACCGCCGCTCGATGCTCGGGCTGTTCGGCCTCGCCGACACGGTCACCGTCACCGGCGAGGCGACCGCGCGGGCCATCAGCACGGGACCGTAGGAAGGAAGGCAGCCATGGCCGTATCCGATCGGTCCGTCGTACGGCGGGCCGGACGCATTCTCACCGGCGTCGGCGCGCTGGTCGTGCTCTGCGCGCTGCTGGCCGGCGCGCCGGTGGCGCTGCTCGCCTTCGCCGGCAATCCCCTACCCGACCACCTGCCCACGATCGCCGAGGTGGGCGCCGCGCTGACCAGCCGGGACGACGGGCAGCTCTTCCTGCGGGCGTTGGCGCTGGCCGGCTGGTTCGGCTGGGCCACGTTCGCCTTCTCGGTGCTCGTCGAGCTGGGGGCGCAGACGCTGCGTCGGCCCGCGCCCCGGCTGCCCGGGATGAGCCGACAGCAGAAGGCCGCCGCCGCGCTGGTCGGTTCGGTCGCGCTGATCCTCGCCGCCAGCCCGGCCGCCGCCAGCGCCGCCGCGTTGACCGGCCCCTCGCCGTACGCCCTGCCCACCGCGTCCGCCGCCACCGTGCAGGCCGCTCCGGGCCTGGCCGGTCCGGGCGTCTCCGGGGCGGGGCTGGCGGCGATGGGCAGGGCGGGTGCGGTACCGGGCGTGGCGGCGCCACTCGCCGGTACCGGGCCGCTGGGGCAGGCCGCGACCGGAGCGACCGCGGACGGCCCGGCGCCCGTGTACCGGGTGGCGAGGGGCGACTACCTCGGCGACGTGGCCGAGCGCTACCTGGACGAGTTCGCCGACTACCGGCGGCTCGCCGAGCTGAACCGGCTGGACGACCCGGATCGGATCCGCCCCGGCCAGTTGCTCAGGCTGCCGACGGAGGCAGCCGACCAGGGTGCTCGTCCGCACGCCACCGGCCGCCTGGTCGGCAAACCCGCCGCCCCCCGGCCGCCGCGTCCGGCACCTGAGCAAACCGCGCCGGAGCAGGTGAACTCGGTCCTGCCGAGCGGCACCGAATCGGCCGGCAGGTCGCCCACCATGACCGTCGGCGCGGCCCGGGCCGGCACCGCCGACCGGGTGAACCGGCCGCTGGCGGTCTCCGCCGTACTGGCCGTGGCGAGCATCGTCGGCGCACAGATCGGCGCGGCGCTCGGCCTGCGTCGCCGCCCGGCCACCGGCGGCGCGGCGCCCAGGCTGGCCGCGTCCGCCCGCGCCGGCAGCACCCGGGGCGGCCCCGACAGGACGGCCGACGCTGCGGGTGGGCTGCTGGACGGCGGCCACGGTCTCGACTCCGTGCCGGACGGACCTCCGATCGGCCGGCACCGGCGGACCTGACCCGAGGTCACAGGAGAGGGATATGCCTCAGAGTCATAGTCATGACTCTGAGGCATATCCGCTGAGAGCAGTACCGGTCCCGGGCGGGACCAACGCGGACGCGCCCGGAGCACCGTCACAGAGCCCCGGCCCGTACAGCCTCGGCAAGACGCGGATGGTCACGGGACGCGGGTCTGGAGCACCCCGTCGCGGATCCGGGTGGGCAGGATCTGCTGGTCGTTGCCGGACGGTCCCTGCACGACCTCGCCGCCGTTGAGTCGGAACGCGCTGCCGTGCCAGGGGCAGACCACGCAGGCGTGACCGCCGATCTCCTGTACCTCGCCCTCACCGAGCGGCCCACTCTGGTGCGGGCAGCGCTCCAACATCACGGTGACCTCGTCACCGTGGCGGTAGAGAATCACCGACACGTCGTCCACCTCGCGGGTGATCAGCGTGCGCTGCGGCAGGGCGTCCATCTCGGCCAGCGAGTGCCAGCCGTCGCTCATCCGGCGCAGCTCGGAGATGCTCTGGTTGACCTGGGCCCCCTGCTTGTACGCCAGGTGCCCGCCGATGTACGCCCCGAGGCTCGCGGCGGAGAGCCCGAGCCAGCCGAGGGTACGGCCGACGTTGTGCCGGCCGGTGAGCCGCGCGGCCAGCGAGCCGGCATAGAGCGTCACGCCGACGGTGTTGGCGGCGGCGTGCACCAGGCCGACGCGGCGCTGGTCGCGGGAGAGGGCCGCCCAGTCGTTCAAACCGGCGACGGCCGCGGGCAGGGCGCTGACGGTGCCCAGCCCGACCAGCGCGGTGGCCGCCCTGCGCTGCCCGGGCATCAGGTCCAGCACCGCCGCGCTGATCCAGGAACCCACCGGCACCTGCACCATCGCCGGATGCAGCGGGTGCCCCAGCGGAACCCCGTGCAGCACGTCCCGCAGCCGCCGCGGACGCAACGTACTCAGGACCACCCGTTGCAGGCGGTCACCCACCCGGTCCAGCCGGGACGCCTGCTCGATCTTCGTCAGGATCTCTCGCACGGGTACCGACTTCCCGGCGAACGCCGTCGCAAACCGGCCGGCGGTGACGAACCTGTAGCAGGACGTGACGACACCCCCAACCGCGCTTCCCGGCCGTCGGTGCGCGCCGGGCCCGGGCCGGGCATGCTGTGCCGATGGGAGTACGGGTGGAGCACGCCGGGCCGGTGACCACCGTGATCATGGATCGGCCGGCGGCCCGTAACGCGGTCGACGGGCCGACGGCCCGGGCGCTGGCCGACGCGTTCCGCGCCTTCGACGCCGACCCGGACGCGGCGGTGGCCGTGCTCTGGGGTGCCGGCGGGACGTTCTGCGCGGGCGCCGACCTCAAGGCGATCGGCACGCCCAGCGGCAACCGGGTCGAGCCGGAGGGCGACGGCCCGATGGGTCCCACCCGGATGAGGCTGGGCAAGCCGGTGATCGCGGCGATCTCCGGGTACGCGGTGGCCGGCGGGCTGGAGCTGGCCCTCTGGTGCGACCTGCGGGTCGCCGAGTCCGACGCGACACTGGGGGTGTTCTGCCGGCGGTGGGGCGTACCGCTGATCGACGGTGGCACGGTCCGGCTGCCCCGGCTGATCGGCGAGAGCCGGGCGATGGACCTGATCCTCACCGGCCGGCCGGTGCCGGCGGAGGAGGCGTACTCGATGGGTCTGGTCAACCGATTGGTGCCGCCGGGCGCGGCACGCACGGCGGCGGAGGAGCTGGCGGCCGCGATCGCCCGGCATCCGCAGAGCTGCCTGCGCAACGACCGGGCGGCGGTGCTGGCCGGCGCCGGTCGGCCCGAGCCGGAGGCGCTCGCGACCGAGCTGGCGTACGGGATGGAGTCGCTGGCGAGCGACGCGTCGGCCGGTGCGGCCCGCTTCGCCGCCGGCGCGGGCCGACACGGCGCGGTGCCGCCGGGAGGGTAAACCCTCCCGGCGGCATCGGCGTCTGCCGGATCAGTTGCGGTTGATGGTGAAGGTCGACGTGGTGTTGCGGATGTCCTGGTAGTTGTTGGTCAGCCGCAGGTTGGTGAAGGTGACCGACCCGACCGCCGGGCCCTGACCCGGTTCCGGCATCTCGTTGGCCCAGATCGCGTAGCCCGACTTCGCGTCGAACGCGTCACCGCTCTTCCGGACGCCGCTGATCGAGACGTTCGTGAAGACCGTGTCGATGATCGGGTTCTCCGGCTGCGAGCCGGTGTACTTGGTCTGGAACATGATGCCGGTGTACGTCGGATCGACGATGTCCACGTCCGACACCCGGATGCCGCGGAACTCCTTCGAGGCGGAGAAGACCCAGATCGCGGGGAACGTCTGCGACCCCCAGAAGTGACCACCGGCCCGGATCAGCGAGATGTTCTGGAACTGGGTCGGTGGGCTGGCCCCGAAACCGATGAACGGGTAGCCGAAGTCCAGCGAGCTGATGGTGATCCCCGAGTACGTCAACATGTCCGCGATGTACAGGTTGCGGAACACGTTGTCGTAGCCGCCGTAGACCGCCAGCCCGGCCGCCCGCCAGGTCAGCGTGGCGGTGAGGTTCTCGAACACGTTGCCGTGGTTGGAGGTGGAGGCACCCTGGTCGGTGGCCGAGAAGAGGGCGAACGCGTCATCGCCGTTGGACCGCCCCTCGGTGTTGGTGACCAGGTTGTTGGTGCTGCCGTTGGTCATGTTCACGCCGTCGGCGAAGGTGTTCCGGAAGCGGCTGTCGCGGATGGTCAACCCGCTGACGCTCACCCCCCAGTACGCGCAGACGGTGTGCTCGACCCAGACGCTGTCCAGGGTCATGTTGTCGACGTCCTTCAACTCGCCCCAGACCTTCCCCGGCCCGTCCTGACGCACCGTGTAGTTGCCGAAGAAGGCGAGGTGCGAGAACGTCGACCCGCTGGCCGAGGACTCCACCCGGAAGCCCGCGTCGGTGTTCTGCTGGGAGGGCGGCGTCTGGAAGCGGGTGTACCACATGCCCGCGCCGACCACCTTCACCGGCTTGCCGTACACCTGGAGCTTCTGGGCGGTCTCGTACGTGCCGGCCGGCAGGTAGACGCCGACCAGCGTGCCGGTGGTGTCCATCCGGACCGCGTCCAGCGCGTTCTGCACGTCCTGGTGGCTGAAGCCGCTCGGCACCCGGTAGCGGGCCGGGTCCGGGTTGGCCCGCGGCGCGACCAGCTCCAGGTTGATGAAGTCGATCGCGTAGGTGGTGGTGTTGGCCGGGTCCTTCTGCAGACGGATCCTGCTGCCCGCCGGGATGGTGGCGTTCAGCATCACGTTCGCCTCGTCGTACAGGTGGCGGGGCGGGCCGGCGCTCGGCGAGTCGCTCGGGCTGGCCTCCGCGCCGTAGAGCCAGATGTGCTTGGAGGTCAGGTTGATCGGCTTGTGCAGGGTGCCGTTGACGTAAATGTTCAGCGTCGAGTCGATGCCCCCGCCGCCCGGCGAGTCGGGGATGGAGAAGCGGGTGACCAGGGTGTTGGTCGCCGCCCGGGTGGTCCACTCGACGTACGCGCCGGTGCTGTTCAGGGTCACCGCCCGACGTCCGGACGCCTCGCCGCCGAGGTCACCGATGGTCCGGTTCGGGCCGACCTGCCCGGCGCCGCCGCCGACCGTGCCGTCCTCGGCCTCGTACATGTCGTAGCCGAGGTTGGCACCACGCCCGACAAAGAGCGGTCGGTCGGTGGTGTTGTTGGCCTGCTTGACCGGCAGCTCGTTGCCGTCGGCGGCGAGCACCACCCGGACGGTGTACCTACCGTTCACGGCGGTCCAGGTGCCCAGGTTGACCGGGCCGACCGTGGCCCCGGCGTTGATCACGCCGGAGTACGAGCCGGTCAGGGTACGGACCACGGTGCCGGCCTCGTTGAGCACGGTCAGGGTGATGCCGTGCGCTCCGGACGCGGAGGCGACGTTGCCGGCGTTGCGGATCGACACGGAGAAGGTCACCGTGCTGCCCGGGGGCGGGTTGCCCGGTGACCAGTCGACCGCGGAGGCGAGCAGGTCGGAGCTGGCCACCGCGCTGACCACCAGCGGGGTCGGGTTGGTGTAGCTGTTGTTGGTGTCATCCTGCTCGACGACGGTGTTCGACTCGTCGACCTTCGCGCTCAACGGGTAGCTGCCCGCGTCCCGGGTGCCGATGCTCACGGTGACGGTGGCCGACGCGCCGGCCGCCAGGCCGCCGACCGGGGCGGTGCCGACCCGGGTGGCGCCGAGGTAGAAGTTGACGTTGGTGGCGCCGGAGGCGGCCGAGCCGGCGTTACGCACGGTCGCCGACAGCGAGATGCTGCTCGTCTCCACCGGCGCGGACGGGCTGAACGACATTCCGGTGACGGTCAGGTCCGGGTTCGGGGCCGGAACCCCGATGACCTGGAACTCGGCCACCTGTCCCGCCGGCGCACCGGTGTTGGAGGCGATCGAGAGCCGTACGTCGGCCACCGCACCGGAGACCGGGATGGTCACCGTGTTGCCGCTGGCCGGGCTGAAGCCGTAGTTCGCCGCGCCGGCCAGCGTGGTGAAGGTCGAGGAGCCCTGGTCCCGGCCGAGGACGGTGATGTTCTGGGTGCGTGGCCCCCAGACCGGGTCCGGGTTCAGCTTCAGCACGATCTGGCTGAGGCTGGCGTTGGCGCCGAGCTGCACGGTCAGCGTGCTCGGGTTGCCGTTGCCCTCCCAGTAGCTGGTCACGTTGTTGTCGTTGGCGTTGGTGGCCACGAACGTGTGCACGTACCCGGAGGCGGTGATCGGCTTGCCGACGGCCAGGTTGGTGCCGGTCGGCGGGTTGCCGGTGCCGGTCCGGGTGACCGTGTTGCTGTTCGCCGACTGGTTGCCGGCCGCGTCCTTCGCACGGACGTAGTACGAGACCGTGGCGCTGTCCGGCTGGTTGTCGGTGTACGTCAGCGTCGAGCCGCTGACGCTGCCGCGCAGCGCGCCGCCCGCGTAGATGTCGTACCCGGTCACCCCGACGTTGTCCGTGGACGCGGACCAGGTGAGGCGGACCTGCCCACTGGCGGGCTGGGTGTACGCGAGGTTCCCGGGCGCGCTGGGGGCCTGGGTGTCCGGGCTGCCGGCCGCGCCGTAGACCTCGACCTCGGAGAACTGGGCCGCCGGCCAGCCGGTGTTGCCGGTGACCTCCACCCGCACGTAGCGGGTGCTGGCCGCGGTGAAGCTGACGGTCACCGTGTTGCCGGTGCCCGGGTTGAAGGTGTAGCCGGCGGACGCCTTGAGGGGGGTGAACGACGAGCCGGTGGTCGAGCCGAGCACCGACAGCGTCTGGGTACGGGTCTGCCAGGCCGACGACGGCGGCAGCTTGAGCACCACCCGGTCCACGCTGACCGTGGCGCCGAGGTCGGCCTGGATCCACTGCGGGAAGGCGTTGTTGGCGCTCTCCCAGTAGGTGTCCGCGTTGCCGTCGTTGGCGTTGCCCGCCACGTACGTCTGGACGTGGCTGCTGGCGGTCATGGTGGCGGAGAGCCCGGCGAGCAGGGCGGCACGGGCGGCGGTCGGTGCCGCCGGCGGCGCCGGCTTCGCGCTGGCCGCGGGGGTCACGGCCGGGACGGCGGTGAACAGCAGGCCCGCGAGCACGCCGGCGAGCAGACGCCGGTGGCCCGTGCGAGGGGCGGAACCGGGCGTGCCGGTCGGTGGATTGCCTCGTCTGATGCCGATTCTGGACATGGGTCGGGTACACCTCTTCCGGGGGTGGGTGCGGTGTGGTGCCTGGTGACGGGCGCGGGGGGTACGCCTAGCTGGAGTAGACCTCGAACTCGCTGAGCTGAGCCGCGGGCCAGCCGCTGTTGCCGGTGACGGTCAGCCGCAGGTACCGCTGGTTGGTCGCCGTGAAGGTGATGGTGACCGTGTTGCCGCTGGCCGGGTTGAAGGTGTAGCCCGCCGACGGCCGCACCGTGCTCCAGGAGCCTCCGTCGGTCGAGCCGAGCACGGAGAGCGTCTGGGTACGGGGCTGCCAGGCCGACGACGGCGGCAGCTTCAGCACGACCCGGGACACCGACCGGCTGGCGCCCAGGTCCACGGTCAGCGACTGCGGGAACGCGTTGTTGGCGCTCTCCCAATAGGTGGCCGGGTTGCCGTCCACCGCGTTGGGTGCGGCGTACACGTCGGAGTGGCTGGTCTCGGTGACCGGCCGCCCGGCCGCCAGGTTCCCAGTGGTCGGCGGGGGTGTGGTGGGGGGTGGCGTGGTCGGCGGCGGGGTGGTGGAGCCGCCGTACACCTCGATTTCGGCGAGCTGCGCGGCCGGCCAGCCGGTGTTGCCGGTGACGGTCACCCGGACGAAGCGGCGGTCACCGGCGGGCAGGCCGATCGACACGGTGTTGCCCGACCCGGGGTCGAAGACCCGGCCGGCGGACGCCGCCAGGGTGGCGTACGACGAACCGTCGGTGGAGCCGAGCACCGACAGCATCTGGGTACGGCGCTCCCAGCCGGCGGGCAGCTTGAGCACCACCCGGTCGACGGACCGGGCGGCCCCCAGGTCGACGGTGAGGGTCTGCGGGAAGGCGTTGTTGGCGCTCTCCCAGTAGCTGGCGGCGTTGCCGTCCACCGCGTTAGTCGCCGTGTAGGTCTGGTTGCTGCTGGACGCGGTCGCTGGCCGGTTCAGCGCCAGGTTCCCGCTTGCCGGCGGCGGGGTGGTGGGTGGCGGCGTCGTGGTCGGCGGGGTGCTGGGTCCGCCGCCCCACCGCGGGTCCGGCCAGGGGCCGCAGTACGGGGTCGGGGTGTACCAACCGGAGTTGCCCGCACCCTGGGTGATCTGGAAGCCGCTGCCGACGCAGTTGTGGATCGGGTTGCTCTGCGCGATGCCGGTGGCCCGTACGTTCGTGAAGGACACCTGGCTGGGCGCCTGCACCTGGAGGGCGTACGTGCCGGCGCCGTCGATCCGGACGTTGTTCAGGCTGATCCCGCTGGTCTGGCCCTCGATCCAGTGCAGTGCGGCGTACGAGCTGTCCAGGATGTCGGTGTCGGTGATGGTGATGGCGGCGCCCTGGATCGGCTCGTTCAGCGCGGAGAACCAGATCGCGCCAACGCCGAAGCGCCAGTTGTAGTCGGAGTTGCCGTTGCGGATCAGCGTGTTGCGGGCCACGGTGATCGTCCCGGCGACGGCGGTGGGGCCTTGGACGCCGGGATAGCGGTTGGCGACGTGGATGCCGCCGCCGTTGGTGACCGAGTCGGCCGTGACATTGTCGGTGATCCGGATGTCCCGGCCGCCGTAGGTGACGATGTTGTTGGCCAGGATGGTCACGCCGACGGTGTTGAAGGTGAAGGAGTTGCCGACGTTGGGCACGCTCTGCGCCCACATCGCCAGACCGTCGTCACCGGTGTTGCGCACGAAGGTGTTGGTCACCGTCGAGTTGGTGACGCCGGTGTGGAAGTTCACCCCGTCCGCGGTCTGGTCCAGGATCCGGCTGTTGCGGATGGTGAAGCCGTCCATCGGGCCGTCCATCCACGCGGCGACCTTGGTGTGCTGGATCCAGAGGTTGTCCACCACCGAGTTGGACATCGCCCCGCCGATGGCGTTGACCTGGTCCTCGTCCACGCGTTCGCGGATGTCACCGATGATCGCGAAGTCGCGCAGGGTGACGTTGCGGCTGGGTCCGCCGGCCTCGTGCGGCCGGATCTCCCCGGTGTAGCCGCCGCCCGGGACGTACCTGCCGTAGATGCCGGCGGCCCGCTTGCGGTCGGTGGGGTGCCGGCCGCCGAGCACCGAGTACCACGGCCCGGCGCCGCGCAGGGTCACGCCGTCGACCACCACGTGATCCCAGAGGGTGAAGGTGCCGGTCGGGATCCAGACCGGCCTGCCCTGCGCCCGGCCGGCATCGACCGCCGCCTGGAACTTCGCGGTCGAGTCGGTGGCGCCACTCGGGTCCGCGCCGAAGTCGGTGACCACGTCCAGCACGCCGGCGGGCCTGGCGATCGGTGCGCCGACCAACTCGAAGTCGGCCAGGTCGATGGTGAAGGTCGGCGACTGGGCGGTCGAGGAGACCTGCAACCGGATCTTCGCGCCGGCCGGGTAGGTGGCGCCGAGCATCGCCCGGGTCTCGTCGTAGAAGTGGTGCGGGTTGCTGTCGCCCGGGTTGTTGTTGAACGGGTAGCCGCCGTAGTACCAGCCGTACTTCGACGTCACCGGGACCGACTTCAGCAGTGCCCCGTTGGCCCGCAGGTCGATGGCGGCGTCCCGGCCGGTGCCGGCCGCGCTGTCGGGCAGGCTGTATCGGAAGGTGACCGCGTTGGCGGGGGCGGTGAGGGTGAACTCGACGTACTCGCCGGCCGCGTCGAGGGTGACCGCCTCCCGGCCGGACGCCTCCGACGGCAGCGTGCCGTAGGTCCGGTCCGGGCCGATCCGGGTGCCGTTGTGGCTCGCCTTCTCCGCCTCCTGCTCGACGAACGGGACGGTGGCTCCCCGGCCGGCGATGTCGAAGGGGGACAGGCCGGCCGCCCGGGCCGGTGTGGGTGTGCCGGTGACCGCGACGACGGTCACCGAGGCGGCGGCGAGCAGGGTGGCGGCGAGGGCGGCGAGCCCCGCCCTGGTCGGTCGGTGTCGCAGGTGGTGCGGGGTGCCGGTGGTGTGGTTGGCCATGAGCTGCGCTCTCCCTTTTGTCAGGCAGGCCAGGTCCCCCGTCTCCGTGCGGCGCGGCGATCTCCCCTCGGTACCTCCTTCCTCGTCATGGCCCCGGCGGGGCAGCGGGTGGGTGGCGCCGGCGGCCGGGACGGGCCGCCGGCGCCACGCGGGTCAGGCTGGCTCGGCGGTACGCAGCCAGACGGCGGTGTCCGGGGGCAGCCGACCATCGTCGAGCGGCCCACTGACCAGCAGCAGCTCGTCGTGCGCCGGCAGCGCCACCGGAACGTCGGAGAGGTTGACCAGGCAGCGGAAGCCGCCGCCACGGCTGAACGTCAGCACCCGGTCGGGAGCGGGCAGCCAGCTCAGCTCGCCGTCACCGAGCGCCGGGTCGGCACGCCGGATCCGGATCGCCGCCCGGTACAGCTCGAGCATCGAGGTGGCGTCCCCGGTCTGCGCCCGGACCGTCCGGTCCTTCCAGTCGGCCGGCTGCGGCAGCCAGGGTGCGGCGGCGCCGTCGGGGCTGAACCCGAACGGCGGCTCGTCGCCGGCCCAGGGCAGCGGCACCCGGCAGCCGTCCCGCCCGGGGTCGACCCGCCCGGAGCGTTCCCACATCGGGTCCTGGCGCAGCGCGTACGGGATGTCCTCGACCTCCCAGAGGCCCAGCTCCTCGCCCTGGTAGACGTAGGTGGCGCCGGGCAGGGACAGGCTGAGCAGCGCGGCGGCCCGGGCCCGGCGGGTGCCCAGCTCCAGGTCGGTGGGGATCCCCTCGCGCTTGGCGGCGAAGCTGAACGTGGTGTCCGCCCGGCCGTAGCGGGTGACGTGCCGGGTGACGTCGTGGTTGGAGAGCACCCAGGTGGCCGGGGCGCCGACCGGCGCGTGCGCGCTCAGCGTTCCGTCGATGCTCTCGCGCAGCGCCGAGGCGTCCCAGGCGCAGCCGAGGAAGTCGAAGTTGAACGCCGCGTGCAGCTCGTCCGGGCGCAGGTAGTTGGCGAACCGCTGCCGGTCCGGCATCCACACCTCACCGATCAGTGCCCGGTCGCCGGGGTAGGAGTCGGCCAGCCGCCGCCAGCCGCGGTAGATGTCGTGCACACCGTCGAGGTCGTGGAACGGGTGTGGCTGGTCCGGTCGGACCTCGGGCAGCGTCCCGTCCTTGACCAGCAGCCCGGCCGAGTCGATCCGGATACCGTCCACGCCCCGGTCGAACCAGAACCGCAGGATGTCCTCGAACTCGGCCCGTACCCGTGGGTGGTCCCAGTTGAAGTCGGGCTGCTGCGGGGCGAAAAGGTGCAGGTACCAGTCGCCGGGGGTGCCGTCCGGGTTGGTGGTCCGCGTCCAGGTCGGGCCGCCGAACTCGCCGACCCAGTCGGTGGGCCGCTGGTCGCCGTTCGGGCCCCGGCCGGGCCGGAACCAGAACAGGTCCCGCTCGGGTGCGTCCGGCCCGCCGGCGAGTGCCGCCTGGAACCAGGGGTGCGCGTCCGAGCAGTGGTTCGGCACCACGTCGACGATGGTCCGGATGCCCAGCGCGTGCGCCTCCGCGATCAGCGCCTCCACCTCGGCCAGGCTGCCGAACACCGGGTCGATGTCGCGGTAGTCGGCCACGTCGTAGCCGGCGTCGGCCATCGGCGAGGGGTACCAGGGGCTGAACCAGATCGCGTCGACGCCGAGCGCGGACAGGTGGTTCAGCCGGGATCGGATGCCGGCGATGTCGCCGATGCCGTCGCCGTCGCCGTCGGCGAAGCTACGTGGGTACACCTGGTAGATCACCGCTCCACGCCACCACGGACCTCCGTCTGCTGCGGACACGAGCACCTGCTTTCTGCGTCAGTACGGGGCTATCCCTTGAGGCTGCCGGTGGTCAGACCGGACATGATGTTCCTCTGGAAGATCAGGAAGACGATGACGGTCGGGATCGCCGCGATGACCGACGCCGCGATCACCACGTTTTCCGGCGTACCACCGGAGAAGGAGTAGATGCCGACGCTGACCGTCCGGGTCTCCGGCGAGGGCATGACGAGTTTCGGCCAGAGGAAGTCCTTCCAGACCGCCGTCACCGCGAAGATCGAGACTACGCCGAGGATGGGACGCGACATCGGCAGGATGATCGACCACAGCGTGCGCAGCGGCGTCGCGCCGTCCACGAGGGCCGCCGCCATCAGCTCCTCCGGAATCGAGTCGAAAAACCGTTTCAGCAGGAAGATGTTGAACGCGTTGGCGACCGCGGGCAGCCAGATCGCGAACGGCGAGTCGAGCAGGTTGACGTGCAGGATCGGCAGGTCGATCACGGTTACGTACTGCGGAACGATGAGGACCATCGCCGGGATCATCAGCGTCGCCAGCATCAGGCCCAGGATCACGTTGCCGAACACCGGTCGCAGCTTCGACAGCGCGTACGCCGCGGCGGTGTCGAGGACGAGCTGGAACAGCAGCGCGCCGGCCGCGTAGTAGAAGGTGTTGAACAGCAGCTTGGCGAGTTCCAGGTTGTTCCATGCGTCGGCGTAGTTCTGCAGCTGGGGATCCTTCGGGAACAGCGACGGCGGGGTCTGCGCGATCTCCTGGCCGGACTTGAGCGCGCCGGTGACCATCCAGTAGAGCGGGCCGAGGAAGACGAGCGTGAAGCCCACCACGACCACGGTGAGCAGCGCCCAGTAGAGGACCCGGCCGCGCCCCCGCCGCAGTTGGGCGTGCGAGATGAGGGTCCGGTTCCCGGAGTCCTGTGCCATGTCCCGCCCCTAGTCCTGTTTCGCGCTCAGCCGCACGTACGCGGCGGAGAAACCGGCCAGCACCACGAGCATGATCACCCCGAGCGCCGCGGCGCCGTTGAGATCGTTCTGGAAGAACCCGTGCTGGTAGATGAGGTACGCCACCGAGGTCGCGGAGTCCTCCGCGCCCGTACCGTTGGCGAGGATCAGCGGTTCGATGAAGAACTGCATCGTCGCGACGATCTGCAGCATCGCCAGGAGCGCGAGGATCAGCCGGGTCTGCGGGATCGTCACGTGCCGGATCCGGCGCCAGATCCCGGCGCCGTCGAGCTCGGCCGCCTCGTAGAGCTCACCGGGGATGTTCTGCAGGGCCGCCAGGTAGATCAGCACGGCGCCGCCCATGTTCATCCAGGTCGACGCGATCACCATGGCCGGCATCGTCATCCCGGTCGACTGCATCCACTGCGAGGTGGGCAGATGCAGCGCCTTGAGGATCGAGTTGAACAGGCCCGCGTCGCCCGGGTCGTACGCGTAGAACTTGAAGAGGAACAGCGCCGAGGCCGGCGGCAGCATCACCGGCAGGTAGACCAGGATGCGCAGGTACCCCTTGGCGTGGCGGAACTCGTTGAGCAGGATCGCCACGAAGAACGGCACCGCGTAGCCGAGGACGAGCGCGAGAACGGTGAAGTAGAGGGTGTTCTTCCAGGCGTTCCAGAAGCTGGGGTCGGCGATGATGCGGTCGTAGTTGTCCCAGCCCACCCAGGTCGTGACGCCGCGCCGGGTGCGTTGGAAGCTCATGACGATGCCGCGGATCATCGGGTACCAGGCGAAGAGCGCGAAGCAGATCACCGCGCCGATCAGGAACGCGTGCCCGGTGAGGTTGTCGCGTACCTTGCGGCCGAGGCTCGTACGCTGCGGCCTCCGCCGGTACGGCGACGCGGGGCGACCCGGTTCCCTCCTGGTCCCCGGGACGGTGGTGATCGCCAAGGCAACTCCTGCGTGAGTTCTGTGGGACCGGACGGTGCGGGTGGTGGGGGCCGGCACGCCGGCCCCCACACCCTCGGATCAGCTCTCGGCGGCGAGGAGCTTGTTGACCTTGTCCTCGGCGGTCTTGAGCAGCGCGTCGATGTTCGCGTTCGGGTTGGTCAGCACACCGGACATCGCGGCGTCGAGCACCGCGTAGACCGCCTGCGCGTTGCGGGGCTCACCCTTGATCGGGACCGGGGTCGCCTCGAAGAGCGCGAAGTTCGTGGTGTCGACGTTCGCGTTCGCCTTGCGCAGCTCGAGTTCCTTCTTCTGCGCGTCGCTGC
This sequence comes from Micromonospora sp. GCM10011542, assembly GCF_042650685.1. Taxonomy (NCBI): domain Bacteria; kingdom Bacillati; phylum Actinomycetota; class Actinomycetes; order Micromonosporales; family Micromonosporaceae; genus Micromonospora; species Micromonospora sp. GCM10011542. Next base: position 35,206 of record NZ_JBHSBO010000007.1, read on the forward strand.
CGTTGGCGAAGAGCAGCGGCTGGGGCAGACCCACCGGGTAGTTCTGCGGCTTGGCCCGCACGTAGTCGAACTGACCCTTGCCCGGCGTCAGCTTCTGGTACGCGATCCACTTCAGACCGGCCTTGACCTGCTCCGGGGTGAGGCCCTTCTTGAAGAAGTAACCCTCGCCACCACCGAGCGTGGCCTTCGCCGCGCCGTCCTGGCCGGGCAGCGGAGCCATCGCCCAGTCCTGGAACTTGCCCTGGAACTGGCTGACGATGGCCTGGGTGGCGTCCGGCGCGCCGATGAACATGCCGACCTTGCCGGCGCCGGCGTTGGTCAGCAGGTCGCCCCACTGGAGCAGCTGGCGGTCGCCCATGCTGTTGTCGCCGTACCGCATGTCCTTGAGGTTCTGCAGGACCTGCTTGCCCATCGCGTTGTTGAAGTCGGCCTTCTTGCCGTCCTCGGTCAGCACCTGGCCGCCCTGCGAGTAGAGCAACGAGGTGAAGTGCCAGCCTCCGGTGTTGCCGGCGCTGTACTCCGAGTAGCCGGAGATGCCCTTGCCGAGCGCGGAGATCTTCTTGGCGGCGGCCCGCACCTCGCCCCACGTCTTGGGCGGGTTGTTCACGTCGAGCCCGGCCTGCTGGAACAGGACCTTGTTGTAGACCAGGCCCATCGAGTAGTTCTTCACCGGGACGGCGTAGAGCTTGCCGCCGTCGGTGAACACCCCCTTGAGCGCCGGGTCGACGCTGTCCCAGGTTGGCACCGTGTCCTTGTTGGCGAACTCGGTGATGTCCATCGCCTGACCGGAGTCGAGCACCTGCTGGAGATCGGTCATGTACCCGTAGAACACGTCGGTCACGGTGCCGCCGGCGAGGCGGGCGGTGAAGTCGGGCGGGTTGTTGCACTGCTCCCCGACGCTGACGCTCTTGACGACGATGTTCGGGTTCTGCCGCTGGAACTCGGCGACGTCGTCGTTCCAGTTCTTCAGCAGCTCTTTCTGGGCGCCGACCGGCTGGCAGTCGACGGTGATGGTGACCTTGCCGCCTGCATCGTTCGATGCGTCGTCGCTCTTCGTGGAGCAAGCCGTGAGGCTGAACCCCAGGCCGGCCACGAGCGCCAACGCCGCAGCCTTCCGGTACTGCGGTACGGACATCTGTCCATCCCTTCGGGAACGGGTGTCTCCATGACGTCGCTGAATCTGCGGTGATACGGCCTGACGCCCTGTAGCTGCGCCGGAGCCAGGTGTGAGTGGAGTCACTGTAGCGAGGGCGACTCGTTCCAGCAAGGTATCGATTCCGTACTGAAAGGACGCGACTTGCTACCGGCAGAAAACGACAAATCATGGATCCGCGCCTGGTTCGCGAAGTGCCACCCGTTTTGCACCCCAAGACAGAACGGCCGCCGACCGCGGTAGCGGTCGACGGCCGAAGCGTCGTCGGGGTGCGGCCGGATCAGCGGCCGGGCGCGGGACCGGTGGAACCGCGTACCACCAGTTCGGGCTCGAACAGCAGCTCGTCCTGCAGGACGCCGACGCCCTCGATCTGGGTGACCAGCAGGTCCACCGCGGCCTGACCCATCGTCTCAATCGGCTGCCGCACCGTGGTCAACGGCGGGTCGGTGCAGGTCATGAACGCCGAGTCGTCGAAGCCCACGACCGAGATGTCCGTCGGCACCGCACGACCCAGCCGCCGGGCGGCCCGGATGGTCCCCAGCGCGAGCACATCGCTGGCGCAGATGATGCCCGTCACGCCCCGCTCCACCAGCTTGGTCGCGGCGACCCGCGCCCCCTCCATGGAGAAGCTGGAACGCTCGACGCACTCCCGGTCGCCGTCACCCCAACCCGCGGCCTGGACCATCGCGTCCAGCTTGCGGCGCGAGGGCACGTGGCCCTCGGGACCGAGCACCATCCCGATCCGCTCGTGACCGAGCGAGCGCAGATGCCCGTACGCCTGCTCCACCGCCACCGCGTCGTCGGTCGAGACCCGGGGGAAGCCCAACTCGTCCACCCCGGCGTTGACCAGCACCACCGGAAGGCCCCGCTCGGTCAGCCGGCGGTAGTGGTCGTGCCGGGCGTCGGCCAGCGCGTACGAGCCACCGGCGAAGATGACCCCGGAGACCTGGTGGTCGAGGAGCATCTCCACGTAGTCCATCTCGGACACGCCGCCGATGGTGCGGGCGCAGAGCGCCGGCGTGTAGCCGCGCTGGGCGAGGGAGCCGGTGACCACCTCGGCGAGCGCCGGGAAGATCGGGTTCTGCAGTTCGGGCAGCACCAGCCCGACCAGCCGGGCCCGCTCGCCGCGCAGCTTGGTCGGACGCTCGTAGCCGAGCACGTCCAGCGCGGTCAGCACGGCCGTCCGGGTCGCCTCGGAGACTCCGTCCCGACCGTTGAGCACCCGGCTGACGGTGGCTTCGCTGACGCCCGCCTTCTTGGCAACTTCAGTCAACCGCTTGGTCACGGCCGCAATCGTACGTCACAGCAGTGAAAGAAATGAACAGGCAATTGTCGAGCTGTTGCCTGCTCCTTGCGAACCTCTGCCAGCCGTGCGGCAGCCCGGGGTCGGTGAATCGACACCCTCAGGACAGGTTGCGCAGCGCGTCCTCGATGGCACGGTGGAAGGTCGGGTAGGCGTAGATCATATGCCGGAGCTGGCTCACCGGCACCGCCGCGTGCACCGCCACAACCAGCGCCGAGAGCACCTCGCCACCGGCCGGGCCGACCGACGTGGCGCCGATCAGCACGCCCTGGTCGGCGTCCGCGATCAGCTTGATGAAGCCCTCGTCGCCGACCTGGTGGATCCAACCCCGGGTCGAGGTACCCAGCTTGGTGTAACCGACCTGCACGTTGATGCCGCGCTCGCGGGCCTGCTGCTCGGTCAGCCCCACCGCGCCGACCTCGGGGTCGGTGAAGGTCACCCGGGGCAGCGCGCGGTAGTCGGCCCGCGGCACGGTCCCGGCCGACCCGCTCGACCCGCTGGCGCCCAGCGCGCTGGACGCGCCCATCGCGCCACCGACCACGCTCGCGGTCCCGCTGGCGTCCGGCCCCGCCTGGGCCAGCCGGGCCTGGGCCAGCACGTCGGCGATCACGATCGCCGCCTGGTACATGGCGATGTGCGTGAAGGCGCCCTCGCCGGTCACGTCTCCGACCGCCCAGATGCCGTCGGTGACGTGCAACCGGTCGTCGACCGGCAGGTAGCGCTGCCCGGCGTCCACGCCGACCGTGTCCAGCCCCAGCTCCTCCAGATGGGCGCGGCGACCGGTCACCACCAGCAGCTGGTCCGCGGTGAACTGCGCCCCGCCGGCGCCGTGCAGGGTGAAGCGGCTCCCGTCATGCTCGACCCGCTCGGCCCGTACCCCGGTGTGGATCTCCACGCCGTCGGCGCGCAGCGCGGACGCGGCCACCTCGGACGCCTCCGGCTCCTCGATGGCGAGCACCCGGTCCAGCGCCTCCACGACGGTGACCCGGACCCCGAAGCGGGCGAAGACCTGCGCCAGCTCCAGCCCGATCGCACCGCCGCCGAGCACCAGCAGCGACTCCGGCAACTGCTCGACCTCGATGGCCTGGTGGTTCGTCCAGTACGGGGTGTCGGCCAGCCCGTCGATGGGCGGCACCGAGGGTCGGCTGCCGGTGCCCAGCACGATCCCGTGCCGGGCCTGGAACACCTGGTCGCCGACCCGTACCCGGCCCGGCCCGTCGAGCCGACCGCTGCCCCGGACGAACCGACCGCCCCGGCCGATGAACCGGTCCACCGCCACCGTGTCGTCCCAGGTGTCGGTGGCCTCCTCGCGGATCCGCTTCGCCACCGGCGCCCAGTCCGGCTGGACCTGCGCCGTCCCGGCCAGGCCGTCGATCCGGCGTGCCTCGGCGATGGCATTGGCCGCCCGGATCATCATCTTGCTCGGGATGCAGCCCCAGTACGGGCACTCTCCACCGACCAGGTCCCGCTCGACGCCGACGACGGTCAGGCCGGCCTCGGCGAGCCGCCCGGCCACCTCCTCGCCGCCGACCCCGAGCCCGACCACGACCACATCCACCAGCTCCGGCTCCGCCACCTGGACAGCATCTCGCAGCACCCTCGCCCCGAGCACAGTGCCCGGCGAAAAGTAGGCGCGATCACCGGGCCGGGCGCCTACGGTGGCCGGATGCAACCGCGCTGCGCCCCGGTCCGGGACTGCTACCACGACCTGTTCGCCGCCGGCCGGGAGACCGGCGCCGGCCTGACGATCTGGTACGACGGCCGCCCGGTGGTGGATCTCGTCGGCGGTTCGCGCGCTGGCGCACCGACCCCCTCGGGTGTCGGCGGACCGGCGGTCGACCCGTGGCGGCCGGACACGCTGGTGAACGTCTACTCGGTCGGCAAACCCGTGGTGGCGCTCTGCCTGCTGATGCTCGTCGACCGGGGACGGGTCGACCTGGACGAGCAGGTGAGCCGCTACTGGCCGGACTTCCGTACCCCGGCGACGGTCCGACAGGTGTTGTCGCACACCGCGGGGCTGCCCGCCTTCCCGGTGCCCCGCCCGGCCACCGCGATCGCCGACTGGGCGCTGCTCTGCGCCGACCTGGCCGGCGCCGAGCCGGAGTGGACACCGGGTTCGGTCGCCGGCGAGCACGCCTGGACGTACGGGCACCTGGTGGGCGAGCTGGTCCGCCGGGTGGACGGACGGTCGGTGGGCCGGTTCGTGGCCCAGGAGATCGCCGGCCCGTGGCGGCTCGACCTCGGCTTCGGGCTGGCAGAGGCGGACCAGCGGCGCTGCGCCGACCTCTCCTATGGTGACCCGCAGTGGCCGACCCGGGTGCTCGGTGAGCCCGGCTCGGTACGGGCACGGTCGATGGACAATCCGGCCGGCGGGCGGGACCTGACGGTGGTGAACAGCCCGCTCTGGCGGGGTGCCGAGGTGCCGGCGGTCAACCTGCACGCCACCGCTTCCGGGCTGGCCCGGCTCTACGCCGGCCTGCTCGCCGGTGGCGTCCTGGACGGGGTCCGGCTGTTCAGCCCCGAGATGGTGGCCGAGGCGACCCGGGTCCAGTACGACGGGCCGGACGTGGTGCTCGAGCGGAGTGCCCGGTGGACGCTGGGCATGCAGTGGGAGCCGGACGGCAGTTGGGGCATGGGCGGCCTCGGCGGTAGCAGCGCGTGGGCCGACCCGGAGCGGGGCTACACCTTCGCCTACGTCACCGCCCGGCTGGCCGAGCACGACCGGGTCGACGAGCTGGTCGAGGCCCTGCACTCCTGCCTGTGACCGGATGTTAGGAGGGGCCCCTTGTACAACGCCAGGCGTTAAGAAGGGGCCCTTCCTTTCAGCGCAGCCAGGCCGGGTCGGTGTCGGGGACGGAGAGCGGGGGTGGGTAGTCGACGGTGCGCCGGAGCTGGTCGGGCAGTCGCCACGGCTGGTGTACGGCCTTGCCCCGCACCTCCGCCAGCTCCGGTACCCAACGGCGCACGTACGCGCCGTCCGGGTCGTACCGCTCGGCCTGCCGGACCGGGTTGAACCCCCGGTACGGCTTGGTGTCGTTGCCGGTGCCGGCAACCCACTGCCAGTTGCCGGAGTTGTTGGCCACGTCCCCGTCGAGCAGCCAGCGGAAGAAGACCCCCACCCCGGGCCGCCAGTCCTGACCCAGGTGCTTGGTCAGGTAGCCGGCGGTGATCAGCCGAGCCCGGTTGTGCATCCAGCCCTGGGCCCGCATCTGCCGCATTCCGGCGTCCACGATCGGCAGCCCGGTGCGGCCCTCCGTCCAGGCCGCCAGCGCGTCGTCGTCGTAGCGCCACCGCTCGGTCGCACCCCGCCGGTACGGCTGCTCCGAGATCTCGGGAAAGGCGGCGGTGACCTGGTAGTAGAAGTCCCGCCAGCAGATCTGCCGGACGAACGGCCCGGACCGGTCACCGGCCCGGTTGGCCACCGCGAGTGGGGAGAGACACCCGAAGCGCAGGTACGGGCTCAGCCGCGAGGTGCCGTCCCCGGCCATGTCGTCGTGGCGGTCGCCGTACCCGTCCAGCTCGGGCAGCCAGTCGGTGAGCCGCTGCCGGGCCACCCGCTCCCCGCCGGGTGCGGCCTCCGGCGAGTCCCCGGCCGGCGGCTCCGGCAGCCGGCCCACGTCCAGCCCGTCGGGCAGCGTGACCCGGCGCGGCGCGGCCAGTTCCTCCCGCCACCGAAGAGCCGCCCAGGCCCGGTGGTACGGGCTGAACACCCGGTAGTGGTCGCCGCCGCCGGGGTGCAGCGCACCCGGCTCGACCACGGTCAGCCCCGGGAACAGCCGCAGGTGCAGCCGGTGCCGGTCGCACTCGGCGCGCAGCCGCCGCTCCCGGCGCCGGGCGTACCGGCTGACGTCGGCGGAGAGCGCGACCGCGGTGGCGCCCACCTCGCCGGCCAGCCGGACCGTCTCGGCCACCGGGTCCCCGTGGCGGACCACCAGGTCACCGCCGCGTTCGCGCAGCTCGGCGCGCAGCTCGGCGAGGCTCTGGTGCAGGAACCGCATCCGGTTCGCCGACAGCCCGGCCAGCTGCGGATCGAGCACGTACAACGGCACCACCCGGTCGAAGGCGGCGCAGGTGGTGGCCAGCGCCGGGTGGTCGTGCACCCGCAGGTCGCGGGTGAGGAGCACGATGGCGGTGCCAGCGGTCACGGAGCCGGGTGGACCGTCGGCCCGGGGATGACGACCGGGGTACCGGCCGACGTGAGCAGGGACCGGGCCGCCACCGCCATCCGCTGCCGCTGTGGGACCAGGGCCCGCCGGACGAAGACGTCGTAGTCCTGCGCGGCGACCTGGTCGAGGATGCCGCCGTAGAGCGCGTACGCGGTGCGCATGCACGCCTGCGAGGCCGGAGCCAGCAGGGTGATACCCGGCGCGGCGGCGGCGTAGTGCGCCTGTGCGCGGGTCACCTCGTACTCGATCAGTTCGCGGATCTGGGACGTGCCGCGCCCCCGGGCCCGGGCCTGGAGCAGCTCGGCGCGGGTGACGCCGAACTTGGCCAGGTCCTCGTCGGGGAGGTACGTGCGGCCCCGGTCGAGGTCCTCGGCGACGTCGCGGATGAAGTTGGTGAGCTGGAAGGCGAAGCCGAGCTGCCGGGCCGGCTCACGGGCCGCCGCCGGGTCGGAGCTGCCCAGGATCGGCAGCATCATGGTGCCGATGACGGCGGCCGAACCCTCCATGTAGTCGAGCAGGTCGTCGTAGGTCCGGTACGACGTCACGGTCAGGTCCATCGCCATGCTCTTCAGAAACGACGCAAAGTCGTCCCGATCGAGATCGAAGATGGCAATCGTGTGCAGCACTGCCGGAAGCAGCGGATCGTCCGCCGGCGCACCGTGCAGGCCGGCCACGAAACGACCGCCCCAGTCGTCGAGCCGGGCGGCCCGCTCGGCCGGTGGCAGGTCCTCGGTGCGGTCGACGATCTCGTCGGCGTACCTGGTGAATCCGTACAGGGCGTGCACATGCCGCCGTTTCCAAGCGGGGAGCAGCCTGGTGGCGAGATAGTAGGTGCGGCCGTGGCGTCTGTGCAGCTCACGGCATCGGTCATAGGCAGCGGTGAGATCCGTGTCCACCGGCCCTCCTCGTTTATCGACGCACCAATCGACGCAACTCGTACCCTAGGGTACGCTCGCCCACATGGCCAACGACGCAGTTGCGGGCAATGCGCTACGCGTGGCACCGGCGCGGCCGGGCGACAGGGACGATCCGGTCCGCGCCGTGCTGGCCGCGTACACCCAGGACCTGATCACCGCGGTGGACGACACCCTGGCCACCTTCCTCGCCGCCGAGGTCGACTCGCTCACCGAGATCGACGCAGCGATGGGCAGCTTCGCCACCGCCGCCCGGGACGCGGTGCTGGCCGGCGGCAAGCGGATCCGGCCCACCTTCGCCTACTGGGGCTGGCGCGGCGTCGTCGGCGGCAACCAGCCCCTGCCACCGGTGCTGCCCGCGCTGGCCGCCCTCGAACTGCTGCACACCTTCGCCCTGGTGCACGACGACGTGATGGACGCCTCCGCCACCCGCCGCGGCCGGCCGACCGCACACGTGGCGCTCGCCGCGCAGCACGTCGCCGCCGGCCACCGGGGAGACCCCGGCCGGTTCGGCGAGGCCGTCGCGGTGCTCATCGGCGACCTCTGCATGGTGTGGGCCGACCGGCTGCTGGCACACGCCACCGTGCCGCCGGCCCGACTGCTCGAGGTGCGCCGCTGCTACGACCAGATGCGGGTGGAGACGGTGGCCGGGCAGTACCTCGACGTGCTCGGTGAGAACGACGCGGCCAACTGGTCGGTCGACCGGGCGCTGCGAGTGGCCCGTTACAAGACCGCCAGCTACACCGTCCAGCGTCCGCTGCTCTTCGGGGCCTGCCTGGCCGGCATGGCCGCCGACGCCCCGGTGACCGCCGCGTACACCCGCTACGGCCTGGCCGTAGGCGAGGCGTTCCAGCTCTGCGACGACCTGCTCGGGGTCTACGGTGACCCGGCGACCACCGGCAAGCCGGCCGGTGACGACCTGCGCACCGGCAAGCCGACCACCCTGCTGATGCTGGCCCGACAACTGGCCACTCCGGCGCAGCGCCGGGCGCTGGAGGGCGTCGAGGCCGGCGAGGCGGAGGTCGGTCGACTCGCCCAACTCGTCGCCGACACCGGCGCGGTGGCCTGGGTGGAGCGGATGATCGCCGAGCGGGTGGGCGAGGCGCTGGCCGCGCTGGACAGCGCAGACGTGGACCGGACGGCGCGGACCGCGCTGACCGGTCTGGCCACCGCCGCCACCAACCGGCGGGCCTGATGAGCGACTTTTTCGAGGAGGTGGTCACGTGCGCACGGTGACGGGACGGACGGACCGGGTGGTGGTCGTCGGCGCGGGGCTCGGCGGGCTGGCGTGCGCGCTGCACCTGGCCGGCAGCGGCCGACAGGTGACCGTGCTGGAACGCGAGCCGGTGCCCGGCGGCCGGGCCGGTCGGCTGGGCGTGGACGGCTACGAGTTCGATACCGGCCCCACGGTGCTCACCATGCCCGACCTGATCGCCGAGGCGCTCGGCGCGGTCGGCGAGGAGCTGCGGGACTGGCTCGACCTGACCCCGCTCGACCCGGCCTACCGGGCGTACTACCCGGACGGCTCCACCCTCGACGTGCTCACCGACACCACCCGGATGGCGGCGGAGATCTCCCGGGTCTGCGGTCCCCGCGAGGCCGACGGCTACCTGCGCTTCGTCGACTACGCCCGGGAGCTGTGGCGCCTGGAGCGGGCCGACTTCATCGAGCGCAACCTGGACGCGCCGACCGACCTGATCACCGGCAACCTGCTCAAGCTCCTCACCGGCGGGGCCTTCCGGCGCCTCCAGACGAAGATCAACCAGTTTTTCCGGGACCCGCGCACCCAGCGGATCTTCTCGTTCCAGGCGATGTACGCCGGGCTGGCCCCACACGACGCGCTGGCGATCTACGCGGTCATCGCGTACCTCGACTCGGTGGCCGGCGTGTACTTCCCGCGCGGCGGCATCCACGCGGTGTCCCGGGCGATGGCCGGCGCCGCCGAGAAGCACGGCGTGCAGATCCGGTACGGCACCACCGTGACCCGGGTCGAGACGGCGAACGGACGGGCCACCGGGGTGCTCACCGCCGACGGTGAACTGGTGCCGGCGGACGTGGTGGTGCTCAACCCCGACCTGCCGGTCGCCTACCGCGACCTGCTGCCGCCGGCCCGTCAGCGCAAGCTCACCTACTCGCCGTCCTGCGTCGTCCTGCACATCGGCTCGCGGCAGGGCTACACGAAGATCGCCCACCACAACATCCACTTCGGACGCGCGTGGAAGGGCACCTTCGACGAGGTCATCCGTCGGGGTGATCTGATGACCGACCCGTCGCTGCTGGTCACCAACCCGAGCCGCACCGACCCCTCGGTGGCGCCACCGGACCGGCACACCTACTACGTGCTCGCGCCGGTGCCCAACCTCGACCGGGCCCCGTTCGACTGGCGCGGCGACCTGACCCAGCGCTACAGCGACCAACTGATCGGCACGCTGGAGGAGCGCGGCTACGTCGGCTTCGGCGCCGGCGTCGAGGTGCTGCGGGCGATCACCCCCGCCGACTGGGCCGAGCAGGGAATGGCCGCCGGCACCCCGTTCGCCGCCGCGCACAGCCTCTTCCAGACCGGCCCGTTCCGCCCGTCCAACCTGCACCGGGACCTGTCGAACGTGGTCTTCGTCGGCTCCGGCACGCAGCCGGGGGTCGGCGTACCGATGGTGTTGATCTCCGGCAAGCTGGCCGCCGGCCGGATCACCGGGGAGGGCCGATGAGCCGCGAGGACCACCTGGTCGAGCTGGTCGACGACGCCGGCCGGGTACGCGGTGAGACCACCGTCGCGGCCGCCCACCAGCCCCCGGGCCAACTGCACCGGGCCTTCTCGGTGCTGCTGGTGGACCCGGACGGCCAGGTGCTGCTCCAGCGGCGGGCCGCGGTCAAGACCCGCTTTCCTCTGCGCTGGGCCAACTCCTGCTGCGGTCACCCCGCGCCGGGCGAGTCGCTGGTCGAGGCGGCCAACCGGCGGCTGCGCGAGGAGTTGGGCGCCGGCCCAGTCGAGCTGACCGAGGTGGGCGTCTACGTCTACTACGCCGAGGACCCGACCACGGGGCGGGTCGAGTTCGAGTACGACCACGTGCTGCGCGGCGAGTTCCTTCCCGGCGCCGCACTGCGGCCCGACCCGGACGAGGTGGCCGAGCTGCGCTGGGCCGACCCCACCGCGCTGGAGGCCGACCTCGACGTCGACCCCCGGGCGTACGCACCCTGGCTGGGCGGGGTGGTGAACCGGCTGCTGCGCCCCTCGACGCGGCCCGCCGGCACGCCCGGCTCCACCGTGACCCCGTCCGGATCGTCGGCGGCTGACGCGGCGGAGCGGTCGGGTGGCCGATGAGGCACTGAGCGCGGGCGCCGTCGCGCGCCGGCTGGGGGTGGCGGTCACCACGCTGCGTACCTGGCATCAGCGCTACGGGCTCGGGCCGAGCGAGCACGTCCCGGGCCACCACCGCCGGTACACCCCGGCCGACCTGGCCCGCCTGGAGATCATGCGGCGGCTCACCGCCGAGGGGGTGAGCCCCGCCGAGGCCGCCCGCTGGGCCCGCCAGGCACCGGACTCGGTGCCCGTCGAGACCGTCGCCCGGGCCCGGATCCGCCCGATCGGCAGTCGGGACGGCGGCGGCGGGACCATCCCGGTGGGCCGGGCCGGGCCGGCCGCCCGTGGGCTGGCCCGGGCCGCCATGCGACTGGACGCGGCCGCGATCAACGAGGCGATCGCACACGCGCTGGCCACCGACGGGGTGATCGCCACCTGGGAGGGGTTGCTGCGGCCCGTCCTCGTCGGCATCGGTGAACGGCACGCCGTCACCGCCGGCCTGATCGAGGTGGAGCACCTGGTCTCCCGCTGCGTGTCGGAGTCGTTCGCGGCGGTCAGCCGGGCGTACGCGCCCACCGGGCCGGCCCGGATCCTGCTCTCCTGCGCCGACGAGGAGCAGCACAGCCTGCCGTTGGAGGCGCTGGCCGCGGCGCTCGCCGAGGCCGGGGTCAGCTACCGGATGCTCGGCGCCCGGGTGCCGGTGGCCGCCCTCGTGGAGGCGGTCAACCGGACCGGACCGGCCGCCGTGGTGCTCTGGTCGCACACCCGGGTCACGGCCGACCCGGCCCAGCTCAGCGCGCTGCTCACCGCGCCCCGCCGGCCGCTGCTGGTGCTCGCCGCCGGGCCCGGCTGGAGGGCCGACACGCTGCCCGCCGGAGTGGTCCGGCCGGTCGACCTGGCCGAGGCGGTCTCGCTGGCGACCGCCGTCCGGGACTCGCTGGACCAGTCGAGGGGGGCCTGACCGGGCTGTCGGGCCGCGACCGCGTCCACTAGCGTCGGGGGGCCGCGTACCCCGACCCCCCGGGAGCGAACAGATGCGAGCCCACGCCGCCCTGACGTCCGTCCTGGTGCTGGTCCTGGCGCTCGCCGGCTGCGCCCAACCGGACGGCACCATCTCCCACGCCGGAGGGCCGCAACCGGCCGAGTCGACCGCACCGCCCACGCCGTCGCCGCGCCCGACCCGCACCGTTCCACCGAAGCCACCACTGCGGCCACTGCCGGCCAAGCTCCCGGCCGACCTGCGGCGCAGCACCGGCGTACGGACGGTGGCGTTGACCTTCGACGACGGGCCCAACCCGGCCTGGACGCCGAAGGTCCTCAGCCAGCTGCGGGCGGCCAGGGTGACGGCCACCTTCTGCGTCGTCGGCCGGGAGGTGCAGCGTCACCCCGACCTGGTGCGGCGGATCGTCCGGGAGGGACACCAGCTCTGCAACCACAGCTGGCGGCACGACATGGACCTGGCGCGACGCCCGGTCGCCGAGATCCGCGCCGACCTGACCCGAACCAACCGGGCGATCGAGGCGGCGGCCCCCGGCGCGCGCGTGTCCTACTACCGGCAGCCGGGTGGCCGGTGGACGCCCGAGGTGGTCGCGGTGGCCAAGGACCTCGGCATGCGCCCGCTGCACTGGAACGTCGACCCACAGGACTGGGGCAAGCCGACCGCCGCCACGATCACCCGCCGCGTCCACGCCGCCGCCCGGCCCGGAGCGATCGTTCTGCTGCACGACGGGGGCGGCGACCGGGCCGCAACCTTGGCCGCCTGCCCGCACCTGATCGCCGACCTGAAGCGCCGCTTCGGCATCGCCCGGCTCCGCTAGACCCGGCCTGAGCTGCGGTTATGCCCCACGACGCGGTTTTGGGGATACCGATTTTGTGGACCACCCGGGCATCACGTATGCTTTCCAAGCCTCCGGCGGGGCCGGATGGGAGCAAGTCCGCTTGAAGTTGCGAGTGTGCAATGATGGCGGGGCCGCCCTCATCGTCTAGCGGCCCAGGACGCCGCCCTTTCAAGGCGGTAGCACGGGTTCGAATCCCGTTGGGGGCACGACCGGCGCAAGCCGGAGCAACACAAGCTAGGTCCTGTGGAGCAGTTGGAGTGCTCGCCGCCCTGTCAAGGCGGAGGTCGCGGGTTCAAGTCCCGTCAGGACCGCAGCGCTGACGCCGCGCCCAGCGCGGCGTTCTGCGTATCGGAGCGTGTGACCCTACCGGCGGAGGATCCGCCCGGCGGGTAACATGGGCCGAGACGGCACGGCCAGGTAGCTCAGTTGGTACGAGCGTCCGACTGAAAATCGGAAGGTCGGCGGTTCGACCCCGCCCCTGGCCACATAGCCTTTCGCCGGGCTACAGGAGCGCCGACCAGCGGAAACGCCGGTCGGCGTTCTGCTTTGTGCCCTGGGAGCACGGCTGTCCGGTCTGCCCCTCGTTGACCCCGGAATCCCGCTGCTGGCCGCTCCTTGTCGCACGTAGATCGCACGGCACTCGTCATCCCGGCCGGCCGGGCAAGCGTCGCCGACCGCTGCCTTGCAAAGATCAAGACTCCTGTCGGTCTGCGTCGGCCACTGCCGCTGACCTGCATGACTTGTCGGCTGCTGTCACCTGCTACCTGTGCCCGTCCGCTGGCTTGGCTGTACAGATGGCTGTACAGCCACGTACTGCGACGCCTGGACAATGACCTGATGGCGGACGACAACCGCGTGGTGATGGCGATCGGCAAGCACGAGCTGAGGCTGGGCGTTGACTCTGGAGGGCACTGGATAGTCCTCTCGACAAACGACGGCCGCCACTGGACGCCAGCGGAGAACATCCAGTCGCTGCTACCGCTCTTGGAACAGCGCCACGAGGACGTCCCAACCCTCAGCGTCGACCAGGCCTCCGATCGGCCTCCGTGGGATGACCTTGTCCGCTACGCCCTGTCCTGCTGGTCCGACTATTGGGCGAACCTAGCGCTCGACTGGCTTGAGGACGGCTACCCAGCCGCTCCGTTCCGCGACACGTTGCGGTCCCTCAAAGATGCGCCTGAACGTACCCAGATCATCCGGCACCGGGCGCTGCGGCTCTGGTGCGAGTTGACCAAGCCCTGAGCGGGATCCCCGTTGAACCGGTCGCACCGCCAGTGTGAGGTGCCGCCTACTGGGCGAGGTTTGTGCGATGACCGAAGAATTATGAGATCAAGTTGCCCGCCTGTGCCTACCTGCGCGAACCCGGCGTGGCCTGCGGAAACCCCTCTCGACATCTCTCACAGTCAGTGGTCGAGGGTCGACCTCTTGAGGACTGAATGAGGACTAGGCGCGCGGGCGCCGCCGGCCGCGGAGGGCCTGGGGTTTAGAAGAAGATCGCGGATGCCTGGTCGGGTGGCTGCGCGCCTGGTGAGCCTGTCCGCCACTGTCGGCCGGTGTCCGCGTCAGGAGACGGCCTTGGCTGTACCGATGGCTGTACAGCCAAACACCTCACTTTCGCTCGCTCAGCGTGCCTGTAGCCTGCGACGATGATCGAGGACGGCAACACGGCGAGCGGCAGCGTCACCACAGTACGGCGGGTCGGGGACACCATCAGACGGCCGCGCGGACCGTGGACACCGACCGTCCATGCCTTGCTCAACCACCTCGCAGACGTGGGCTTCACCGGTGCGCCAAGAGTGCTGGGTGTCGACTCCGAGGGTCGCGAAGTCTTGTCGCTGCTACACGGCGAGCCGGCGATGCGTCCATGGCCTGAGTCGCTGAGGGAACGGCGCGGCATCGAGCAGTTGGCCGCCTGGCTGGCCAACTACCATCACGCTGTCGCCAACTTCGTCCCGCCCCCCGATGCCGTCTGGTTTGATCCAGAGGCGTGTTGGCGGCCTGGTTCGATCGTCCGTCATGGTGATCTCGGCCCGTGGAACTCGATCTGGAGCGGCGGTCAGCTGGTCGGCTTCATCGACTGGGACTTCGCCGAACCGGGTGAGGCCATTGATGACCTCGCCCAGCTCGCCTGGTACGCGGTGCCGCTGCGCGATCTGACCGGACCTGCCGAATGGGCACACGCGGCGAAACGGCTCGAATGGTGCTGTGCGGCTTACGGTGCGCGTCCGGGGGACGTCCTTCGTGCCCTGCTACGGCTGCAGCACCGTGAGGCGGACCGGGTGCGGCGCCTGGGAGGCCAGGGGATCGAACCGTGGGCGTCCTTCCTGGCCCGAGGCGACGCCGAGGATATTGAGGCCGAGTGGCGCATGCTTCAGTCCGACGGCGGACTTCTGACCGACGGGTGGCATGGGGTTGCATGTTGATTCCAACCAGCACGAGGGAGGACGCGTTCTAGCGTCGCGGGCGGATCTCCTCGTCGGGCAGTTGTAGACCGTCCAGCCTCCCCGGACGGGGACAAGGTGGAGCGCCTCACCAGCCGAACGACCTTGTCCCCGTCCGGGGAGGCTGGTAGCCCTTGTGGTGCCCGGCGAGGTGATCCGCCCGGCATCTCTGAGGAGGGCCGGGGTTCGGGGCGGAGCCCCGAGGTCTTTCATGGATTTGTCGTCCGTCAGCGTGGCCGGCCGGCCCGGCCGATGCCGGCCGAAGGTCGCCAGCAGGCCGGAGCCGGGCCGGCCCGCTTGCGGGCCGCCTTGATAAGTACGCCGGCAAAGACCGGCTGTTCGTCAGCCGTGACGGAACCCCGCTGCGCGGCAACACCTTGTATCAAACGTTCGTCCGGGCGCGGAAGCAAGTCGGCCTCGATGACCTGACCTTCCACGACCTGCGGCACACCGGTCAGACCCTCGCCGCGCAGACCGGCGCGACCCTGGCCGACCTCATGAAGCGACTCGGGCACTCGTCCATGGCGGCAGCTCGCCGATACCTGCACGCCGTCGACGGCCGCGACCGCGAAATCGCCAAAGCCCTTTCGGAACTCGCCGCACACGGTGATGTCGCACGCCTTCCTCGGCACATCACGATGCGGAGCTAACCCCATGGGCCATCGCACGGCAGGCTACGGCGGGCTTCTGGCCTGCGGAAATGTGGGCGCTTGGAAATCGGGAGGCTTCCGGCTCGACGCCGGGGGACTCTGCTTCACCTTCCCTGGGGCCAGCGCTGGGTGGCTCCTTCGGGGCTGACGGTCCGGGCAGCATCGCCGGCAGGACCGGGCTGGAAGACGTCACCTGTCGCCCCGGCTCCGCTGGGTCTGGTGCGCCTGGCGTGTCTGAGGCGCCGTATCGCCTCGGCTCCGGCCGCTCCCGCCGCACCTCCCGCCGCAAGCAGCCCCGCCATCAGCGGCCATGGAGTACGACGATGCTTCACGGCTTGTTGCCTCTTCGGAGCACGACGAAGAGGGACGGCTGTTTGCCTCTTCAGGTACCTCTGCGCTGTCATTTCCTCATTGTGGGCAGCCGCGACCGGACCGAGTGGCCAAATCGAGGCCTACAAATGGTCCGGTTGATCGTGCCCCCGGGTTCGTGGCGGGGACGAGGGTGGCGGTCAGGTGCTGCGGCTGTCCGAGGTTTTCGTCATGGCGGGCAACCTATTGAAGTGCGCGGATGACCATCAACCTCCTTCCGCACTACTCAGGCAACCAGCACAGGGGCCAGGGAATGAAAAATGGTCGGCGGATCGAACTTGGCGGCCGCTGCGTGCCCCCGCCGTGCCCACAGAGATCATCAACGGGTAGCACTTCGTCGATGGATTGCTCGGGGAAAAAGAAGGACGGTGACCGCGTTTCCGCTGGTCACCGCCCTAATAGCCCGGCGAAAGGCTATGTGGCCAGGGGCGGGGTCGAACCGCCGACCTTCCGATTTTCAGGCACGTGCATTTTCCCAGTTCAGGGTCGTGCAACCGAGAGCCGTGCAGCCAACGTGCGATTGCGCCGACCCCTTCGGATCGCGGCTGGGGGGATGACCAGCTGAGGCTGCGGAGCCAGCCGCCGGGACGCTCACAAGCTTGTGCGCCTGACTTTCAGGAGCGCCTCTGCCAACCGGCTTAACGGTGTCCTGGATGCCGCAGCCGACACATTCATCGGCAAGAGTCCTCCCACCTGTGACCCCTCGTGGGCCTGGGACCTCACGCCGCGAAGCCCATCTCGCCCATCCAACCGACAGTCGGGAGCAGGAGTTTCGCCAGCATCGTGTTTACGGTTGTAAACTGGGATGGCGTGGTAGGAGGATCGTTGGCGGCAACAGACGTGGCTACTGCCCGACATCTAGCCAAGGGCTCCCTACGCCGAGGCACCGACCGACAGGGGCTGACCATGAATCGTGATGAAGCGATGCGGGCAGCACAAGAACCGATCGACTGGTCGGGCGCAGAGGTAGAAACCACGCCACGCAGGGTGACCATGGTGTACTCCACCCGTCTCCCCGACGACCTTTCCCGATGGCTGGTAGAGGAAGCGAGCCGCCGAGGGATCAACCCATCGGTGATGCTGCGAGAGCTGGTGGCTGACGGGAAGCGGCCGCGGCCGAAGACAAGATGGTCACCTTCCGCCTGTCGGACCTGCACCGGGCGATCAACCAGGTCGCGGACCGGACGGCGTGACCGCTAGGAGCACCAGCCGACCCGGCCGATGGCCACCTCGCCGCTGGCCCAGCCGAGACGTCCGCTGAAGGGATCCTCGGACCGTCGCCGCTGAAGCGGCTATTCGCAGACCACGCCGTCGTTCGGCACTGCGGCGCTTCGAACGTCTGCTCTCCGTCGACTGATGCGCGACAGTCGTCCGCCAACTGATCTGCGACACCTCAGCGCGCTGATCGCGGCAGATCCGGTCAGCTGATCAAGGCGGAGCGAGCTGCTGGCGCTACTGTTCCGGACGAGTTCTGGTTGACGTTCCGTACGCGGCCATGAACATGTCCAGCAGTCCGTCGACCGCGTTCTCGTCGATGGGGCGGGTTGACAGCAGCCAGCGGTAGTAGAGAGTGCCGCACAGCACCTCGGCGGCGAATTCCAGGTTCGCTTCCGCAGCCAGTTCACCGGTGCGCTGCGCGCGGGTGATCCGGTCGAGGGTGCTCTGCTCGACGGTGACCAGGAATCGCTCGTACACGGTCGCCCGCAGACTGGGATCGGCCTGCGCCTCGGTGATGACTGCGCGGTAGACGGGCCCGATCGGCGGGCTGGAAAGGGCGAGGCTTGAGCGTAGGAACTGTTCGCGCAGATCCGCGCGGACATTCCCGGCGTTGCGGTAGTCCAGATCGCTGGTCCACACGAGGCTGAGCGCGTCGAGCAGCAGCGCGGCGATGGACGGCCAGCGCCGGTAGATCGTGTGCTTTCCGACCCCGGCCCGTCTGGCGACCGCCTCAATGCTCAGGCCCGCGTAGCCGACCTCCGCAGCCAAGTCGAGGGTTACTCGCAGCAGTTCTTCAGTGCGCGCAGCGCCTCGGCGCCGCGGCGGGGCAGGCGTGTCGGTCATGCTGCCATCCTATCGGCACACTGCGTGCCGTTGACAATGCCGAGGACAACCTGCAACATTAGGCCTCGATCGGCACGATGCGTGCCGATGGCGAATGTAGTGACCTGTCGCCACCCACGCGTCCGCGATTGCGCCACATCAGATCCACAAGGGGAATCCTGCCATGAGCAGCACGTACGAGGGATTCACGGCCGAGGAGCGGGCCGCGTTGAAGGACCACGCCCAGGAGCTGAAGACGGCTGCGCGCCGCAGTTCGCGCGCGGGCAAGGCAGCGGGCAAGGCAGCGGAGGCGGAGCGGGACGTGCTCGCGAAGATCGCCGAGATGCAGAACTCGGACCGGATCATGGCCGAGCGCGTTCATGCCGTCATCACCGCCAGCGCCCCGGTCCTCGCGCCGAAGCTCTGGTATGGGATGCCTGCCTACGCACTGGACGGCAAGATCGTCTGCTTCTTCCATAGCGCGGAGAAGTTCAAGACGCGCTATGCGACGCTCGGGTTCAGCGACCAGGCGAAGCTGGACGAGGGCACGATGTGGGCGGCTGGTTTCGCCCTGACCGAGGTGACAGCCGAGGTGGAGGCGCGGATCGGTGCGCTCGTGAAGCAGTCGGTGAGCTGAGGCATGCCCCGGCGGGACCGACAGCCCTGACACCGGTCCGGACTTGCGGCTGGTGACACGGCCGTTGACGGCCCGGTTATCCGTGGTGGCTTCCGTAGTCAGCACGGAGGCGGACCGCGCTCCGGCCGGGACAGGCTGTGACCACAGCGTTTAACCCCGACACCACACACCGGGTCGACCGTGACCCACGACTACAGGAATGACCATGACCGCCTCTTCCACTTTGACTTCCATCGAATCCGTCACTCTCGACGTGGCCGACCCCGAGGCCGCCAACCGCTTCTACAGCACGGCCTTCGGCCTGGACACGCAGCTACGCCTGTGGGCCTCGGAGGCGCCGACGACCGGCTTCCGCGGGTTCACGCTCGCCCTCACGGTGTCCCAGCCGGCCACCGTCGACGGCCTCATCGGCACCGCCCTGCACGCCGGCGCCACGACGCTGAAGCCCGCCGCGAAGTCGCTCTGGGGTTACGGCGGTGTCGTCCAGGCTCCGGACGGAACGATCTGGAAGATCGCGACCTCGGCGAAGAAGAACACCGGCCCGGCCACCCGACAGATCGACGAGATGGTGCTCCTGCTGGGAGTCGCCGACGTGGCCGCGAGCAAGCGGTTCTACGTCGAGCACGGCCTCGCCGTGGCGAAGAGCTTCGGCCGCATGTACGTCGAGTTCGCGGCCGGGTCGAGCCCCATCAAGCTGGCGCTGTACCGGCGCCGGGCTCTCGCGAAGGACCTCGGTGTCGCTCCCGACGGCACCGGTTCGCACCGGCTTGTCATCGGTGGCAGCGCCGGGCCCTGCACCGACCCGGACGGGTTCGCCTGGGAGGCCGCATCGCTGGCACCCACGCCCTGAGGTCTCACTGCTGCCTGCAAAGGGTCCTCGATTTTCGGGGCTCCTGATCAGAGCCATGGCCATGCCCTTCGCCTCCCGTGCCCCCGTGGGGGCACAGGAGGCGAAGGAGATGCCTTCTAACGTCACGTTCCGTAGAACTTGATACATGGGAGATCTGGACAAATGGGCATAGATGCTGGCCAGGAGATCGGGTGACCACAGACTGAAAATCGGAAGGTCGGCGGTTCGACCCCGCCCCTGGCCACATAGCCTTTCGCCGGGCTACAGAGATCCCCACCAGCGGAAACGCGGGTGGGGATCTTGCTGTTCGGGCCCTCGTCGCCTCGATGCCGACTCGATCTTCGCCTTCTACCGCCTGAACCAGTGGATGGTCAGCCGCAAGGGGTTGGACCATCGGCCGTACTTCGTGCCCAGCCTGTGGGGTCCGCTCGGCACCCTGATCATCCTGCTCGCCGAGCCGCGGGGCTGGAAACGCCTCTGACCCCCGCCAGCTCGGACATTCGTCCATGGCGGCGGATGCGAAGCTGGACGCATGACCGATCCGACGGCGGAACAGATTCTGGCCGCCACGGGTGAGGCAGTCACCCTGTGCCCGACGTACAGCACCAATCCACCGCCGGCGGTGGGCGCATGAGCGCGTCCGTGCTGACCGCCGAGCGCCGGGCGGTGCTCTCCCGGCGCAGCCTGTGGCTGGCCTACGCCACCGCCGCCTACAACCTCCTCGAGGGCCTGATAGCCATCGGCGCCGGGGCGACGGCCTCCTCCTCCGCCCTCATCGGCTTCGGCCTGGACTCGTTCGTCGAGGTGGCCAGCGCAGCGGTGCTGATCTGGCAGTTCCGCTCCCGGGTGCCCGAGGATCGGGAACGGATGGCGCTCCGGCTCATCGCCGCGTCGTTCTTCGCCCTGGCCGCCTGGGTGACCGTCGATGCCGTCCGCTCCCTGCTGGCCGGCGGAGACGCCGACGCCAGCCCGGTCGGTATCGGCCTTGCCGTCGCGTCACTGCTGGTGATGCCGCTGCTCGTACGGGCGAAGCGACGCACCGGACGGGAGCTCGGCTCGGCAACCGTCATGGCCGACTCGACGCAGACCATGCTCTGTACCTACCTCTCCGGGGTGCTCCTCGTCGGCCTGGTCCTCAACGCCGCCTGGGGCTGGTCCTGGGCCGATCCGATCGCCGCGCTCGTCGTCGCCGGGGTCGCGGTTAAGGAGGGCGTCGAAGCCTGGCGCGGCGAACACTGCGACGACTGCACACCCCTGCCAGCCGCCACCACCGGAGTAGACCAGGCCCCGGGCTGCGCCGACGGGTGCTGCGCCGACCGGCCGTGACCAGCAGACGCACAACGCTGATATCGGTTGAGCGTGTCCGCTGCCGCGTCGACAATCGCCCGATGCCCAGCGACCAGGTGACCGCGGACTTCTCGATCAAGCCCACCCTCGTCGGCGAGCGGGTCATTCTGCGCCCCTTCGTCGACGACGATCTCGCAACCTTCCGTGCGGCCATGGCCGACCCCGAGGTCGCCAGGCTGACCGGCAGCCCGCCCGACGACGCACCCGACGAGGAGCGGCTGCGTGCCTGGTACGGCAGCCGGAACGCGCAGACCGACCGGCTCGACCTGGCGGTGGTGGACCGGGCCACCGGTGCCTGCGTCGGCGAGGTCGTCCTCAACAACTGGGACCCGCCCAACCGGAACTGCAACTTCCGCACCCTGCTCGGCGCCGCCGGGCGGGACCGGGGGCTGGGCACCGAGGCGGTACGCCTCATCGTCGGCCACGGCTTCGAGCAGCTCGGCCTGCACCGGATCTCGCTGGAGGTGTTCGCCTTCAACCCCCGCGCCCGACGGGTCTACGAGAAGGTCGGCTTCGTCGCCGAAGGCGTACTGCGACAGGTGCTGCGCGACGGCGACGGCTGGACCGACGCCACGGTCATGTCGATCCTCGCGGCCGAGTGGGCGACGCATCGGGGGTATCCCGAGCGGTAGGGCCGCCACGCCCTGGGCGGGCCGGACTGACGGCGGGTTGCCGGAGCCCGACGCCGGACCGCCGGCCGTTCACTGGTCCCGGCGGCCCTGCTGGCGGTGCTGGGCCATCCCACCCTGGATCGCCTCCCAGACGCTGCGACCGGCCTGCCGCAGGCTCTCCCCCGCCTGTTCCGCGAGCTGCGCCGCGCTCTGCGCCCCACCCGGCAGCTCACCACGCCGGCCGCCTCCACCGTCACCGGGCTGCTGTCCCTGCGGCCGCTGCGTCTCCTGCCGCTGTTGCTGACCCGGTCCCTCGCGCCGCTGCCCCTCCTGCTGCTGACCCGGCTGGCCCTCCCGCCGCTGACCACCCGGCTGGCCGCCCTGCGGCTGGCCGCCCTGCGGCTGGCCGCCCTGCGGCTGGCCCTCACGCTGCTGGCCCTCACGCTGCTGGCCGCCCTGCTGGCCCTCACGCTGCTGGCCCCCCTGCGGCTGGCCGCCCTGCGGCTGGCCCTGCGGGCCGCTCGTTCCGGGGGCGCCCCGGCCGCCGGCGGTCATCTGTTGAGCCCGGCCGCCGATCGCGCCCACCTGCTGGCCCAGTTCGTCGGTGGCACCGCCGGGCCGCTCCCCTGAGGCGGCGAGGTCCACAGCCCGGGCCGCCAACTGCTGGTTGCTGCGGTTGACGTCCTCGATGGCCGGACCGGCCGCCCGGGAGAGGGCGTCGATGATCTGCGGGTTGTCGTCGATCGTGCGCAGCGTCCGGTCGAGGATCGCCACCAGCTTCTCCAGCCGCACGGTCAGCTGGGCCTCGGCGTGCACCCCCGTGATGTCCAGTTCGACGCCCTTCAGGTGCACCCGTACGCCGGCGTCCAGCTGGAGCAGGTTGGCCAGCCGGGTCCGGAGGGACAGGTCAGCGTCCAGGCCGTCCACCGCCAGCCGAATCGAGTCGACCGACACCTTCGGAATGTCGAGCCGTACGTCCGGGTCCCGGCCGCCGTCGCCGCGATCCGGCTGACCGCTCTCCCGTTGCGGCTCCCCCTGCTGCGCGCTATCGCTCATGGTCTCCGCTCCGCCTCGGACCGGCCGGGTCGTCCGGGCCGGTCCGGCGCGGTTACCCGCTTTCCGGGCGGGCACCCTTGGTGACCGCACGACAACCGACTGTCCGGAACCGGGCACCTCGCGAAGCTGCACACCGGGGAACCAGCCGGTATGGTCCGGGCCTATGGGACAGGGGATGGCTGATCCGGCCGACATCCGGCAGGACCTGGAACGGTTCTCCTTACGGTGCAGCCTCCTCGTCCCCGGCCCCGCGGAGCACGCGTTCGCGGTCTTCACCGGCGAGCTGACCGACTGGTGGGTCACCGAGTACACCTGGTCCGGCCCCGAGGCCCTCGCCGAGCTGGGCATGGAGCCCAGGGCCGGCGGCATGCTCTACGAGGTCGGCCCGTACGGCTTCCGCGCCGACTGGGGCCGGGTGCTCACCTGGGACCCGCCGCGCCGACTGGTCTTCGCCTGGCAGCTCGGCCCGGACCGGGTGCCGGTGCCGGACCCGGCCCGGGCCAGCGAGGTCGAGGTGCTCTTCCTCCCCGACGGCCCCGAGCGCACCCGGGTCGAGCTGGAACACCGGCACTTCGACCGGCACGGCGAGGCCGCCGAGGGTTATCGCAAGGCGCTCACCGCCGGCTGGCACGAGCTGCTCACCCGTTACCTCGGCTCGGTCGGTCGTACCCGCCCGACCACCACCGGCTGAGACCCGACAGCGGGCGCGAGGATCGGCCAGCGGCCGGGTCGGCCCGCGGGGGGGGTCAGCGGCCGAGCCGGCGTGCCCGACCCGCGCCGGCGTCGATGTCCCGACCGCCCAGATCCGCCCGTCGCCCGGCCTCCGCTCCGGAGCCGAAGCCGGTGCCGGCCAACCGGCGGGGCGGTGCGGTACGCAGCCGTGGGTACACCTCGGCGAGCCGGCGGGCCACCCGGTCGGAGCGATCGGCCAGCACCAGCGCGACCGACGGTGTGTCGGTCCCGGTGGCCGCCGCCGTCTCGGCCGCCCACAGCCGTCCGCCGACCACCTGGGCGAAGCCGGCCAGCCAGGACCGGCGGAACGCGGCCGGGTGCTCGTCGGCCGGCACCACCGTGCCGGCCAGCCCGTGTGCCGCCTGCACCAGCAGTGAGGTGAAGAGCAGGTCGACCCGTTCGAGGTCGCTGGCGAAGCCGAACAGGTGCAGCGCGAACCCACTGCCGTGGCGACGGCGCACGCAGCGGCAGCGCAGCGGTTCGGCGACCGCGGCGAGCAGGCCGGCCTTGTCCCGGGCGTACGGGGCGACCACCTCGACCACGCGGTCGCCGACCGGGTCGGTGGTCGGGTCGCGGGCGGCGAGCAGCGCCCGGTCCACCCCGTAGCGGGCGATCAGCTCCGTCGCCTTGGCGGTGAACGCCGCCGACTCGGCCGGGGTGCAGGCTGGATCCTCGGCCTGCGCCAGCAGCTTGCGCACCTTGCTGAGCATCGCCTCGGACATGCCTCAGAGCTATCACACCCCGCCGACCGACACGGGGCCGCGGGACAACTGATCGATTCGTATCATCGCCACGATCGGTCCTCCGTCCAATACGGACGGTCAGTTAACTGTTCCGGAGGCACGCATGTCATCGCCGACCGCACCGACTCCTGCAACTACTGGACCTACCTGCCCGCCAAGTCCGGCTGGATCGTGGTGGCGACCAACGTCCGCGACGGGGTCAACTTCCGGGTCCGCTTCGACAACCTGCGCTACGAGTACGAGTCGCTGGTCGCCCGCCACGCCTTCTGACCAGCCGACGCGGCGCCCGCCCCCCGACGGGCGCCGCGTCGGTGCGGTCAGTCGGCTCGGCTGCGCAGGGTGGCGATCGTCGAGCCGGCGAGCGTGAGCAGGCAGTCCGGCAGCAGCCCGTCGGCCGCCGCCGCGCCGAACAGCGCCTCCCCGGTCGGCACGTCGGAGTTGGCGTACGCGCTGACGAAGCGGGCCACCCAGCGGGTGTCGTAGCCGGCCTGGTCGATGCCGGGGAAGTCCAGCGCGCATCCGCCCGCCGACGGCGTGTCACCGACCATGGTCGCGGCGAGGCACCAGGCCACTCCGTACGCGCCGCTCAGGCCGGAACGGTCGACGACCGCGTCGAACGCGCCCACCACGGCGTCGCCGTCCCCGGCCAGCGCCGAGTGGAGCACGGCGGTCGCGTCGTCGAGCGTCTGCTGTGGTAGGTCCGTCACGCAGCGCACAGTAGGAGGGGCGGTCAAGGACCACTCCGATCCTCACCCCGATCCTCACTCTGCGTAGGCGACCCGGGCGACCTGCGCATTGCGTCACCTCCACGGTCCCGCCGTCGGCGCGGGCACGCTAATGTGCGCAGCGGACCTTCGCCGGAGGAAGGACGACCATGCTCGTATCTCGCCGCTCGCGGGTGGCCTCACTGGCTGCCTGCGCGACGATCCTGCTCGCCACCAGCGCCTGCGGGACTGACAAGCCCGAGGAGGCGACCACCCAACAGGTGCGCCTCTACGGCACCGACGGCAACATGCTCAACTCCTACCCCGCGGAGTTGAAGGAACGTGCTGATCTCGTGGACGGGATGAAGGGCACCACGCCACTCACCCCGCTGCCGGAGGACTTCAAGAGCCGGCTACGGTCCGTCGACCCGGCGCTGACGGACTACCTCTACGCCGCGGAGACGTACGACGCCGTGGTGATCAGCGTGCTCGCCGCCCAACTGGCCGGCAGCACCGACCCCGCGGCCATCGCCAAGCAGATCGTCGGCGTGACCAACGGCGGCCAGCGCTGCGAGGACCCGGCGAGCTGCCTGGCGCTGGCCCGCGCCGGGCAGGACATCGAGTACCGCAGCGTGTCGCTGACCCGGGCCGGCTTCACCGACGAGGGCGAGCCCTCCACCGCGAGCTACGCGACCCTGAACTTCGACGGCCAGCAGATCAACGACGGCAAGACCGAGTTCGTCGGGGCCGGCAGCGAGTCGTCGGCGAGCACGAAGACGCCGCCGAAGCCGAAGAAGCAGCGCCCCGGTGGGGCGGAGGGCCAGAAGTCGCTGATCATCGGCGGCCTCCTGCCCAAGACCGGTGACCTCGCGCTGGCGTACCCGCCGATGGCCGCGGGCGCCACGCTGGCGCTCAAGGAGATCAACGCTGCCGGCGGCGCGCTCGGCAAGCCGGTGGTCTGGATGGACGGCGACGACGGCACCAGCACGGCGGTCGCCAAGGTGACCGTGGCCAAGCAGGTCGCGGACGGCGTCAGTGTGATCATCGGCGCCGGCGCCTCGGGCATCTCCCGCGAGGTGCTGCCGGACGTGGTGAAGGCCGGGAAGATCCTCTTCTCCCCCTCGAACACCGACAGCACCCTGACCGAGGTGGAGGACAAGGGCCTCTACTTCCGCACCGCCCCGCCGGACAGCCTCCAGGGGCGCGCGCTGGCCGACGTGATCCTCCGCGACGGCTCGCAGAAGATCGTCATCGTGGCCCGGAAGGACTCCTACGGTGAGGGCCTGCAGGCCACCGTCCGTGGCGAGCTGGAGAAGGCCGGCATCCCCGCCGACCGGCTCAAGCTGCTCACCTACGAGCCGCCGGCGGACGCCAAGGCCCCGCCGCTGGACTTCACCTCCGGCGCCAAGGAGATCAAGGAGTTCGGCGCGGACGCCGTACTGATCATCGGCTTCGGCGAGTCGGCCCAGGTGATCCGTGCGCTGGCCGACGCCGGGGTGCAGATCCGGCACTGAGCACCGACCGCGGACCCACGACGGCCGCACCGGCAACTGGCCGGTGCGGCCGTCGCCGTCGTGGGGTCAGCGCTCCCGCCGGCGCTCCAGGAACTCGGTCATCCGCCGGTGCTTCTCCTCGTCCTCGAAGAGCACCGCCTGGCTGACCAGGTCGAGCTGGGGGTGCGCGGCCGCCGGCGCGTCCACGGCCAGCTTGGTCAGCCGCAGCGCCAGTGCCGAGCCGCGGGCCATCTCGTCCAGCAGTCCGTGCGCCACCGTGAGCAGTTCGTCGGGCTCGTCCACCACACGGTTGACCAGGCCGATCCGTAGTGCCTCCGCAGCGTCCACGCGCCGGCCGGTGAAGAGCAGTTCCTTGGCCCGGCCTTCGCCGACCAGGGCGGGCAGTCGGTGGGTCGCGCCCGCGCCGGCCAGGATGCCCAACCGCACCTCCGGCTGGCCGAAGACCGCCCGCGCCGTGCACACCCGCAGATCGCAGGCGTACGCCAGCTCCGCGCCGCCGCCCAGCGCCGGCCCGTCGATGGCCGCCACGCTCGGCATCGGCAGGGCCCGGATCCGGGCGAAGGCGGCCGAGTTGATCGCGGCGAGGGCGTCCAGCCGGCCGCGCTCGCGGAGCTGACCGATGTCCGCGCCGCCGGCGAAGATGCCCGCCGCGCCGCCGGTGAGCAGCAGCAGTCGGGGGCGCGCCTCCAACTCGGCACAGACCTGGTGCAGTTCGGCGATCAACTCGGCGTCGATGGCGTTGCGCTTCTCCGGCCGGTCCAGGGTGACCACCAGCCGGTCCGGCCGCTCCTCGATCCGCAGCCCGCTCATTGCCTGACCCCGCCTTCCCAGCGGTAGAACCCCTGCCCGGACTTCTTGCCCAGCCGCCCGGCGGCCACCATCTCCTCCAGCAGCGGCGGCGGCGCGAAGCGCTCCCCGTACGCGGCCTGGAGGGTGCGGGCGATGTCCAGCCGGACGTCCAGGCCGACGAGGTCGGTCAGCTCCAACGGCCCGACCGGGTGCCGGTAACCGAGCACCATCGCCTTGTCGATGTCGGCGGGGCTGGCCACCCCGTCGGCGACCATCCGGATCGCCTCCAGCCCGAGTGTCACCCCGAGCCGGGACGTGGCGAAGCCGGGCAGGTCGCGTACCACCACGGGGTCCTTGCCCAGCCGCCGCGCCAGCTCGACGGCCGCGGCGGTGGTCTCCGCGGCGGTGGCCGGGCCGACCACGACCTCCAGCAACGCCATCGCCCAGACCGGGTTGAAGAAGTGCAGGCCGAGGAAGCTCTCCGGGCGATCCAGCCCCTCGGCCAGCTCACCGATGGCGATGCTGGACGTGTTGCTGCCCAACAGGGCGGGGTGCAGTGCCGCCGCATCCCGCAGCACCGCCCGCTTCAGGTCGAGCCGCTCGGGCACCGCCTCCACGATCACCTGCGGGGCGGCGGCGACCTCGGCGAGGGCCGGGCGCAGCGTCACCCGCTGCCGGTTCGCGGCGGCCTCGTCGGCGCTCAGCCTGCCCCGTTGCACCGCCCGCTCCCACAGCTCGGCGAGCCGATTCTGGGCAGCCCTGCCCCGGGCCGGATCCACCTCGACCAGCTCGACGTCGTACCCGGCCCCGGCCGCCACGTAGGCGATGCCGAGCCCCATCGTGCCGGCCCCGACGACCACGAAACGATCGCTCATCACGCCTCTCCATCCCGCCTGGCAACGCGCGGGGTCGCCGCCGCGCCGGCCCGGACGATCCGCCCACTCAGCTCGCTCATGGTGCGACCCTATGCAGCGCGGCGGCCCGGGCCATGCGTGGGGGAGCGTGGGATCGGGTACAGACGGCCGTCAACCGAGGGAAGGACCAGTCGACATGAGCCAGGCACCGGAGAGCGTCACCGACCCGGGCAGCACCGACGGCGAGACCGTGGAGACCCGGGGGGACGAGCGGGTCGACCTGCTGCGCGCCGACACCAACAACGACGGCCGGACCGACGTGTGGGTGGTGGACACCGACGGCGACGGCAAGGCCGACCTGTTCCAGTTCGACACCGACGGGGACGGCAAGGTGGACATCACCATGGTCGACCTCGACGAGGACGGCACCCCGGACGAGGTGGTCGACGGCGACGGCGGCCTCCCGCCCGAGCAGTTGCCCCCGACCGTCCAGGTCTGAGCGGTAAGGAGGGGCCCCTTGTTAACGCCTGGGCGTTAACAAGGGGCCCCTCCTTACCGGCCCAGGCGCAGGGTGGCCAGGTAGTACGGGGCGTCGGAGTCGTCCACGTCGGTGAGCCGCCAGCCGCTGCCGTGCACCAGACCGGCGAACTCCTCCGGGGAGCAGACCAGGTAGTCGAACCAGTCGGTGCCCAGTTCCCGGTAGCGCAGCCGCAGCCGCAGTTGCCCGCCGAGCCGGCCGCGGTCCCGGTTGCGCTGGTGGTAGCCGGTGTGCAGCGGGTCCGTGGTGCCGTACGGGTCGGTGCCGTGCGCGATGACCTGCGCTCCCGGCCGGGCCAGTGCGGCGAGAGCGGCCAGGAAGGCGGGTGCCCGCTCCCGTCCCTCGATCAGCCCGAGATTGTTGCCGAGCAGCAGGAACGTGTCGTAGCGGTGGCCGTCGGCCACGTGGCTGTCCACGGTGCCGTGCGCCAGCCGGCGGACGCCGCGGCGGCGGCACACCTCCAGCGCGCCGGCCGAGGTGTCCAGGCCGGTGACCGGTACGCCGCGCTCCTGGAGCAGCAGCGCGATCCGGCCGGCGCCGGTGCCGATGTCCAGCGTCTCGCCCCGGACCCGGTCCACCGCCCGGTGGTCGTACGGCTGCCAGTCGGCCGGCGCGTCCAGGTAGTGCGCGGCGGGCGCCCCGTTGATCAGCCCGTCGTCGCGCTCGATGATCTCGATGACCGGTCGGGGCAGTCGACCGCCGACCAGCGGCCGGGGGCCCACCCCGGTGGCCACGGCGAGCGCGTCGCGCAGCAGTTCACCGACGACGTCACCGATCAGTGGCTCCCCTGTCACGGCGTTCACGCTATCTGGCCGTCCGGCGGACCGCGCGGTCGTATCCTTGCGGCGTGACCACGTTGGACCGCCTGTCGGCCGAGAAGTACCTCCTGCTCACGACCTTCCGCAAGGACGGGCGGGCGGTGCCGACGCCGGTCTGGGCGGTCCGCGACGGCGAGGCGCTGGCGGTCTGGACGCGGGCCGACTCGGGCAAGGTGAAGCGGATCCGCCGCAGTGGCGACGTGACCGTGGCGCCGTGCGACGTGCGGGGCCGTCCGCACGGCGCGGCGGTACCGGCCCACGCGACCCTCTACGGCGGTGCCGAAACCCGCCGGGTCCGCGACCTGCTGAAGCACAAGTACCGGCTGATCGGCCGGCTGAGCCTGCTCGGTAGCCGGCTGCGCCACGGCGAGGGCGGCACGGTGGGGATCAGGGTGACGCTAGCCGACGGGCAGAGCGGATAGCGGGTCGGGCTCCAGAAACGCGTCAGGGGCGGCGGACCGAAGTCCACCGCCCCTGACCGTGAAAAGCTGGTGCCGGCTCAGTCGCCCTGGCGCTGCTGGGGAATCTGCCCCTGCAGCAGGGCCCTGACCTCCGACTCGCGGTATCGACGGTGGCCACCCAGGGTGCGGATGGCGCTCAGCTTTCCGGCCTTGGCCCACCGGGTCACCGTCTTCGGGTCGACACGGAACATCGACGCCACCTCGGCCGGCGTGAGTAGCGGCTCTGGTTCGTGCGTTCGCGATGCCATCGGTCACTCCTCCACATGTATAGACATCGGCCGGGGTCCCGCCGGCCGACGCGTCTCCCATGGTCCGGCTAGTCCCCGATGTCCGACATGGGCCGAACGGATGAAGGTCCCTAGACGGACGGATGAACCATGCCCGATTTTTACGACTTTTACACGGCAGAAAGTACCTTATTCGGACTCATGATCACGGTTCGTGATGTGCCAACTACGAGCACGCCTCACCTTGGAAGCGTTCCTCGGGCGATTTGCCTCAGTTGCACCGCTCGAGCAGCTGCACCGCGCGCCACCGGGCCACCAGGGTGTCGTACGCCGCGGACGCCTCGTCGGCCTCGCCCCGGGCCAGCCCGGCCAGCCCGCCGGCGACCAGCTCGGGCGAGTCGTCCGCGGCCAGTGTCTCGTCGGAGAGCAGGTCGACCAGGCCCCCGTAGTCCAGCTCCACCATCGAACGTGGGTGGAACTCCTCCAGCCAGCGGGCCGCCTCCTCCACCGCCTCGGTGATGGGCGCGTCCCCGACCGACTTGCGCAGCACGGACAGGGCGCGCGAGGAGCGCCGCCGGGCCTTGGAGATCTCGGTGCGGTAGCGCAGCGACCGGCGGTCGGGCCGGGTCACCAGCTCGCGCTCCTCCGGGTCGACGAGCACGAACCAGCGCAGCGGCACGCCCCAGGTGGCGATCTGCTCGTGCACCCGGGGCACCCCGTGCTCGAGTACGCGGGCGCCACTGCGCCAGTCCTCCACCACCGCGCGGGCCTGACCGGCCAGCACGGGCGGCACGAAGGCGTCGGCGAGCACCGAGGGCACCCCGTCCCGGGCGCTGAGCGCCGCCTCGGCGACCCGGATCCGGAGGTTCCAGGGGCAGACCAGCAGGCTGTCGTCCGTCTCCAGGACGTACGCCTCCTCCGGCAGGTCCGGCAGCCGGGTCCAGCCGGCGCCGAGCGCCTCGATCACCGCCGTCCGCTGCCGGCCCGGCCCCTCGACCGGGGCCACCGCCCGTCCCTCGGAGACGTAGCGCCGCCAGTAGCTCTGGCGGTCCCGGTCGAAGGCGGTCAACGGCTCGTACACGCGCAGGTATGAAGCGAAGAGCGACGGCACCGCGCGATCCTCCCACGAACGGCACCCGCACGGCGTCAGCGGCCGGACCGCGCGTGCCGCGACGTGGGACGGCGGCGGCGCGTCGGGCGCCGCGACGGGGGCCGATACTAGGCTCGACGGCACCGGCAGCATCCCCGCCGGGGTCCACGAGGTCCGCGTCCCACAAGGACGCACACCACACCAGGAGCCAGTCATGGGCGTATTCGCCAGCACCGACGACCCGGTATCGACCGGTCACGAACAGGTCGTGTTCTGCCAGGACAAGCAGAGCGGCCTGAAGGCGATCATCGGGATCTACTCGACCGCGTTGGGGCCGGCGCTGGGCGGCACCCGCTTCTACCCGTACGACAGCGAAGAGGCCGCGCTCGCCGACGTGCTCGACCTGTCCCGTGGGATGGCGTACAAGAACGCCCTGGCCGGGCTCGACCTGGGCGGCGGCAAGGCGGTCATCTGGGGCGACCCGGAGCAGGTCAAGAGCGAGGCGCTGCTGCGCGCGTACGGCCGCTTCGTGGAGTCGCTGGCCGGCCGCTACTACACCGCCTGCGACGTCGGCACCTACGTGGCGGACATGGACGTGATCGCGCGGGAGACCAGCTACGTCACCGGCCGCAGCGTCGAGCACGGCGGCGCCGGCGACTCGTCGATCCTCACCGCCTGGGGCGTCTTCCAGGGCATGCGGGCCGCCGCCGAGCACGTCTGGGGCACCCCGAGCCTGCGCGGCAAGCGGGTCGGCGTGGCCGGCCTGGGCAAGGTCGGCAAGTACCTGACCGGGCACCTGCTGGAGGAAGGCGCCGAGGTGGTGGCCACCGACGTCAACCCGAAGGCGCTGGCCTGGGTGCGGACCAACCACCCGCAGGTCACCCTGGTCGACGACGCCGCCGCGCTGGTCGCCGCCGACATCGACGTGTACGCCCCCTGCGCGCTGGGCGGTGCGCTGAACGACGACACCGTGCCGGCGCTGCGCGCCAAGGTGGTAGCCGGTGCGGCCAACAACCAGCTCGCCCACCCGGGCATCGAGAAGCTCCTGGCCGACCGGGGCATCCTGTACGCCCCGGACTACGTGGTCAACGCCGGCGGCGTGATCCAGGTGGCGGACGAGATCGAGGGCTTCAACTTCGACCGGGCCAAGCTGCGGGCCACCCGGATCTACGACACCACCCGGGAGATCCTGCACCTGGCCGACGCCGAGGGCGTGCCACCGGCGGTGGCCGCCGACCGGCTGGCCGAGCGGCGGATGGCCGACGTCGGCCGGCTACGCACGATCCACCTGCGCTGAGCACCCCGGAGGCGGATCGACCGGGATCCGCCTCCGGGCCCTCTCCGGGCACCCTGGTCGGTAAGCTGATGCCGGGCTAATTTCGCGTGGTTTGTCCGGTGTCACGGGTGCTCTCGGTTCCGCTCCTTACCAGGTACACTGGGTGACGGCCGGCTCGCCGCGACGCGCAGAGCCGACTGGCGGTAACCCGAGGTGCCGAACGATGGCATCCCCATGTACCGTAAGAGCCACGAGAGATGCCTGACGTCATCGGGGCCCGCCTTCGGGCTGCCCCGCATTCTGTGCGAGGGGGTCGAGCCATGGGGCGCGGCCGTGCTAAGGCCAAGCAGACGAAGGTGGCCCGGGAGTTGAAGTACCACTCCCCGAACACCGACCTCACCGCCTTGCAGCGTGAACTGGCGGGTGCTGGTAAGTCTGAGCACCACATCGACGACGACTACAAAGAGTTCGTCGACGATGATGATGAGGATCACGCGGACGAGGACCCGGATCCCTGGGTCCGTCCGACCCGCTGACCTCTCGACGCAGCTGAGCACGCGGTACGCCCCGCGTGCTCACGCATGTGCCCGTCGGGAGCTGAGCCGGGCCGATGATCAGGGACCTGGCCAGGCCGGACGCCGTTCCGGCCGGTCGGCAGGTCCCTGATCTCGGTTACCTTCAGCGCGGCCGGTTGTTCCAGTTGTAGAAGGTCGGGATGTTCTCGAAGTGGTTCCAGGCGCAGACCGCGCTGGCACCGTCCCCGCCCGACACCTCCGCCCGCAGCCGGCGCGCGTCCGCGGCTTCCTGAAGCAGCGCGACCAGCCCAGGGGCCACCTCCCGCACCCGCTCGGTGACTCCGTCCGGGGCGTCGCCCGCTTCGCGCTCAGGCCGCCGGTCACTGGTGGTCTCGGGCATGCTCCAACACTCCCTCCAATAGGCGGATCTTGCTGTTGCGGCAGTGCTCGGTCTCGGTACCGTCGAAGCGCCCCAACTCGAAGTAACGGTTGGCCGCATGGCCACCGCCGCAGAAACCGAAGTACGGGCAGGACGCCCGACACGCCTCCACGCCGGCGAGGAACTCGCCCACCCACGGCGTCGCCGCCGCACCGGCCAGGATCTCGGCCAGCGGGGTGGTCAACACGTTGCCGCTGCTGAAGTCGCCGTACTTGGGGTCGGTGAAGCCGGCCAGCTCCGGGGAGAGCACGGTCACCGAGCCGTCGTGCCCGATCGTCGGGATCGGGTCCAGTTGACGGGGCAGCACGTCGTCCGCCGCGTCGTCGAGCACCGCCGCGGCGAAGCGCAGCGACCACTCGACCTCCCGCAGGTGGATCCGGGGCTCGCGCCGCCAGGCTGCCACCAGCTCGGCCCAGAACCCGGTCACCGCCGCGGGGTCGTGGCTGTTGTCCCGGGTGTTGACCCCCTCGGTCTCCTCGATGTTGATGCCGAGCACGTCGCAGCCCAGGCCGAGGAAGTAGTCGTACAGCTCGCTGGCGAGCCCCGGCGCCGGCTCGGACACCACGGCCAGGGCGGAGAACGGCAGGCCGTGCCGGCGCAGCGCCGCCACGCCGCGCAGGATCCGGTCGTACGCCGGCTGCCCGCCCCGGCCCACCCGGTCCCCGTTGCGCTCCCTCGGGCCGTCCACGCTCACGCTCACCCGCACCTCGCGTGCGGCGAAGAACGCACACCAGTCGTCGTCGATCAGCGTGGCGTTGGTCTGCACGTGGTGCTCGACCTCCGGCCCGAACGGGGCCAGCAGGGCGGCCAGGTGCTCCCGCCCGGCCGCCAGCGGCTCACCGCCGTGCCACACCACCGAGAACCGGCCGGCCGTGGCCCACGGGTTGACCGCCTCCGCCACCGCTTCGGCCACCGACACCGGCATCCGCCGGTCGGCCGCGCGGAACGGCAGGTAACAGTAGGCGCAGTCGAGGTTACACAGGGTGGTGGGCTGCATGACGACGTACGACGGAATGGCGGCCAGGCCGCGCATCCCGCTGAATGACTGTCCCCGAGCAGCCATCGCCCTCCTCCGCCTAGTCTGAAGGGTGCCCTTCAGGCTAGGCGGCATCGGCCACTCGGGTGAAGCCCTGATCAGGTGCCCGTACGATCACCGGAGCGTGATCATCCTCGGGTGTGCTGGCCGACCATCTGCACGTTGCCGGTGCCCTCGATGATCTCGCCGGCCTGCCACGCCTCGACCCCGCGGCCGGTCAGCGTGGCCAGCGCCCGGTCGGTGTCCTCGGCGGAGACGATCGCGAACATGCCGACGCCCATGTTGAAGGTCGCCTCCATCTCCGGGTCGTCGATCCGGCCCTTCGACTGGATCAGGTCGAAGACCGGCTGCGGCTTCCAGGTGGACCGGTTGACGACCGCGTCGACGTGCTCCGGCAGCACCCGGACCAGGTTGCCGGGGATGCCGCCGCCGGTGACGTGGGCCAGCGCCCGCACCTCGGTCTCGGCGATCAGCTTGAGGCAGTCCTTCGCGTAGATCTTGGTCGGGGTGAGCAGTTCCTCGCCGAGGGTGCGCTGCCGGCCGAAGTCGTCGATCACCACGTCCAGCCGCATCCGGCCGGCACCCAGCAGCACGTGCCGCACCAGGGAGTAGCCGTTGGAGTGCAGGCCGGAGGAGCGCATCGCGATCACCGCGTCGCCCACCTCGACCCGCTCCGGCCGGAGGATGTCGCTCTCCTCGACCACGCCGACGCCGGTGGCGGAGATGTCGTACTCGTCCGGGCGGAGCACGCCCGGGTGCTCCGCGGTCTCGCCGCCCAGCAGCGCGCAGCCGGCGTACCGGCAGCCGTCGGCGATGCCCGCGCCGATCTCGGCGACCTTGTCCGGCACGACCTCGCCGGTGGCGATGTAGTCGAGCAGGAACAGCGGCTCGGCGCCGCACGCCACCAGGTCGTCGACGACCATCGCGACCAGGTCGATGCCGACCGTGTCGTGGATGTCCATCTGCTGCGCGATCACCAGCTTGGTGCCCACGCCGTCGGTGGACGAGGCCAGGATCGGGTTCTTGTACTTCTTCGTGTCGAGCCGGAACAGGCCGGCGAAGCCGCCGAGGTCGCCCAGCACCTCGGGGCGGCGGGTCTGCTTCACCTTCGACTTGAGCAGCTCCACCGCGCGGTCGCCCGCCTCGATGGACACCCCGGCGTCGGCGTACGAGACCGAGCGTTTGCGCGCCGGACGGCCGGCGCCGGCCGTCCAGGGCTGGCGGTCGCCGCCGGCGCCGGTCGGGCTGCTTCCTGCGCCGCTGCGCTCGGACACGTGCGTCACGGTTCTCCCCTTTGTGGTTCTCGGTGCCGCGCCGGCGGTGGCCGGGCCGCGCCGGTGGTGCTACGGGCGGTGTGCGGTCACGCCGCCCGGAGTGGCGACGAGCGGAAGGGCGGAGTGCCCCGGGGCGTCCGGAGCCGAGTTGGCGACCCGCCGGCCCACCCCTTCGAGCACGTGCTTGCCGATCAGGTTGCCGGCCGGCAGCTCGATCGGGTACTCACCATCGAAACACGCGCGACACAGCCGGGTCTTCGGCTGCTCGGTCGCGGCGATCAGGCCGGGAAGCGATACGTAACCCAGCGTGTCGGCGCCGATCGAGCGCCGGATGCCGTCGTTGTCCAACCCGTTGGCCAGCAGCTCCGCCCGGGTGGCGAAGTCGATGCCGTAGAAGCACGGCCACCTGACCGGCGGCGAGGAGATCCGGACGTGCACCTCCAGCGCGCCCGCCTCGCGCAGCATCCGCACGATGGCCCGCTGGGTGTTGCCCCGCACGATCGAGTCGTCCACCACCACCAGCCGCTTGCCCCGCACGTTCTGCCGCAGAGGATTGAGCTTGAGCCGGATGCCGAGCTGACGCAGGGTCTGCGACGGCTGGATGAAGGTACGCCCGACGTACGGGTTCTTCATGAGGCCGGCGCCGTAGGTGATGCCGGAGGCCTCCGCGTAGCCGATCGCGGCCGGGGTGCCGGACTCCGGCACCGGGATGACCAGGTCGGCCTCGACCGGGTGTTCCTTGGCCAGCTGGCGGCCGATCTGCACCCGGGCGGCGTGCACGTTGCGCCCGGCGATGGTGGCGTCCGGGCGAGCGATGTAGACGTACTCGAAGAGGCAACCCTTCGGCTCCGGCGCGGCGAACCGGGTGGAGCGCAGCCCGTCCTCGTCGATCGCGATCAGCTCACCGGGCTCGACCTCGCGGACCACGCTCGCCCCGACGATGTCCAGCGCGGCGGTCTCGCTGGCCACCACCCAGCCGCGCTCCAGCCGGCCCAGCACCAGCGGACGGACGCCGTGCGGGTCGCGGGCCGCGTAGAGGGTCGACTCGTCCATGAAGACGAAACTGAAGGCGCCGCGCAGTTGCGGCAGCACCTCCAGCGCGGCCGCCTCCACGGAGAGATCCGGCCGGCTGGCCAGCAGCATGGTCACCAGCGAGGTGTCGTTGGTCGAGCCGTCCGCGACGAGGCCGCGCTCGGCGACCTCCTTCTGCAGCTCGGCGGTGTTGACCAGGTTGCCGTTGTGGGCCAGCGCGATGGTCGTGCCGGAGCTGGTCGACCGGATGGTCGGCTGCGCGTTCTCCCAGGTCGAGCCGCCGGTCGTGGAGTAGCGGGCGTGCCCGATTGCCAGGTGGCCGCGCAGGCTGGCCAGGGTCGGCTCGTCGAAGACCTGGGCGACCAGGCCGAGGTCCTTGTAGACCACCACCCCGGAGCCGTCGCTCACCGCGATGCCCGCCGCCTCCTGGCCCCGGTGCTGGAGCGCGTAGAGACCGAAGTAGGTCAGGTTGGCGACCTCTTCCCCCGGCGCCCAGACGCCGAAGACGCCGCAGGCGTCCTGGGGACCGGGTCGTTGGGGGTCAAGGTCGTGGCTCAGCCGGCCGTCGCCTCGGGGCACCTACCGCTCCCTCATGCTGGTCTGGACCGACCCGGTGGGATCACGGGGCGATCCACACGCCCGGGTCGGGACCACTGTCGTCGCCTGACAGTGTACGCGAATCATCGTCGATACAGATAGTCACGATTTGTGCGCCGAGCGTTACCATCATCCGGACGTCTACGCAGCTAGAGGGGCAGATGGGCGGAGAGGTCCGCGCGGACACCGCTCACCTGGACACGACCCTGGGTAACCGCCTCGGCCCACGCGAGTCGCCCGGTGGCCAGCGCGAGCCAGGTGTCCGGGGCCATCTCGACCACGTTTGGCGGGGTCCCCCGGGTGTGTCGGGGCCCGGGAACGCACTGGATCGCGCCGTAAGGTGGGACGCGCACCTCCACCGATCGGCCGGGGGCGCGCTCCGCGAGGACGGCCAACAAGGACCGGACCGCCTCCCGGAGTACCGGCCGTTCGGGCGTACGCCCATCATCGAGCGCCGACAACGCCGCCGCTACCGCGGCGGACTTAATGTGCGGAGTGGACACGACGGGACGATACGACCTGACGGTAGGACGCCTGACGCTGGCCCTGGGTCGCGCCGACCCGGTCGGACAAGGCATAGTTGCCGACGGCGTATTCGTACCGTGATGATCCCCGGCCGGCGCCTCGCCGGTCAGGGAAGTCAGCCCGGAAGGCGGTGGACGTGTCAACACACCGACGTGCCTGGAAGCAGCGGGCCGGTGTGGTCGTAGCGCTGGTTGCCGGCGCCCTACTGGCCGTCCCCGCCACACCAGCCCTGGCCGCGCCCGACGTCACAGACGTCTCGGCCTCGCCGAGCAGCGTCGAGGCTGGCAAGACTACAAAGATCAGCTACAAGCTGGCCTTCCAGGATGGCGCTCAACCTGCCGACATCAGTTTCAGCTCGAGCAACCCGAAGCTGACGTGCGTCGACGGGTGCTCCCGCGGCCGGGTGACGGAGAGTGGGACCTACGACGCCACCTTCAAGCTCGCCGACGACGCTGCCAACGGCACCGCCCAGATCACTGTGAAGGCCACAGACTCCAACGGCCCGATCAAGCAGAGCCAGGATGCGTCGACCACCGTCACGCTGGTCGCCAAGGCCGCGCCGCCACAGCAGGCGCAGACCGTGCGGTCGATCTCCGGCAAGGTGGTCAAGAAGGCCGACAGCGAGGCGGTGCCCAACGCCTTCGTGGTCCTCCAGGACACCGCCGGCCACCGCTACGACACGATGAGTGACGGCAGCGGCAACTTCCGCTTCACCGGCACCACCGAGAAGCCGATCGCTCCCGGCCGGATCGACCTGGGCGCGTCCTTCGACAACATCAAGGCCTTCAAGACCGTCAACGCGACCGCCGGGCAGGCCGTCACCGGTCAGCGGATCGCCTTGGAGATCAAGGTCGAAGTGACGCCGAGCGCCACCCCGTCCGCCAGCGCCGAGGCCACGCCCACCGAGGAGGCGACCGAGGAGGGTGCCGCGGAGGAGCCCTCCGAGGAGCCCAGCCCGGGCGCCCCGGCGAACGCCGCGAACAACGAGGACGACGGCGGCGGCTTCGGCTCCTACCTGATCATCCTGCTCGGCGGCCTGCTCGTCGCCGCCGGCGTGGGCACGATCGTGCTGCTCTGGATGCGGCGCAAGGAGAGCGGCGACGACGACGCGGACGTGCCGGCGGGTGCGGCCGGCGCGGTGCCGGCGGCCCGAGGTGCGTACCGCGACGCCGACGACCGGACCCGCGTGGTCAACCGCGTCGGCGGCGGACCGGACCCGACGATGGCCGGCGGCGCGGCGCTGAGCGACGCACCGACGATGATGCACCGCCCGGTGGTCGACGACGTCCCGCCGGATCCGTACGGCGCGCCCGCGCAGCCGTACGGTGCGGCGGGTCAGCAGAACTGGGGCGGCGCCAGCTACGGCGAGGAGCCGGCCTCTGGCGGCTACGGCGCGGGCGGCTACGGCGCCGCACCGGCCTCCGGTGGCGGCTACGGCACGGCGGCGACCCCCGAGGCTGGCTACGGAGCCGGCGCCCCCGGTGGTGAGGGCTACGGCGCCGCACCGGGTTCCGGTGCCGGCTACGGCGGCGCACCGTCCTCCGGCGGCGGTTACGGCAGCCGTGACTACGGTGCCCCGGCCGGCGACGCGGCCTACCCGCCGGCCCCGGCGGGCCCCGCCTACGGCGAACGGTACGACGAGCCGACCGGCCGCTACACCGGCGACAGCACCCAGTACCCGGCCCCGGCCGACCCGTACGCCACCGGCGTCTACCAGCCGGAGCAGGGTGCGGGGTACGGCCAGGCCGACCCCGCGCCGTACGGCCGGGGCGCGGAGCCGGCCGGCGGCGGCTACAACCAGCGCGGTGGTTACGAGCAGGGCGGCTACGGCCAGGCCGGCGGCTACGGCCAGGAGTCGCAGCCGGAGCACGGCAGCTACGGCCAGGAGGCTCCCCCGCAGCGCGGCGGATACGAGCAGGGCGGCTACGGCCAGGCCCCTGGCTACGGCCAGGATGCCCCGACGCAGCGCGGTGGCTACGACGATCGCGGCTACGAGCAGGGCGGTTACTACGGTGACCAGGGTCAGGCCGGCCGGGCGCGCCCGGATGCGCCGCCGCAGCAGGATCGCGGCGGCCGGCGACTGGACTGGCTGGACGACTGACGATCAGCGGGCTCACGCCCGTCGCACGACCACGGAAGGGCCGTCGGGATTCACCGGCGGCCCTTCCGCTTGCGGCGAGTGCTCCCCTGCGCACGACAACGGGCCGACGGAAGGTCGCGGGCCGGCTGATCACGGGTAGCGGGTCCGCGACGACCCGCGTACCGGTCAGGCGGCGGAGAAGACGCCGTGCCGGAGCAGCGGGACCACGTCCGAGACGCCGACCTGGACGGCGACCTCGACGTCCTCGGCGAACCCGCCTTCGACCAGTTCCCGACCGGAGACGCAGCCGCGTACGGCGGCGGGCAGGTCCGGAGTGCTGGCCAGCGCGGCGAGCGCCATGGCCGCCTCGACGGAGAGCCCGCCCGGCACTCCGGAAAGCGCGTCCAGCACGCTGGCGGCGCCGAGCTGGTCCTCCACCGACGGGCGGAGCGAGCCGTCCGGCCAGCGCTCCCCCGCCGCGATCACGCCGATCGGGGCGTCCGTCGTGCCGTACCCCTGGCGGCGCAGCCAGCTGCCGACGGCCGGGGCGTTGCGCAGGCAGGCCGCCACCACCGGCAGGCCGGTGGCGCTCGCCGCGGCGCTGATCGCGGAACCGTTCGGCGAGGGCAGCACCAGGTCGGACACCACCGGCGCGGTGCTCAGCGCGGCGGGCGAGAGCGACCACGGATGGTCCGCGGTCGTCCGTCGGCGGCCCACCGCGGCGACCGCACCGACCCGTACGGCGTAGTCGGCCGCCTGCTCGCCCCAGGGGAACGGGTGCACCCGCATGCCGCGCGCCACCGCGACCTCGACGGCGGTGGTGAACGAGAGCACGTCCACCACCACCAGCACCGCGCAGACGCGGCCGAGCTCGGCCGCCCCGCTCAGCCCCCAGTCGAACCGGGCACCGGAGCCGGGCTGGCCGTAGACGGCGGCCGCCACCGCCTCAGCGCTCGTCGGGCGCTTCGGTGACACCGGAGTCGGACTCGGACCCGCTGGTCGGCGCGTCCGGGTCGGCGGCTGCGGGCTCCGCGCCGGGAACGACCGGCTCCACCGCGCCGGTCGACGGAACCGGCCCGGCCGAGGCGATCGGCTCGGCGGCCACCGCCGCCGGGTCCACCGGCGCCATCTGCGCACCCTCGGCGACGGGCAGCGGCGCGGCCTCGACCGCGCCCGCCACTCCGGCCGCCGGCGCGGGCACCTCGACGGCCGCCGCGCCACCGAAGAGGCGCGGCAGGGTCGCGGTGTGCGCGGCACGCAGCTCGTCCAGGCCGATCCGGAACTGGCCGTGCACCTCCAGCGCACCGCCGGCCGGGTCGGTGACGCCGATCAGCTCGAACGGCACGCCACGCTCGGCGCAGAGCGCCGCGAACGCCTTGTCGTGGCCACGCGGCACGGAGACCAGCGCCCGCCCGGCGGACTCGCTGAACAGGTAGACGAACGGCATCGAGCCCTCGGCGAACTGCTCCGGCACCGCGATCCGGGCGCCGACGCCGCGCCGCAGGCACGACTCGACCAGGCTCTGGGCCAGGCCACCGTCGGAGAGGTCGTGTGCCGAGCTGAGGTGCCCGACCCGGGCCGCCTCGGCCAGCAGGTCACCGAGCGCCTTCTCGCGGGCCAGGTCGACCTGCGGCGGAATGCCGCCCAGGTGCTCGTGCGTCACCCAGGCCCACTCCGAGCCGGAGAGCTCCACGTGCGTCTCGCCGAGCAGGTAGAGCTGGTCGTGGTCGCCGCCGGCACGCGGGACGAAGCCCATCGACACCCGGTTGGCCACGTCGTCCAGCACGCCCAGCACACCGACCACCGGGGTCGGGTGGATGGCTGCCGCGCCGGTCTGGTTGTAGAAGCTGACGTTGCCGCCGGTCACCGGGATGCCCAGCTCCAGGCAGCCGTCCGCCAGGCCGCGCACGGCCTCGGCGAACTGCCACATCACGGCCGGGTCCTCCGGCGAGCCGAAGTTGAGGCAGTTGGTCACGGCGATGGGCTTCGCGCCGGTCGCCGCCACGTTCCGGTACGCCTCGGCCAGCGCCAGCTTGGTGCCGTGGTACGGGTCGAGCCGGGTGTACCGGCCATTGCCGTCCACGGACAGCGCGACGCCGAGCCCGGTCCGCTCGTCGATCCGGATCACGCCGGAGTCCTCCGGCTGGGCGAGCACGGTGTTGCCCAGCACGTAGCGGTCGTACTGCTCGGTGACCCAGGTCTTGTCGGCCAGGTTTGGCGAGGCGATCATGCGCAGCACGGTCTCCCGCAGCGCCTCCGGGTCGGCCGGGCGGGGCAGCGTCTCGGCCCGGTCGGCCTGCAGCAGGATCAGGTCGGCCGGCTCGCGCATCGGGCGGGCGTAGACCGGACCGTCGTCCACCAGCGAGCCCGGCGGCACGTCCACCACCAGGTGATCCCGCCAGGTGATCAGCAGACGGCCGGGCCGGCCGTCCGGCTCCGGCGCGGTGACCTCGCCGATCGCGGTGGCCAGCACGCCCCACTTCTCGGCGGTCTTGAGCACCGCATCGAGCTTCTCCGGCTCGACGACCAGCAACATCCGCTCCTGCGACTCGCTGGCCAGGATCTCGTGCGGCTCCATCGAGGGCTCGCGCAGCGGCACCCGCTCCAGCCACACCCGCATGCCGGTGCCGGCTGCGGCGGCGGTCTCGGTGAGCGCGCAGGTGAGCCCGGCGCCACCCAGGTCCTGGATGCCGACGACCAGCTGGCCGTCGTACAGCTCCAGGCAGGCCTCGATCAGCAGCTTCTCGGTGAACGGGTCGCCGACCTGCACCGACGGGCGGCGCTGCTCGCTGCCCTCGTCGAAGGTGGCGCTGGCCAGCACGGAGACGCCGCCGATGCCGTCCCGGCCGGTCTTCGCGCCCATCAGCACGACCACGTTGCCGGGGCCGGCGGCGGCCTTGTTCTGCAGCCGGTCGACCGGCAGCACACCCAGGCAGAGCGCGTTGAGCAGCGGGTTGCCCTGGTAGCTGGGGTCGAAGACCAGCTCGCCGCCAATGTTCGGCAGGCCGAGGCAGTTGCCGTAGCCGCCGACGCCGGCCACCACGCCGGTGAGCACCCGGGCGGTGTCGGGGTGGTCGGCGGCGCCGAAGCGCAGCGGGTCCATCACCGCGACCGGGCGGGCCCCCATGGCCAGGATGTCCCGGACGATGCCGCCGACGCCGGTCGCCGCGCCCTGGTAGGGCTCGACGAAGCTCGGGTGGTTGTGCGACTCGACCTTGAAGGTCACCGCCAGCTCGTCGGAGACCTGCACCACGCCCGCGTTCTCGCCGATGCCGGCGAGCAGCCGGTCGCTGTGCGGGGCCTTCTCACCGAACTGGCGCAGGTGCACCTTGCTCGACTTGTACGAGCAGTGCTCGCTCCACATGATCGAGTACATGGCCAGCTCGGACTGGGTGGGCCGGCGGCCGAGGATCTGCCGGATCCGGTCGTACTCGTCGTCGCGGAGCCCCAGCTCGGTGTACGGCTGCAGCTCGGCGGGAGTCCCGTCAGCGCGCGGCACGGTGTCGACGCCCTCGGTCCAGTTGGCGACGGCCGGCTGTGCGGGGACGGCCGCCGGAGCGGCCGGTCGCGACTCGGCG
Organism: Micromonospora sp. GCM10011542; assembly: GCF_042650685.1. Lineage (NCBI taxonomy): Bacteria > Bacillati > Actinomycetota > Actinomycetes > Micromonosporales > Micromonosporaceae > Micromonospora > Micromonospora sp. GCM10011542. Next base: position 78,701 of record NZ_JBHSBO010000007.1, read on the forward strand.
GACTGCGCCGGGTGGGGCTCGGTCGCCTGCGCCGGGGCGGGGAACGCCTCCGGCGTGTCCCGTACCGGGTCCGGATGGGTGGTCATGACCTCTCCTCGCTGCGCTCGTGCCCGCCGAATGAGCGGTCGAGCAGACCGAACATGCCGCCGCCGGTCACGCCGGCGCCCCCACCAGGTGCTTGAGAACCGAGGTGAAGAAGCCGAGGCCGTCCAGCGAAGGGCCGGTAAGCGCCTCCACCGCGTGCTCGGGGTGCGGCATGATGCCGACCACGTTGCCGGCGGGGTTGGTGATGGCGGCGATGTCACGCTGCGACCCGTTGGGGTTGCCGCCGACGTAGCGCGCGACCACCCGACCCTCGGCTTCGAGCTGGTCCAGCGTCGCGGTGTCGGCGACGTAGCAGCCCTCGCCGTTCTTGACCGGGATCAGCACCTCCTGGCCGGGCTGGAACGCGTTGGTCCACGCGGTGCCGGCCGACTCGATGCGCAGGATCTGGTCCCGGTTGCGGAAGTGCAGGTGCTGGTTGCGGGTGAGCGCGCCGGGCAGCAGGTGCGCCTCGCAGAGGATCTGGAAGCCGTTGCAGATGCCGAGCACCGGCAGGCCGCCCCGGGCGGCGTCCACGATCGTCTCCATCACCGGGGCGAACCGGGCGATGGCGCCGCAGCGCAGGTAGTCACCGTACGAGAAGCCGCCGGGCAGGACGACCGCGTCCACCCCGTGCAGCGCCGGGTCACCGTGCCAGAGCCGGACCGGCTCGGCGCCGGCGATCCGTACGGCGCGGGCGGCGTCCCCGTCGTCGAGCGAGCCGGGGAAGGTGACCACACCGACCCGGGCGGTCACGAGCGGGCGTCCGCGGTCTCGTCGGCCTCGACCAGGCGGACGGTGAAGTCCTCGATGACCGGGTTGGCGAGCAGCTTGTCGGCGATCTCCCGGGCCCGGTCCAGGTCCGGTTCACCGGTGAACTCGATCTCGATCCGCCTGCCGATCCGAACTGAGGCGACGTCGCTGACGCCGAGCCGGGGCAGCGCGTTTGCGACGGCCTGGCCCTGCGGATCGAGGATCTCGGGCTTGAGCATGACGTCGACGACGACGCGAGGCACTGGGCACTCCTGACTGTGTACGCAGTTGGGTGCCGACCCACAACGGGCGAGCGCAGCCAGCGTACCTGGCAGATTCCGTGCCGGACGCACCGGCCGGGTGCAGTTCAGGCAGTGATCAACATAACCGGCGGTCCGGATGGCCCGGAACCGACCAGTAACCCATGACATGCCATCCCACCAGGGCATGTATGGCGCAGCGGGTCGCCGAATCGTTACATTGGTCAGCCTCGATCGAATTCTTGAAAACGGACGCCGGAGGCCCTACTGTTCATCGACATCAGTCGATGAATGCGCCGGCGGGACCCCGCCGACGTGAATCCCGAGACCCGGCGACCCCGGGTCCGCCCCCGCCAAGGAGTCCCCCGATGCGCATCCGTCCCCTGCTCGCCCTCATCGGCACCGCGCTGGTCGGCGTCCTCGCCGCCGCCTCCGGCGCGTCCGCCGCCCCGGCCGGCCCGCAGCCCATCATCGGCGGCAACACCGTCTCCTCCGCACCCTGGGCCGCCGCGGTGTTCAGCAACGGCTCGTTCACCTGCTCCGGCAGCGTGATCGCCGCGCAGTGGGTGCTCACCGCCCGGCACTGCGTCAACGGCTCGATGTCGGTCCGAGTCGGCAGCGTCTACTACGCCTCGGGCGGGACCACCCGCACCGTGAGCGCCACCTACACCCGCAACGACCTGGCCCTCCTGCGGCTCTCCAGCGCGGTGAGCACGTCGGCGGTGACGCTGGCCAGCAGCAACCCGCCGGTCGGCTCGACGAACTCGATCTACGGCTGGGGCAGGACCTGCTACAGCGGCTGCTCGGCGTCCAGCCAGCTCAAGACCGCCACCGTCCAGGTCACCAGCAACAACGCCACCGACGCGTACGGCGGGCAGGCCATCCGGAGCACCGAGATCAGCGGCAACGCCTGGAAGGGCGACTCGGGCGGTCCGCAGTTCTACAACGGCCGGCAGGTCGGTGTCGCCTCCACCGCCGACGGCTACAGCATCCAGAACTACGGCAGCGTCGCGTACAACCGGGCCTGGATCACCTCGGTGGCCGGTGTCTGACGGTTAGCGCCGGCGCGGCGCGGATGGTCGGGCGATCACCCGCCGTCCGCGCCGCGTCGTTTTGCAGCATCCGATCAGGTGAACACGGCTCGCGATCGGGCCGGGCAACCCCTGACAGCATCGGAAACGTGCTGGTCGTGACGACGGAGCAACTGCCCGGCTACGAGATCCGCCAGATCCTCGGTGAGGTGGTGTCATCGATGGCCAGGACGCGCAACCCGTACCGCGAGGGGGTCAAGAACCTGCGCGGTGGCGCGTACGACCCGATGGCGCCGGACAACCTGACCCGGTGGCGCACCGACTCGGTGGCGCGACTCGGCGAGGAGGCCATGCGGCTGGGCGCGAACGCGGTGATCGGCATGCGGTTCGACAGCCGGGACTGCGGCGAGATGTGGATGGAGATCTGCGCGTACGGCACGGCGGTGATCGTCGTACCCAAGGTGCCCGACGTCATGCCGGCCGACCAGCCGGCCGTTGCCGCCGACACCGCGCACCAGTCCGAGTTCGCGTCGTCCCCGGGCGGCATCGCCGAGCCGGCCAGTGCCCCCAACCTCCGCAGCGCACCCGAAACTCCCACCGGCGGCTGACCGCCCGCCCCACTCGCCGCCTTGACCAACCGGGTCAGAGGATGGGGGGTGGGGTGTAGGTGGCCGCGGCGGGGTGGTTTTCGACGATCTTGGTGATGCGGCGGGTCACCGCTTCCACCTGGGATCGGGCGGCGCCGGCGAAGGCGTTGCGGTCGGCGACCAGGGTGTCGATGTCGGCGCGGGAGAGGCCGAGTCGGCCGTCCGCCGCCAACCGGTCGAACAGGTCGTTCTCCGGGGCGCCCTTCTCCCGCATGGCCAGCGCCACGGCGACCGCGTGCTCCTTGATCACCTCGTGCGCCACCTCCCGACCGACGCCGCGCCGGACCGCCGCCACCAGGATCTTCGTGGTGGCGAGGAAGGGCAGGAAGCGCTCCAGCTCCCGGTTGATCACCGCCGGGTACGCCCCGAACTCGTCGAGCACGGTGAGGAAGGTCTGGAACAGCCCGTCGGCGGCGAAGAAGGCGTCCGGCAGCGCCACCCGGCGGACCACCGAGCAGGACACGTCCCCCTCGTTCCACTGGTCGCCGGCCAACTCGCCGACCATCGACAGGTAGCCCCGGATGATCACCGCGAAGCCGTTCACCCGCTCCGACGACCGGGTGTTCATCTTGTGCGGCATCGCGCTGGAGCCCACCTGGCCCGGCTTGAAGCCCTCGGTGGCCAACTCCTGGCCGACCATCAGCCGGATCGTGGTGGCCAACGACGACGGCGCGGCGGCGGTCTGTGCCAGCGCGGCCAGCACGTCGAAGTCGAGCGAACGCGGGTAGACCTGCCCGACGCTGTCCAGCACCCGGGAGAAGCCCAGGTGCTCGGCCACCCGCCGCTCCAGCTCGGCCACCTTGTCGGCGTCGCCGTCGAAGAGGTCGAGCTGGTCGGCGGCCGTGCCGACCGGCCCCTTGATCCCGCGCAGCGGGTAGCGGCCGATCAGGTCCTCCAGCCGCTCGTACGCGATCAGCAGCTCCTCCGCGGCCGACGCGAAGCGCTTGCCCAGCGTGGTGGCCTGCGCCGCCACGTTGTGCGAACGACCCGTCATGACCAGCTCGGAGTGCTCGTGGGCGAGGTGGGCCAGCCGAGCCAGGGTGGCCACCACCCGGTCCCGGATCAGCTCCAGCGAGGCACGCACCTGGAGCTGCTCGACGTTCTCGGTGAGGTCCCGCGAGGTCATCCCCTTGTGCACGTGCTCGAACCCGGCGAGCGCGCTGAACTCCTCGATCCGGGCCTTCACGTCGTGCCGGGTGACCCGCTCCCGCTGTGCGATCGACGCCAGGTCGACCTGGTCGAGCACAAGCTCGTACGCCTCGACCACGCCGTCCGGGACGGCCACGCCCAGGTCCCGCTGCGCCCGGAGCACGGCGAGCCAGAGCCGCCGCTCCATCCGTACCTTCTCCTCGGGTGACCAGAGGGCGACCAGCTCGGGCGAGGCGTAGCGGTTGGCGAGCACGTTCGGGATCGTCACGTGCCTCAGTCTTTCATGAGCGCGGACGCGGCCCGGAGGAGGACGTCCCGGCCGCTCACCGGCCGCGACGCCGCCGGCCGCGCTACCCGACGACCACACCAGGGCAGAGCCGTCCCTGCTCCGTGCGTCGGGACCACTCGACACGGGCGGCGAGAACGTCGCCCGCGCGCCGCCGTTCGGACGATCAGCGCTCCAGGATCGCGGTGACACCCTGGCCGCCGGCCGCGCAGATCGAGATCAGGCCCCGCCCGCTGCCCTTTTCGGCGAGCAGCTTGGCGAGCGTGGCCACGATCCGCCCACCGGTCGCGGCGAACGGGTGCCCGGCCGCCAGCGACGAGCCGTTGACGTTGAGCCGGTCGGTGTCGATCGCGCCCAGCGGCGCGTCCAGGCCGAGCCGGTCCTTGCAGAACTCCGGCGACTCCCATGCGGCCAGGGTGGCCAGCACCTGCGAGGCGAACGCCTCGTGGATCTCGTAGTAGTCGAAGTCCTGCAACGTCAGCCCGGCCCGGGCCAGCATCCGGGGCACCGCGTACGCGGGCGCCATCAGCAGCCCCTCGTCGCCGTGTACGAAGTCGACGGCCGCCGTCTCCGACCAGCTGAACCAGGCCAGCACCGGCAGGCTGTGCTCGCGCGCCCACTCCTCGCTGGCCAGCAGCACTGTGGACGCGCCGTCGGTGAGGGGCGAGGAGTTGCCGGCGGTCATGGTGGCCTGCTCGGCGTCCGGGCCCTTGGCGCCGAAGACCGGCCTCAGTGAACCCAGCTTCTCAAGACTGGTGTCGGCGCGCAGGTTCTGGTCGCGGGTGAGCCCGAGGTAGGGGGTCATCAGGTCGTCGAAGAAACCGCGCTCGTACGCGGCCGCCAGCCGCTGGTGTGAGCGCAGCGCCAGCTCGTCCTGCGAGCGCCGGTCGATCTGCCAACGCAGCGCGGTGCGCGCGGCGTGCTCCCCCATGGACAGGCCGGTACGCGGCTCCGCGTTGCGCGGGACGTCCGGCTTGAACGGCTGGAGCGGGCGCAGCCTGGCGGCGATCTTCAGCCGCTCGCCGAGGGTGCGGGCGCTGTTGAGCTTGAGCAGCGTCCGGCGCATCTCCTCGTTGACCGCCAGCGGCGCGTCCGAGGTGGTGTCGACGCCACCGGCGATGCCGACGTCGAGCTGGCCGAGGGCGATCTTGTTGGCGACCAGGATGGCCGCCTCCAGGCCGGTGCCGCAGGCCTGCTGGATGTCGTACGCCGGCGTGTGCGGGTCGAGCCGGGAGCCGAGCACCACCTCGCGGGTGAGGTTGAAGTCCCGGGAGTGCTTGAGCACCGCCCCGGCGACCACCTCGCCGACGCGCTGCCCGGCCAGCCCGTACCGGGCGATGAGACCGTCCAGCGCCGCGCCGAGCAGGTCCGCGTTGGACGCGTCCGCGTAGCGGGAGTTGGAACGGGCGAACGGGATGCGATTGCCGCCGATGACCGCGACCCGCCGGATGCTCTGCACGATCCGCCTCCTCGACATGTGTTGCTCGAACCCTACTCGCCAGTAGGCTACGCCCATGACCGACAGGTACGCGAGCTTCGTCCAATCGGCGGCCGGCCGCGCGCTGGTCAAGCGCCTCGGGCTGCCCGACCCGCCGCGACTGCGCCGGCACGGCCCCGGTGCCCCACTGCTGCCTGGCCCCGCCCTGCTCGGGGCGGCCACCGGCGGCCGGCTCACCGAGCCGGTCACGAAGATCCTCACCGCCGCCGGGGTCGAGCTGACCGACCCGGCCGCCGTCGAGGCCACCGCACGGTTCGGCGCCCTGGTGTACGACGCCACCGGCATCACCGACTCGACCGAGCTGCGCCAGCTCTACGACTTCTTCCACCCGCAGGCCCGCTCGGTGCTGCCCAGCGGTCGGGTGATCGTGCTGGGCACCCCGCCGCGGGAGTGCGTGTCGCCGCGCGAGGCGACCGCCCAGCGGGCCCTGGAAGGGCTGGTCCGCAGCATCGGCAAGGAGTTCGGCCGGGGTGTCACCGCGCAACTGGTGTACGTCACCCGCGACGGCGACCCGAGCACGCTGACCAGCCTCGAATCGACCCTGCGTTTCCTGCTGTCGGGCCGGTCCGCGTACGTCTCCGGGCAGGTGATCCGGGTCGGCGCCGGGGACGCGAGCACGCCGGCCGACTGGGACCGCCCGCTGGACGGGCAGGTCGTCCTGGTCACCGGCGCGGCCCGGGGCATCGGCGCCGCCCTGGCCCGGGTGCTCGCCCGGGACGGCGCGCGGGTCGTCGCGCTGGACGTCCCGGCCGCCGGCGACGCGCTGGCCGCGGTGGCGAACGACATCGGCGGCACCGCCGTCCAGCTCGACCTGACCGCCCCGGACGCGCCGACCCGACTCGCCGAGCACCTGGCCAGCCGGCACGGCCGGGTCGACGTGGTGGTGCACAACGCCGGCATCACGCGGGACAAGACCCTCGGCCGGATGGACGCCGACCGGTGGGACCAGGTCCTCGACGTCAACCTCTCCAGTCAGGAACGGATCAACGACGTGCTGCTGGAACGGGAGCTGATCCCGGCCGGCGGGCGGATCGTCGCGGTCTCCTCGATCGCCGGGATCGCCGGCAACCGGGGGCAGACCAACTACGCCACCAGCAAGGCCGGCGTGATCGGGCTGGTCGATTCCCTCGCCCCGGCCCTGTGCGAGCGGGGGATCAGCGTCAACGCGGTGGCCCCGGGCTTCATCGAGACCCGGCTGACCGCCCGGATCCCGCTGGTGGTGCGCGAGGCGGGCCGCCGGATGAACAGCCTGGCCCAGGGCGGGCTGCCGGTGGACGTGGCCGAGACGATCGGCTGGCTGGCCTGGCCGGCCAGCGGCGCGGTCAGCGGCAACGTCGTACGGGTCTGCGGCCAGAGCCTGCTGGGGGCGTGATGGCCGACGTGGACGACCCGCCGGTCCGGGCCGGCGTGGAGCTGCCCCGGCTGCCCGCCACCGGCCCGCTCTACCGGCGGGCGCTGCGCGGCGCCCTGCCCGGCGGCGGCCGGCGCGCCACGAGCCTGCCGGCGGTAGAGCTGACCGTTCCCGGCGTCCGGGTGGACCGGGCGCACCTGGCCGACTACGACCGGGTCTGCGGCTTCCCGCTGACCGAGCGGCTGCCGGTGACCTACCCGCACGTGCTGGGCTTCCCGCTGGCGCTGCGCCTGATGACCGCGCCGGAGTTCCCGTTCCCGCTGATCGGACTGGTGCACGTGGCCAACCGGATCACCACGCGCCGACCGGTGCTGGCCACCGACGAGCTGGCCTTCACCGCGTACGCGGAACACCTGCGCCCGCACGACCGGGGGCGGCAGCTCGACGTGGTCCTGGTCGCCTCGGTCGCCGGGGCGGAGGTGTGGCGCGGCGTGTCGACGTACCTCAGTCGGGAGCGTGGCGACGGCGCCCGGCGCGACCCGCAGGACCGGCCCGCGACGTCGGCCGCCACCGCACAATGGCGGGTCGGCACCCGGGTCGGCACCGACTACGCGCGGGTCTCCGGGGACCACAACCCGATCCACACGTCCCGGCTGGGGGCCCGGCTGTTCGGCTTCGCCCGGCCGATCGCGCACGGCATGTGGAGCAAGGCCCGCTGCCTGGCCGCGCTGGAGAACCGGCTGCCGGACGCCGGCACGGTCGAGGTGGCGTTCAAGCTGCCGGTGGCGCTGCCCGCCACGGTGGGTTTCTCCGCCGACCGGGTCGACGCCGGCTGGAACTTCGCCCTGCACGACACCCGCACCGGCCGGCCCCACCTCACGGGGTCCACCCACAAGGAAGGTGCCCCTATTAACGCCTGATGTAGAGGAAGGGGCCCCTACTAACACCCGACCGCCGAGCATGGGGGCATGGACGCCCTGCTCGACCCGCTCCGGGAGACGGTCACCTCGCCGTGGGTGTACCTGGTGCTCTTCGGGCTCACCGCGGTCGACGGGTTCTTTCCCGCGGTGCCCGGCGAGGCGGCGGTGATCACCGCGGCGGTGCTCTCCGCCGACGGCGGGCACCCCAACGTGGTCGCGGTGGTCGTCACCGCCGCGCTCGGGGCGCTGACCGGCGACCACATCTCGTACGCCATCGGCCGGGGCGGCGGCGCGAACCGGCTGGCCCGGCTCCCCGCCCGGAGCCGCCGGCGCACCAGCTCCGACTGGGCCCGGCGGGCACTGGAGCGGCGCGGCGGGCTGATCCTGACCACCGCCCGGTACGTGCCGGGCGGTCGGACCGCGGTGACCCTCACCATGGGGGCGGTGCGCTATCCGCGCCGGTCGTTCCTGCTCTTCGACGGCATCGCGACATCCACCTGGGCGCTCTACTGCGGCCTGCTCGGCTACTTCGGAGGGCTGGCCTTCGAACGCGACCCGATCCGGGGCATCCTGGCCGGAGTGGGGCTCTCGGTGGCCATCACGCTCGGCCTGGAGGGGTTCCGCTGGCTGCGGCGGCGGGCGCACCGCCGGGCCGCCGCCAGCCGCTGACGGCCGTCCGTCAGAGTAGGTCGGCGTCGTGCACCAGGATCGCCAGCCGCACCCGGTTGGCCACCTGGAGCTTCGCCAGCGCCCGGCTGACGTGCGCCTTCACGGTGGCCTCGCTCATCGTCAGCCGCCGCGCGATGTCCGCGTTGCCGTGGCCCCGCGCCACCTCCCGGACGATCTCCAGTTCGCGCGGCGTGAGCGGCGCGAGACGCCGTCGGGCCGCGTCCCGGCGGGCTGGCCCCCGCTCGGCGAAGGAGTCGATCAGCCGCCGGGTCACCGTGGGGGCGAGCATCGCGTTTCCCGCCGCCACGGCGCGCACGGCGGCGGCCAGCTCGCGGGGTGGGGTGTCCTTGAGCAGGAAGCCGACCGCGCCGGCCCGCAGCGCCCGGTGCACGTACTCGTCGAGGTCGAACGTGGTAAGCATGATCACCTTCGGCCCTGCCGCCACCACCTCCGGTGCCACGGTCAGCCCGTCGACACCCGGCATCCCACGTCGAGCAGCACCACGTCCGGGTGCAGCCGGCGAGCCTGCTCCAGCGCGCCGGCGCCGTCCGCCGCCTCGCCCACCACCGCGATGTCCGACGCCGCCTCGAGGATGAGCCGCAGGCCGGCACGGATCAGCTCCTCGTCGTCGACGACCACGACCCGGATCACGGCCAGTCCGCCACGGGGATCAGGGCCCGAACCTGGAACCCGTCGTCCACGGGCGCCGCCTCCAGGCGCCCGCCGAGCAGTTCGAGCCGCTCCCGCAACCCGAGCAGCCCCAGCCCGGCTCCGGGCAGGGCCGGCCCACCCGTGGACGGACCGTTGCGCACCACCACTTCCAGACCGTCGGGCAGATGGCGCAGCAGGACCGTCGCGTCGGCGTCCCCGGCGTGCTTGCGTACGTTGGTGAGTGCCTCCCGGACCACCCGGTTCGCGGTGCGTCCGACGGTCGCCGGCAGTGGCCGTGCGGCGCCCTCGTCCCGCCGCCGCACCTGGAGCCCGGCGGCGCGGGACTCGCGGATCAGCTCGTCCAGCGCGTCGAGCGCGGGTTCGGGTGTGCGTCCCGGGCTCGCCTGGCGCAGCACGCCCAGTACCTCGCGCAGGTCGGTGAGCGCCCGCCGGCCGGTGGACCGGATCAGCGCGGCGGCCTCGACGGTCGCCGGGTCGGCGGCGGTCACCTCCAGCGCCCCGGCGTGCACCACCATCAGCGACACCCGGTGCGCCACCACGTCGTGCATCTCCCGGGCGATCCGGGTCCGTTCCTCGGCGCGGATCCTCTCGGCCCGGGCCTCCTGCTCGCGTTCCAAGCGCTCGGCCCGGTCGCGGTGCGCGGTGAGCGCGTCCCGGCGGGCACGTACCCAGAGGCCGACGAGCAGCGGAAACCCGACCAGGTAGGCGGCGGTCACCAGCGCGTTGGCGGGGCTGGCGGTGGTGAGCCGACGCATGCCGCCCATGTGCAGCCCGATCAGCACTCCCGCCGCGAGCACCACGGCGGCCCCACCGAGGTAGCCGGCGAGCCGGCGCCCGCGCAGCCGCAGGCCCGCCTGGTACGAGGCGAGCACCCCGGCCGGCGCGGCGGCCAGGACCAACCAGCCGGCCGCGGCGGCCAGGAACAACGGCCAGCGGCGATCACGGACCTGGGCAGCCGCCCAGCCCGACGCCACGGCGAGGAGCACTGCGACGACACCGGGCAGCGGGGAGCGGGGACCCATGTCACCGGTCGCCGTCGCCCAGACGCCGGCGGCGACCACGACGCCGAGCAGCCACGGGGCGTACCGCTGGACGGCCTGGCGGAACAGGGCGGGGCTGGAGGCCACCAGGCGAGCGTAGGACCGTGCCGGCGGTTCGGGCGCCCCACGCCGACGGGACCCGGGTGACGTGGGGGAAGACCCCGATGCGCCGTCCGGGGTCACCGCGACCTAAGTAGTGGCGCCCAACTGACCAGCGGCCGATGGCGGGAGCCGCCGGGGGAACCAGCATCGGGATCATGGATCTGCTCGACCTGTTGCACCAGACGATGTCCTCGCCCTGGGTCTATCTCGCGATCTTCGCGATCGCGGTGCTCGACGGCTTCTTTCCGGTGGTGCCCAGCGAGACCGCGGTCATCACCGCCGGGGTGTTCGCGGCCTCCGGCGCGCCGGACCTGCCGGTGGTGATCCTGGTGGCCGCCGCTGGCGCCCTGGTCGGCGACCACGTCTCGTACGCCATCGGGCGGGGCGGCGGCGCCCGGCTGCTCGCCAGGCTCCCGGCCGGCGGCCGACGGCGAAGGGCCGTCGACCGGGCCCGCCGTGGGATCGCCACCCGGGGTGGCCTGATCCTCACCGTGGCCCGGTACGTGCCGGGTGGTCGGACCGCGGTCACTCTCACCATGGGGGCCGTGCACTTTCCCCGGCGTCGCTTCCTGGCCTTCGACGCGCTCGCCGCCGGATCGTGGGCGCTCTACTCGGCGCTGGTCGGCTACCTCGGCGGGCTGGCCTTCGAGCAGGACCCGCTGCGCGGCCTGCTGCTCGGACTGGGGCTGGCGCTCACCGTGACCGTGCTCGTCGAGGCAGCGCGGTGGGCACGTCAGCGCCGGTCCCACCGACCGGCCGCCGCTCACCAGCTTTGAGAAGGATCCCTTTCTCTACCGCAGGCGTTAACAAGGGGCCCTTCCTTACAACACCGGTGGGCGCCAGGTGACGCCGTGCAGCAGTTGGCCGGCGCCGACCCAGGCCACGTTCATCATCCGGGTGGCGGTCTTCTCGGGGTCCGCCTCCGGGTGGTCGGCCAGCCAGTCGGCCAGCGACTCGGTGGCGCCGACCAGGGCGTACGCGACGACTTCCAAGTCGGTGGCGGCGACCTCGCGCCCCTCGGCGCGCAGTGCATGGTCGAGCATTCCGGCGACCACCTCGACCAGCCGGGCCCGCATGGTGGCCAGCTCGCCGGCGAACGGCTGCTCGCCGCGGGCCTGCCGGTAGAGCACGGCCCAGCCGTCCCGGTGCGCGCCGACGAAGCCGAAGAACGCGCGCAACCCGCGCCAGAGCCGTTCGTCGGCCGGCAGGTCGGGCGCGGCGGCGCCGGCGATCGCCTGCATCATCCGGGTGCCCTCCCGGTGCAGACAGGCGACGAAGAGCTCCTCCTTGGTGCCGAGGTAGGCGTAGACCATCGGCTTGGAGATGCCGGCGTCCTCCGCGATCTCGTCCATGCTGGCGGCGTGGAAGCCGCGCCGGGAGAAGACCTTGACGGCCGCGTCGAGCATCTGCTGCTCGCGTACGGCCCGGGGCAGGCGCTTGAAGGTGGGACCGGAGGGCACCCTTGCGAGCATACCTACTCGTGCGTAGGGTTACGCCGGAGTAACCAAAGTCGGACGGCCCGAGAGGTGTTTCCCCCATGACTGACTTCGACCCGGCCAACTTCGCCAACGTCGGCCCGAAGGAGTTCGCCCAACTGGTCAAGTCCACCCCGGACGACAAGATCGCCCAGGTGATGTCCGGTGACCTGCGCGACAAGATCCTGGGCGAGGTGTTCGGCCGGATGCCGTCGCTGTTCCGCGCCGACCGGGCCGGTTCCACCAACGCGGTCATCCACTGGGTCATCACCGGTCGCCCGGACGGCGGCAGCGACACCTACGAGGTGGCCATCGCCGACGGCAAGTGCACGGTGAACGAGACCCCGCAGCACGACCCGAAGCTGAGCCTCACCATGGGCCCGGTGGAGTTCCTGAAGATCGTCTCCGGTGGCGCCAACCCGGTGATGATGTTCATGACCGGCAAGTTGAAGGCGAAGGGCGACCTCGGCCTGGCCGCCAACATCGCCAACCTGTTCGACATCCCCAAGGCCTGACATGGCTGAGTTCTCGCTCGACCTGAACGAGGAACAGCGGGATCTGCGCGACTGGGTGCACGGCTTCGCCGCCGAGGTCGTGCGCCCGGCCGCCGCCGAGTGGGACGAGCGCGAGGACACCCCGTGGCCGGTGATCCAGGAGGCGGCCAAGGTCGGCCTCTACGGCTTCGAGTTCCTCGCCACCTGCTGGGCCGATCCCACCGGGCTCTCCCTGCCCATCGCCAGCGAGGAACTCTTCTGGGGTGACGCCGGCATCGGTTTGAGCATCTTCGGCACCTCCCTCGCCGTCGCCGCCATCTACGGAGCGGGCACGCCCGAGCAGATGGTCGAATGGGTGCCGCAGTGCTTCGGCGACGTCGACTCGCCGGCCGTGGCCGCGTTCTGCACCAGCGAGCCCGAGGCCGGCTCGGACGTCGGCGCGATGCGTACCCGGGCCGTCTACGACGAGGCCGCCGACGAGTGGGTGCTCACCGGGCAGAAGGCGTACGCCACCAACGGCGGGATCGCCGGCGTGCACGTGGTCACCGCCTCGGTCGACCCGGCACTCGGCTCGCGCGGCCAGGCCGCGTTCGTCGTACCGCCGGGCACGCCCGGCCTGGCCGCCACCCGCAAGCTGCGCAAGCTGGGCCTGCGTGCCTCGCACACCGCCGATGTCTTCCTCGACGGGGTACGCGTCCCCGGGCGCTGCCTGCTCGGTGGGCGGGAGGCCCTGCTGGAACGCCTGGACCGGGCCCGCTCCGGGCAGCGCGCCTCCGGGCAGGCCGCCATGCGTACGTTCGAGCTGTCCCGACCCACCGTCGGCGCGCAGGCGCTCGGCGTGGCCCGGGCCGCCTACGAGTACGCGCTGGACTACGCGAAGGACCGGGTCCAGTTCGGCCGGCCGATCATCGAGAACCAGGCGGTCGCGTTCGCGCTCGCCGACATGCGGATGGAGATCGACGCCGCCCGGCTGCTGGTCTGGCGGGCCTCCTGGATGGGCCGCAACAACCGCCCGTTCACCGCTGGCGAAGGCTCGATGTCCAAACTCAAGGCCGGCGAGGTGGCCGTGTCGGTCACCGAGAAGGCGGTCCAACTGCTCGGCGGGGCCGGCTTCCTGCGCGACCATCCGGTGGAGCGCTGGTACCGGGACGCCAAGATCTACACCATCTTCGAGGGCACCTCGGAGATCCAGCGACTGGTCATCTCCCGGGCCATCTCCGGGATGCAGATCCGCTGACCCGCAACCGGCCTCCGCTGGGCTCCACGGCCCAACCGATGCATGATCGAGTAGAGCCCGACGAAGGGCCCCTCGGGGGCCCTTCCGTGCACCCCTGAGGAGGCCAGCGGGATGGATCTGCCGTTCATCGTCGCCACCCTGACCCGGCGCGGCCTGCTCACCCCCGGTCGGCCCATCCGGGTCGCCGCCCAGCTCGGCGCGCTGCGCAAATGGGGCTGGAGCCTCGCCGGTGAGCTGCGCCAGGCCGCCGCCCGGGATCCCGGCCGGACGGCGGTGATCGACGAGCAGGGCACCGAACTGACCTACCAGGAGCTGCTCGACCGGGCCGAACGGCTGGCCCGGTCCCTGCGCGCGGCGCTCGGCGTCCAGGTCGGCGACCGGATCGGCGTCCTCTGCCGCAACCATCACGGCCTGATCGAGACGATCGTCGCCGCCACCCTCCTCGGCGCCGACGCGGTCCTGGTCAACACCGGGCTCTCCGCCGCGCAACTGGCCACCGTCGCCGACGAACAGCGGCTGCGGGTGCTCGTGCACGACGACGAGTTCGCCGAGCGGGTCCTCGGGCTCCCCGCCGAGCTGCACCGCGTCGACGAGCGCGCCCGGCACGAGCTGATCGCCGGGGCGCTCCCCGGTGAGCTGCACCCGCCGGAGCGCGACGGCCGGATCATCGTGCTCACCTCCGGCACCACCGGCACCCCCAAGGGCGCCCGCCGGCCCACACCCAACGGCTTCGGCCCGCTGGTGTCCATCATCGACCGGATCCCCCTGCACGCCCGGGACCGCGTGATGATCGCCGCGCCCATCTTCCACACCTGGGGGTACGCGGCGCTCCAGGTCTGCTTCGCGCTGCGGGCCACCATCGTGCTGCACCGCCGCTTCGACCCGGCCGCCACGCTGACCGCACTCGCCAGCCAGGAGTGTGACGCGCTCTTCGCCGTACCCGTGATGCTGCAACGCCTTCTCGAGGTGGCGCCGCCGGACCCGCGGCCCCCGCTGAAGGTGGTCGCGGTCAGCGGCTCGGCGCTGCCCGGCGGCCTGGCACCGGCGTTCATGGACGTCTACGGCGACGTGCTCTACAACCTGTACGGCTCGACCGAGGTCTCCTGGGCCTCCATCGCCGGGCCGGCGGAGCTGCGCGAGGCACCCACCACCGCCGGTCGGCCGCCGCACGGCACGCGGCTGGAGATCCTCGACGACACCGGCGAGCCGGTGCCCAGCGGGCGGGTGGGTCGGATCTTCGTCGGCAACGAGATGCTCTTCGAGGGCTACACCTCCGGAGCGTCCCGGGAGACCCGCGACGGTCTGCTGGACACCGGTGACCTCGGTCGGGTCAACACCGACGGCCTGCTCTTCGTGGACGGCCGGGCCGACGACATGATCGTCTCGGGTGGTGAGAACGTCTTCCCCTCCGAGGTGGAGGACCTGCTCGCCGGGCTGCCGCAGGTGCGCGAGGCCGCCGTGATCGGCGTGCCCGACCCGGAGTACGGCCAACGCCTCGCCGCGTTCCTCGCCCTGCACCCCGGCGAAACCCTCGACCCGGAGGCGGTCCGCGAGTACGTCCGGCACTATCTGGCCCGCTTCTCCGTGCCCCGGGACGTGGTCTTCGTGAAGTACCTGCCCCGCAACGCCACCGGCAAGGTGCTCAGCCGCGAGCTACGGCGCTACTACGGCTGACGCCCGCACCGGCTTGCCCCGCCATGCCCGGGCTCAGCCGGGAATCGTGATCCGGCCATCGATGGCGGCGGCGGCGATGTCGGTGCGGTGCTGCGAGCCGGCCAGCTCCACCCCGTTCACCAGCGCGTACGCGGCGTCCCGGGCGGCGGCCAGGTCGGCGCCGGTGGCCGTACCGCAGAGGACCCGGCCGCCGGCGGACAGCAACGCGCCGTCGCCGGCCCGGCGGGCGGTGCCGGCGTGGATGATGCCCGGCCGGTCGGCGCCGGTGATCACGTCACCGGTGCGCGGCGCGGCCGGATAGCCCGCCGCGGCCACCACCACGGTGACCCCGGCGCCGACGCGCCAGCGCAGCGGGGGGTGCCCGGCCAGCGTGCCGGTGGCCGCCGCGTGCAGCAGCCCGCCCAGCGGGGTCTCCAGCAGGGCGAGGACCACCTGCGTCTCCGGGTCGCCGAAGCGCGCGTTGAACTCGATTACCCGCGGGCCGTCGGCGGTGATGGCGAGGCCCACGTAGAGCAGGCCGGCGAACGGGGTGCCCCGACCGCGCAGCTCCGCCAGCGTCGGGTGCACCACGTCGGCCATCACCTCGTCGACCAGGCCCGGCGGGGCCCACGGCAGCGGGGCGTACGCCCCCATGCCACCCGTGTTCGGGCCGGTGTCGCCGTCGCCGATGCGCTTGAAGTCCTGCGCGGGCAGCAGCGGCACGGCCGCCTCGCCGTCGGTGACCACGAAGAGGGAGACCTCCGGGCCGGCGAGGAACTCCTCGACCACCACCCGGCCACACTCGCGGGCGTGCGCCAGCGCGGCGGCGCGGTCGTCGGTGACCACCACGCCCTTGCCGGCGGCCAGCCCGTCGTCCTTCACCACGTACGGCGGGCCGAACTCGTCCAGGGCCCGGCCGGTGCTCTCGTCGTCCGTGCAGGTGTACGCGCGAGCGGTGGGCACATTGGCGGCGGTCATCACGTCCTTGGCGAACGTCTTGGAGCCCTCCAGCCGGGCGGCCTCGGCCGACGGCCCGAACACCGCGATGCCCTTGGCCCGCACCGCGTCGGCGACCCCCGCCACCAGCGGCGCCTCCGGCCCGATCACCACGAGATCGGCTTCCACCTCGACGGCCAGCGCGGCGACGGCCGCCGGATCGGTGGCGTTCACCGCCCGCAGCTCGGCCACGTCTGCGATACCCGGATTACCAGGCGCCGCGATCAACGCGGTAACGGCCGGATCCGCAGCCAACCCCAGGGCGAGCGCATGCTCCCGCCCCCCACCACCCACCAAAAGAACCCGCACAACGGCATCCTACTGACCCCCACGCCCGACCCCGTTGATCATGAGGTTAACGGCGAAGTCGATCGCAGAAACCGCTGCCAACCTCATGATCAACTGTGGATGGCTGTCGCGATGGCCTGACGGACCGTCCAGGGGATGTAGTCGGGGTCGAGAGTGTCCTGCCAGGTGAAGCGCAAGATGTTCCAGCCTGCGTTGGTTAGGCGGTTCTGCCGACGGCGGTCGATAAAGACCGCGTCCGGGGTGTCGTGGGCGGACCGGCCATCGGCTTCGGCCACGATCCTGGGGCCGCGCCAGCCGAGATCCCCGATGCCGAGCAGGTAACCGTCGGCGTCGCGTACTTCGAGTTGCAGGGCGTCGGGCGGAACCCTGCCGTCGACGCACCGCAGTCTGGTGCGGGTCTCCAGGGGCGACTGGGCCCGGCCATCCGCCTCAATCAGATAGCCGCGGGCCGCCACGGCTCCGCGCCGCCGCCGAACGAGTGCGGGCACCAACGACAGATCGGCCTCGGTGATGAGCCGACGGTTCAGCGCGGAGTCGAGCACGGAAACCGCCGGGTAGCGCGGCGTTCTCAGGATGATGTCGACGACCGTCCGCAGCGGGGAGGTCGTCGCTATCCCCCGCACCGGTACCACCGAGCCGGAGGGTCCGTCGAGCTGATGCAGCACGATGGCCTGATCCCGCACCCGCGTCGCCCGCGCCGCCCGCCCGGGCAGCGCCAGGTGAATCTCCTCGGTCCGCGGAAGACCCGCAATCCCGTGCAGTTCGGCGGCGGTGCCCAGGACAGCGCGAGCCGAGGGCCCCAGGGAGAGAGCGGCGGCACGGATGCGGCTACGGCGGGTCACCGGAGCCTGCGGATCGATCAGATAGACCGCACGGGCGAGCGGACGCCAGCGACCGAAGGTGACCAGGTTGTCGATCTCATGTCGGCCGAACCCGAGCTGGAGCGCCTGCGCCCGGGTCACCACACCATCCTGAGCCCCGGCGACACGACCGAGAAGCGTCCCCCGTTCCATCGCTCACACGATGGACCACAGCCCGCCCGCCCCACACCCCCTGTGGACAACCCCGCCGATGCCTGTGGACAACCGCGTTCGCCTCAATTGTTGATCATGAGGTTGGCGGCGGTTACGGCGATCAACTTCACCGCCAATCTCATGATCAACGCGTTTGGGGTTAGGGGAGGAGGGGGTGGCGGAGGACGTTTTCTTCTCGGCCGGGGCCTACGCCGACCACGCTGACTCTGGTGTTGCAGAGTTCTTCGATGCGGGCGATGTAGCGGCGGGCGTTCTCTGGCAGCTCGTCCTCGGTGCGGGCCTTGGTGATGTCCTCCGACCAGCCGTCGAGTTCCTCGTAGACCGGCGTGGCGTGGTGGAAGTCCGTCTGGCTCATCGGCATGTCGTCGACCCGCTCGCCGTTGATCTCGTACCCGACGCAGATCGGCACCTTGGGCAGGCCGGTGAGCACGTCCAGCTTGGTGATCACCAGGTCGGTGACGCCGTTGAGGCGGCAGGCGTACCGGGCAACCACCGCGTCGAACCAGCCGCAGCGGCGCTCACGGCCGGTGGTCGTGCCGTACTCCGCGCCGATCTTGCGCAGGTGGTCGCCGTTGGCGTCGAACAGCTCGGTCGGGAACGGGCCCGCACCGACCCGGGTGGTGTACGCCTTGCTCACCGCGATCACCCTGGTGATCGCGGTGGGCGGGATCCCGGCGCCCACGCAGGCGCCGCCGGCGGTCGGGTTGGACGAGGTCACGAAGGGGTACGTGCCGTGGTCCATGTCGAGCATGGTGGCCTGGGCACCCTCCAGCAGCACCGTCTCGCCCCGGTCCAGCGCGTCCCAGAGCATCGCCCGGGTCTCCGCGATGTACGGCTTGAGCCGCTCCGCGTACCCCAGGTACTCCTCGACGGTCGCGTCGACGTCGATCGCCTTGCGGTTGTAGACCTTGAACAGGATCTGGTTCTTCTCGCGCAGCGCGAGTTCCAGCTTCTTGCGCAGGATGCCCGGGTCGAGCAGGTCCTGGAGCCGGATGCCGATCCGGGCGACCTTGTCGCCGTACGCCGGGCCGATGCCGCGGCCGGTGGTGCCGATCCGGGACGAGCCGAGGTAGCGCTCGATCACCCGGTCCAGCGCCCGGTGGTGCGGCATGATCAGGTGGGCGTCGCCGGAGATCCGCAGCCGGGACACGTCCACGCCGCGCTCGGCCAACCCGTCGATCTCGGTGAGCAGCACCTTCGGGTCGACCACCACGCCGTTGCCGATGACGATCATCGCGCTCGGCGAGAGCGCGCCGGAAGGCATCAGGTGCAGCGCGTACTTCTGGCCGTCCGGGGTGATCACCGTGTGGCCGGCGTTGTTGCCGCCGGAGTAGCGCACGACGTAGTCGACCCGCTCACCCAGCAGGTCGGTAACCTTGCCCTTGCCCTCGTCGCCCCACTGAGCGCCGATGAGCACGATCGCTGGCATCTCTTCCGCCTCCAGAAGGCTCGGGTGCCAGGTGGCGACCGGTTGGCGAGCCCGGGGTGTCAGGCTAACAAGTAGTGACGGCGCGGCCGGCAGGGGTCGCGTCGAGAGGCAGGAGGCTCCTTCCGTGTACGACGTGGTGCTGCTCACCCTCGGTTCCGAGCGGAACGCTCCCGGGGGCTGTGGCAGCGGCGGGGCCTGCTGCGGCGGCGCGACGGACACCGCCGCCGACCAGCAGGGAAGCGCGACGGACGCCGCCGGGACCCAGCCCGCGAGCGCGCAGGACCGGCCGGCGACGGCGGCGGAGCGCTGCGAAACCCCCCGGGTGCCGGTGCTGGCGTGCGCCGACGCGCTGACCGCCCGCGGCGCCCGGGTGGAGACGGTCACCGCCCGCTCCGACGCGGAGATCGACGAGGTGCTGGCCCGACTCGACGGCCCACCCCGCCCGGACGGCCTGACCTGGCCCGACCCGGACAGCAAGACCCGGCTGGTCGTCGCCACGGCGAGTGACGGTCAGTTGCGCGCCGTGCTGCGCCGGATGGTGCGCCG
Organism: Micromonospora sp. GCM10011542; assembly: GCF_042650685.1. Taxonomy (NCBI): domain Bacteria; kingdom Bacillati; phylum Actinomycetota; class Actinomycetes; order Micromonosporales; family Micromonosporaceae; genus Micromonospora; species Micromonospora sp. GCM10011542. The sequence continues at coordinate 98,333 of NZ_JBHSBO010000007.1, forward strand.
GTACGCTCCACCGCCGAGCCGCCGCCCGGCGGACCTGCCCAGTGACCGGACCCTGCCGGACCTGCCGCCGGTGGCCGTACTCCCGCTGGACCCGGCGCGCGGCGGCACCCACCGGGACCTGGCCGCGCAGCTCGGGTTGCCCCGGGACCCGACGGCCGTGGCCGCCGCCGTGCTCGACGGCACGCCGCGCCGGCTGGACCTGCTGCGCAACGACGGTGGCTCGGTGACCCTGGATGGCGCGCTGCTCGGCGCCGCCGACGACGCGGGCCGGCCGCTGCACTGGCGGGCCCGGGTGGAGGTGGACGACGCCGTCCTCACCGATGGTGACGAACCGCTGCTGGCCTGCGCGATCGGCAACGCCGGCGGGTACGCGACGCTCGACGACGTGGCGCTGCTGGCGGCCCCGGACCCGACCGACGGCCGGGTCGAGGTCGCGGTGGCCGTCCCGGTGGTGGTCCGCTCGGCGTTGGGTCGCAAGCGGGTACGCCTGGAGGTGCGCCGGGCCCGTGGGCGGGCCGTGTCGGTGCTGCCCCGGGAGGGGAAGGTGCCCTTCCTGGACGACGGTGTCGAGGGCGAGCTGACCCGCAAGCGGTCCTGGTGGGTGGAGCCGGGCGCCTGGGCGGTCTGGTCGGCCTGACCCGGCTGCGCTGACCGACCCCGGTCGGCCGGTGGGCCTATCCTCGCAGGAGGACTGGGGAGGAACCGTAATGGACGAGAACGCCGACCGGGCGCAGGTGCCCGGCCAGCAGCCGGTGCCGGAGCGGGACATCGAACCACTGTGGCCCCCGGAACCGGCCGACCCGGCCGCGGGCGGCACGCTGCCCCCGTGGGCGTCGGTCGCCGCGCAGCAGGCCGGCCCGCCGGCTCCCGCTCGACCGCGGGTACCCGGCCAGCCCGGGTCCACCGACCCGACGCTGTCCCCTCCCTCGCCGGCGGACTATCCGTCCCTCACCGGCGCCGTGCCGCCCCCGACCGGCTGGGCGGCCACCGGTGCGTCCGGCAGCGGGCCCGACGGCTGGGCCGCCAACGGCCCGGGCGGCACCGGATCGGGCGGTTGGGCACCGGCGCAGCCGAGCTGGGCTCCGGGGCCGGCACAGCCGAGCTGGACGCCGCCGCCGAACGACCCGGCCACCCCGCCGCCCGGCACCCCAGCCCCACCGGTCGGTGCCGCGCCGACCGTGCCAGCGCCCGGCACGCCGGCCGCACCGACGGTCGGTGCAGCGGCGACGCCGTCGGTCAGCCCGGTCCCGCCCGCCGTCGGCAGCTTCGCGACGCCTGTCGCCGGCAGTCCGGCCCGGACGGACAGCACCACCGAGGGGACCAGCCCCGCGACCGGGGGCGACGCCGACCCGCAGGGCACCAGCGCCGCGGTGAGCGCCGCCGGCGAGCCGACCCAGGGCCTCCCGCAGCAGAACGACTCGCACACCGGTGCGCAGGCGGTGCCCGCCGCCCCGATCGCACCCGGCGGCGTCGACCTGGACCTGCCCTTCACCCTGGACGCTCCGGTCGCGCCCGTCCCGCCGGCCCCCAACCGTGCGGCAACGGGAGCAGGGGCGCCAGCCGCAGCGTCGGCGGCAGACGGACCGGCAGCGGGCGAACCGGCGACCGGTCCGGCCGATGCCGGCACACCGACGGCTGAGGCGGCACCGGCGGCGGTCAGCGGCATCCCCGGGCAGGACGAACCGGCCGCCGGAGCGGCACGGGCCATGGCGGACTCTCCGTGGGCCTACCCACCGCAGCGGCCGGGCGGCACGTCCAGCCCGGCGGGTGAGGAGGCCGCGGGCGACCGCTCAGCGACCGGCCTGCCGCCGATCCCGGCCCCACCCGGTCCGCCGCAGCCCGGCCGGCAGGGGTCGAACCTCAGCGGTCCGGACGCCGGTCACCCCGGCGCGGCGACCGCTGGTTCCCCCGACGCGGCAGCGGCGTACCCGGCGGCACCGGGGTATCCCGGCAGCGCCGGCCCTGGTCAGGGCCTCGCCGGCTCCGGCCCGGCCCAGCAGCCGGCAACCCCGCCGCCGATGCCACCCGGGCCCGGCAATTCGGCGTTGCCCGGCACACCCGGACCCGAGCCGCACGGCAGTCCGGCGTCGCGTGGCGGACCAGCAGCCCACGGCAGTCCGGCACAGCAGGGCGCGCCGGCGCAGCAGGGCGGGCCGGTGCCGCCGCCGGGGCCGTTCCCGCCCTCGCCGGGCTGGTACCCGCCACCGTGGCAGCAGGGCACCCCGGGGGTGCCGCCGGTGCCGCAGCAGTCCTACCCGGAGCCCGAGGCGCGGATCCCCGCCGCCTACCCGGACGCCGCCTGGACCCCGGAAACCACCGCGGCACCGACCGCCGAGGACTTCGCCCGTCGTCGGCAGGTACGGCCCGCCGACCCGGTGGCGACCATGGGCGTACGCGCCGTGGTCAACAAGATGGGTCTGCTCCGGCTGGCGCCGGGGCGGCACGAGCAGGAGCTCAAGCGGGACATCGAGATGGTGCGCCGCAACTTCGGCGGTCTACGCCAGGTGACCGTGGTCAACCCCAAGGGCGGCGCCGGTAAGACGGTGGCCATCCTGCTGCTGGCGATGACGTTCGGCCAGAAGCGTGGCGGCTACGTGCTGGCCTGGGACAACAACGAGACCCAGGGCACCCTCGGAATGCGGGCCCAGCAGGACTTCCACTCGCGCACGGTGCGCGACATGCTGCGTGACCTGGGCCAGTTCCAGGGTGCGCACGGGCGGGTCGGCGACCTGTCGCAGTACGTCCGCTCGCAGGGCGAGGGGATGTTCGACGTGCTCGCCTCGGACGAGTCGGCGACCGGCGGCGAGATGCTCACGGCGGCGGCGTTCGCCGAGATCCGCGAGGTGGTCAGCCGGTTCTACAAGCTGATCTTCGTGGACACCGGGAACAACGTCCGGGCGCAGAACTGGCAGGCCGCGATGGACGCGACCGATCAGCTGGTGGTCACCATGTCCGCCCGGAACGACTCGGCGGAGACGGCCGCCCGGATGCTCGACCATCTGGAGCAGAGTGGCCGGCAGCGGCTGGTCCGGCAGGCGGTCACGGTGGTGTCGATGCCACCGTCACGCAAGGAGATCGACCTGCCGGCGATCCAGGAGCACTTCGCGGCCCGGACCCGGGCGGTGCTGCTGGCGCCGTACGAGCGGCTCATCGACAGCGGCGAACCGATCCGGTACGGCGGTCTCTCCTCGGCCACCCGGGACGCCTGGCTGAAGATCGCCGCCTCGGTCGCCGAGGGGCTCTAGCGGCCGAACCCGACGGCCGGTGCCGGACAGCGCCGGACCGGCCGTCGGGTGGGGTCAGTTGCTGGCCAGCGCGTCCGCGGCCGCGGGGTCGCAGTCGCGGAGGAACTGGGCACAGCGCGCGGCCTCGTCCGCCTCGCCGATCTCGTCGGCGGCCCGGGAGAGCACGTACAGGCAGCGGAGGAAGCCGCGGTTCGGCTCGTGCGACCACGGCACCGGGCCGTGGCCCTTCCAGCCGCTGCGGCGCAACTGGTCCAGGCCGCGGTGGTAGCCGGTGCGGGCGAAGGCGTACGCCGGGATGACCTGGCCCTGCGCGAACGCCCGGGTCGCCAGCGCCGCCCAGGCCGCGCTGTAGGTCGGGTAGCGGGCCGCCACCTCGGCGTACGCCTGGTCGCTGCCGGCCTGTTCGGCGGCGGCCAGGGCCGCGTCGGCATCGTCGTGCGCGGGGAGGTGGGTGGCCGGTGGCTCCGGCAACAGGTTCTGCATCGCCCCATTCAACCCGCTTCGGACGGCGACACGCGAGCGGGTCGGCCGACCCGGTCCGCTGAACGGCTGAGGAGTTGGTCACGCCTGCGGCCTATGCCGTGGTCAAGTGTTTTCCACTACAACTAATGGTCCGGAGCCTCCCCAGGACCCGGTAAGGCAGGAGCCCGGTGGCCACGACCACCGGGCTCCTGTGCGTCCGCCCCCGGGCCGACGTTTGGCCAGCCCCGCCGGGCGGGCAGGATGGCCGGGTGCCGACCCCACCTCCCGCGGACGTCATCGAGCCGCACCTGCGCACCGACGAGGTCCAGACCCGCGACGAGTTCGACCGGCGACTGGCCACCGGACGGCTGACCGGCCTGACCGTGCAGGGGCTGCGCCTCGACCTCGCTCCCGTGCCCGACCTCACCGCCGTGGAGGTGACCGGCACGCTCTTCGTGGGCTGCCGCTTCGCCTCCCGGGAGGTCGGCGCCGATCTGGTCCGGCGGGGCGCGAACGTGGTGCCACCGTTCTCCGGGCTGCCGTACCCGACCCAGCCGGCGCACCTCTACACCCCGGAGGACCTGGCCGCCGGCTTCGCCGAGGGTGGCTTCGCCGGGATGTACGACACCCGGGTGTACGAGCACTTCCGGGCGCACGGTGGCGCGCTGCCGGACGTCCGGGAGGCGCTCGGCCAGCGGCTGCACGACCACGGTGTGGACAACGCGCTCGCCGACGCCACCCGGGCCTGGCTGGCCGCGCACGGGCCGCAGTCGGTGGTGGGGATCATGGGCGGGCACGCGGTGCAGCGGGGCAGCGCTCCGTACCGGATGGCCGCCGTGCTGGGCTGGGAGCTGGCCCGGGCCGACCGGCTGGTGGTGACCGGCGGCGGCCCCGGGGTGATGGAGGCGGCGAACCTCGGCGCGTATCTGGCCGACCGGCCGGCGGCGGAGTTGACCGCGGCGATCGACCTGCTGGCCACCGCGCCCGACTTCACCGACCACGACCGCTACACCGCCACCGCGCTGACGGTCCGGCAGCGGTACGCGGTGGTGCCCCGGCAGCGTGGCGCCGGTTCGGGGTGGGCGCGGGCCGGCGGGCTGGCCATCCCGACCTGGCTGTACGGGCACGAGCCGGCGAACCTGTTCGCCGGCCGGATCGCGAAGTACTTCTCCAACGCCATCCGGGAGGACACCATCCTGCGGCTGGCCCGGGGCGGCATCGTCTTCGCGCCCGGGCGCGCGGGCACGGTGCAGGAGGTGTTCCAGGCGGCCACCAAGACCTACTACGGCACGGACGGGGCCAGCGGCGCGTACGTCTTCCTGGACCGGGCGTACTGGACCCGGGAGCTGCCGGTGGAGGCGCTGCTGCGCCCGCTGCTGGCCGCGTCCCCGTTCGGTGACCTGTCCGGGTCGATCCACCTGACCGACGACGTCCGCGAGGCCGTCCGGGTGCTCACCGCCTGAAAGGAGGGGCCCCTTGTTAACACCCGTGTGTTAACAAGGGGCCCCTCCTTCCCGCTGGAACTACTTCGACATCGTGGTGCCGGTGGAGCGCAGGTCCTCGCACGCCTTGACGACGCGGGCGGCCAAGCCGGCCTCGGCGGCCTTGCCCCAGGTGCGCGGGTCGTACTGCTTCTTGTTGCCGACCTCGCCGTCGATCTTCAGCACGCCGTCGTAGTTGCGCAGCATGTGGTCCGCGACGGGCCGGGTGAAGGCGTACTGGGTGTCGGTGTCGATGTTCATCTTCACCACGCCGTAGTCGAGAGCCTCGCGGATCTCGCTCAGCAGGGAGCCGGAGCCGCCGTGGAAGACCAGGCTGAGCGGCTTCTCCTTGCCGTACTTGGCGCCGACCGCCTCTTGGATCTGGTTGAGGATCTCGGGACGGAGCTTGACGTTGCCCGGCTTGTAGACGCCGTGCACGTTGCCGAAGGTCAGCGCTGCCATGTAGCGGCCCTTCTCGCCGAGGCCGAGCGCCTCGACCATGGCCAGGCCGTCCTCGACGGTGGTGTAGAGCTTGTCGTTGATGGCGTTCTCGACGCCGTCCTCCTCGCCACCGACCACGCCGACCTCGATCTCCAGCACGATCTTGCCCTTGGCGGCCTCGTCGAGGAGCTGGGCGGCGATCTGCAGGTTCTCGGCCACCGGAACGGCCGAGCCGTCCCACATGTGCGACTGGTACAGCGGCTGCTCGCCGCGCTTCACCCGCTCCTGCGAGATGCCCATCAGCGGCCGGACGAAGCCGTCCAGCTTGTCCTTGGGGCAGTGGTCGGTGTGCAGGGCGATGTTGACCGGGTACTTCTTGGCCACCTCGTGCGCGTACGCGGCGAACGCCACGGCACCGGTGACCATGTCCTTGATCGACGGACCGGAGAGGTACTCGGCGCCACCGGTGGAGACCTGGATGATGCCGTCGCTCTCCGCGTCGGCGAAGCCCTTGAGCGCCGCGTTCAGCGTCTGGGAGGAGGTCACGTTGATCGCGGGGTACGCGTACCGGCCGGCCTTGGCGCGGTCCAGCATCTCCGCGTAGGCCTCGGGGGAAGCGATGGGCATGTGATGCGCTCCTTACTTACCACTCTCGGCCGTACTGGCCGCTGTTGTTCACGTGTGCGCCGGACCGCGCTGTCCTCCGCCCGGCAGTATCCCGCAGAAGACGTACGCCGACACAACCGACCCGGTGCGGGCGTGCCGCGCTCGCGGTCACCGGTCGTCCAGGCGGTCCGGCACGATGACGCTGATCAGCCAGGTGACCACGGTCATCACGATGGCTCCCCAGAACGCGGGCCAGAAACCGTCCACCTGGAACGGCAGGTCCAGACCGCCCGCGATCCGGTCGACGAGCAAGAACAGCAGCGCGTTCACCACCAGGGCGAACAGGCCCAGGGTCAGCAGGTAGAACACGCAGCCGACCACCCTGATGACCGGCTTGAGCACGGCGTTGACCACGCCGAAGATCAGCGCCACCACCACCAGGGTGAGCACGGTGCTGCCGCCCGACCGACCGTTCACGTCGACGCCCGGCACGATCAGCGTGGTGATCCACAGCGCGACGGCGGTGATCGCCAGCCGGATGAGGAAGCCCACGGGACCATCCTGGCACCGGCCGCCGCACCCAGGGGCGATTCCGCCGACTCGGCTTCCGCGCGCGACGCGGGCCCAACCCGTACGGTGGTGGGGAACCGAGCACCGAGACCCCGGGAGGGACGATGGGTCAGCCCGACGAGGACTTCGCCCCCGGCGACCACCTCGACCCGGACGAGCGCGACCCCGAGGCGGAGCCGGCCGACGCGGTCGAACAGGCCACCACCGTCGACCCCGCCGACACCGACGGTCCACCGCACCGCGGCATGGAGGTCGACGACTGGGACGCGATGGAGCAGGCCCGGGTGGTCACCGGGGACGACGACGACTACCGCTGACCCGATCCGCGCCGGCCGTCAGTCGGTGCCGTCGACCAGGCCGGGGTGGCGTGCCGCCCACTCGCCGAGCCGATCCTCGCGCAACGCGGTGCGCAACTCCGGCATCAGCCGCGGGGCGGGGCGCAGGTGATAGCTCGGCCCGGTGGGCTCGGTGGTCGGCACATCGAGCCCGACCGGTTCGGCCGTCGCCAACCGCGGGATCACCCGCATCAGGTCCAGCACAGTCGTCCGGTCGGGTGCCACGGTGAGATCCGGCTCCAGGGCGCCGAGCAGCGCGGCGAGCCGCACCGGGTCGGTGAGCACGTCCCGATCCGTGGCCTGGCGCAGCAGGGCGGCGGCGAAGAGACGGGCGGTCTGGTCCCGATCCCTGCCCCCCTCGGGCAACCCGTACCGCTGACGGAGCAGGTCCATCGACGCGGCGCCGTCGAGCCGCTGGCAGCCGGCCGGAAAGATCCGGCCGCTGTGGACCGAACGCACCTTCCACGGCAGGCACACCGGTACGCCGCCGACCGCGTCGGTCAGCGTCCGCAACGCGGCGTACGTGAGCACGACACCCGCGTCGATCGACGTACCGGTCAGCTCCTCGACCGTCCGGCGGGTCAGTTCGTACCCGCGGGCCAGATCCGGGCGGTCGAGCCCGGCACCCAACGCGAACGCCGCGTTGACCTTGTCGGTCCCGTGGCCGGGGATGGGCAGCTCCAGGTCCCGGGGGACCGACATCAGGTACGGGCGGCTGCGATCGGCCGGGATGTGCAGGATCAGCAGGGAATCCGCCCGGGGCGGCGCCGACGTGGCGCCGGTGCCGTCGAGGCCGAGCAGCAGGATGGTCAGCGCGCCCACCGGCGCCGGTCGACCCGGATCACCCAGCAACTCGGCCGGCGCGGGCGACCGCGAAGGGTCCGGCGTGAACAGCGGAACGCCGATCCCCAGCACGCCGAGCAGGGCCAGTGCGACACCGCCGGCCCGCCAGTTCCGGCGGCGCCGCCGTCGGCGTACGGCCAACCGGTCGATCGCTGCGCGCAGCGGGCCGGGCGGCGGGGTCAGTGGCTCGTGTCGCACGAATGCGGCACGCAGGTCGTCCTCGATCACGAGCAGGCCTCCACGTACTCGGCCCGGAGCGTGGCCAGCGCCCGGGAGATGGACGAGCGGACGGTGCCGACGGCACAGCCGAGGATGTCGGCGATCTCCGCGTCGGGCAGGTCCTCGTAGTAGCGCAGCACCAGCGTGGCCCGCTGTCGGCGCGGCAACCGCGACAGCCAGGACCAGACCTGGTCGCGGTCCACGGCGGACTGGGCGTGGTCGGCGGGAGCCGGCACGGCCTCGTCGGCTTCGGCCCGCAACAGCACCCGACGCATCCACGAGCCACGTCGCCAGTCCACGTACTGATTGGTCAGCATCCGGCGCACGTACCGCTCGGGCGAGTCCGCCCGCGCCACCCGCCGCCAGTTGAGCTGGACCCGAACCATCGTCTCCTGCACCAGATCCTGCGCCTGGTGCGGGTCACCGCTGAGCATGACCGCGTACCGCAGCAGTGGGGCCAGCCGCGTGTCGGCGAACTCCTCGTACGTCACTGCACCTCCCGGGCTCCTGCCTGGGATGACGGGAGCGGACCGACCGAACGTTGCGGTGATGCCGGTCAACCTTTCGGCTCGTGTTGGCGATCCGACGTCGCGGAGGGCGGCGGTTCACCTTAGGGATTCCTTAGGATCCGCAGGCTGCACCTGAATCCCCCTACTGGAGGAATCCCCCTGATGCTCAGCCACTCCACCCGGCGCTGGCTCGCCGGACTGGGCGTAGCAGGCGCGCTCGTCGCCGCCTCCGCCACCCCGGCCGTCGCCGCACCGGCGACAGAGTTCGACCTCTACTTCTCGGACGTCACGGTCGCGGCCGATTCCGCTGGCGTGGTCCGGGGAGCGCGCGTCTACAGCAGCGAGCCGGCTGTCCTCAACGAGGTGAGCGTCCGCTACGACTACCGCAGTCTCGCTGGGAAGGTCACCCTGGTCGGTGACACCGGCAACGACTGCGCTGCCGACGGAGAGGGTGTCCTGGTCTGCCGGGAGTACTCCCCGCTCACCATTGACGAGCTGTACGGCGGGTTCCCTGGCAAGGTGGTCGTGGCACCGACCGACAAGGCGGCCACCGGCGACGCGGGCGAGCTGAAGGTCAGCCTTCGGACCGCCGACAAGGAGATCGCGTCCTCCACCTCCCGCATCCGGGTGGCCGAGGGCGTCGACCTCGCGGGTGGGCCGGACGTCACGACGAAGGCAGCGCCGGGCGGCAGCTTCGAAGCGCCGCTCGCGGTGCGCAACGTCGGCAAGACCGAGGTCGACGGCGTGGTGGCCGTGTTCGACAGCGACTACGGCATCCGCACCAAGGAGCGCTTCGCCAACTGCCTCTACTTCGAGGACTACCTCTACGCCTGCCAGTTCGATGAGAAGATTCCGAGCGGCGAGGGCCGTGCGACGACCTTCAACTACGAGCTTGCCGCCGACACCTACGCGCCGGGAAGCCAGTCCAGCTACGTCACGTTCATGACGCCCGCTGAGTTCGAGGGCAGCACGGAGGCCCGCAAGGAAGCTGGCGCCGAGGTGGCCCGTAAGGGCAATGGCAAGACGCTGGCGTTGAAGTCCCTGGCCACCGCCGGCAGCGCACGTGCCGTGCAGATCGACACCGACCCCACCAACAACGTTAGTGGCGTCACGGTGGAGGTCACCGGCAAGAACGGGGCCGACCTGGCGGCGATCGGTGCCACGCTCAGCGGCAAGAAGGGCGCGGTGCTCACTGCCGCCCTCGGCTTCCGCAACAACGGCCCGGCCACCCTGGAGAACCTCCGGACCGAGTCGGATGTGACCTACGTGGATGTCACGGTGCCGACCGGAACCACCGCGGTCGAGGTGCCGTTCGAGTGCGCTCCGCGTGACGGCAAGGACGCCGACTGGGGCGACGCCGGCACTCCGGGCGCCAAGGAGTACCGCTGCTACCCGGGGCCGTTCGCTCCGGCCGGCGAGGACCTGACCGGGGAGTTCAAGTTCCGGATCGACAAGGTCGTCGCCAACGCCACCGGCACCGTGAAGGTCAACGTCCCGTGCGAGTGCGACGGCGGCTTCTACGCCGACCTGAAGCCGGCCAACGACACCGCGAAGATCCTGGTCAACGCCGAGGGCGGCCATGGTGGCGGTGACGGTGGCACCCTGCCGATCACCGGTGCGTCCACCGGCCTGATCACCGGCATCGGCGCCCTGCTGCTCGCCGCCGGTGTCGGCGGCTACCTGGTGGCCAAGCGCCGCCGGACCCGCTTCGTCGCCTGATCCACCCGCATCACTGGTGCCCCGCCGACCACCACGGTCGGCGGGGCACCGTCGTTCATGGCCCGCGACCGCAGCGAACGCGGTCCGGGCACGGCGCCGGACCAGGCTTCGGTACCCTTTGTGGCCGTGGACACAGCTGAGAACACCCGGGCACTCTCGGAGAGCATCGCCCTGAACCCGCTCGACCCCAAGGATCTGTTGCACACCTTCGGGCTGGTCGGCGTGTGGGTGATCCTCTTCGCCGAGACGGGCCTGCTGGTGGGCTTCTTCTTCCCGGGCGACTCGCTGCTCTTCCTGGCCGGGGTGGCGGCCTCGCCGGTGGCGGACGCGATCTTCGGCGACGGCACCCGGATCTCCCTGATGGGGCTGCTCATCGGCGGGCCGATCTGCGCGATCGTCGGCGCCCAGCTCGGCCACTGGCTCGGCGCCCGGTACGGCCGCCGCATGTTCGACCGGCCCAACTCCCGCCTGTTCAAGCGGGAGTACGTGGAGAAGGCGGAGTACTACTTCCAGAAGTTCGGCCCGGCGAAGGCCGTCGTGCTGGCGCGCTTCATCCCGATCGTGCGGACGTTCCTCAACCCGGTGGCCGGAGCGCTCGGCATGCCGGCCCGGCAGTTCCTGCTCTGGAACATCGTCGGCGCCGTGCTCTGGGTGGACGGCATCCTGCTGATCGGCTACCTGCTGGCCGAGCAGATCTATGACGCCATCGGCGACAAGATCGACCGGTACATCCTGCCGGTGGTGGCCCTGATCATCCTGATCTCGGTGCTGCCGATCTTCTTCGAGTTCCTTCGCGACCGCCGGGCCCGTAAGCGCGGCGAGGCGGTCGCGGTGGTGGCGGCGGCCAGCGCCGTCGGTGCGGTGGAGGCCGTCCGTGAGGCGTTCGACCACGACGAGCACCCGCGCGACCGCCGGCGTCCGGAGCACGGCCAGGAGCACTGACCCGGGTACGACGACGGCCGGCCCCCTGGTGGGGACCGGCCGTTGTCATGTTCGGGCCCGGCCTCGGCGGTGCGGCCGGGGACGAGCAGGCGTCACCGAGCGGTGGCGCCACCCCTGGCTCGCCACCGGACACCGCTCCGATGCGGAACGGTGCACAGCGCCTGCTTCAGCGGGCCTTCTTGGTGGCCCGCTTGCGCGGCGGGGTCAGCAGGTCGGCGATCGTCGCGATCGCACTCGGGACCAGCCGGTAGTACGCCCAGACACCGCGCTTCTCCCGCTCCAGCAAGCCGGCCTCGGTGAGGATGCGCAGGTGGTGACTGACCGTCGGCTGAGAGAGGCCGAGCGGCGCCGTCAGGTCACAGACGCACGCCTCGCCCTCGGGGGCCGACTGGATCAGGCTGAGCAGCCGCAACCGGGCGGGATCGGCAAGGGCCTTGAGGACCCCCGCCAGACGCTCGGCATCGGCACGTTCGATCGGCTCACCGGCAAGCGGCGAGATCTGAGGCATAGTCATTTCGGCCAACGCAGTTCCCACGTATTCCATCCTTCCACCAGCAGCATCGATCCGCCTGCATATCAGCAGATCCGAATCGGCAAACTTTTACGCCACAAGGCCGAGGTCAGCCAACGTATAGGCCGCCCGATACGGCAGTCCGGCGGCTCGCACCGCGTCGCCGGCGCCTCGATCAACAATAACCGCCACGCCCACGACTTCGGCCCCGGCCTCACGAAGCGCCTCGACCGCCGTCAACACGCTTCCGCCCGTCGTCGACGTATCTTCCACCGCCAACACCCGACGACCGGCCACCTCCGGTCCCTCGATCCGCCGCTGCAGACCGTGCGCCTTGCCCGCCTTGCGCACCACGAAGGCGTCCAAGGATCGGCCCGACGGGGCGGCGTGCAGCATCGAGAGCGCGACGGGGTCCGCGCCCAGAGTGAGTCCACCGACGGCCTCGTACTCCCAGTCGGCGGTGAGGTCGAGCAGCACCCGACCCACCAACGGAGCGGCCTGGTGATGGAGCGTGACGCGTCGCAGATCGACGTACCAGTCCGCCTCGCGTCCCGAGGAGAGCACCACCCGTCCGTGGACCACAGCCAGGTCGGTAATGAATTTACGCAGGTCGTCGTGGTCCCCCATGGCGATAGAGCGTACTGCGCAAGTCTGGGGGCCGCGTGCGGGGTCCACCCGGATCAACCCTGTGGGCGAACGATGAGTGGCAATGTTCGATTACGCTCCGCCACCGCACAGGTGGCGGTACGGCGACATGCCGCCGGAGACCTCCGCGGGCCGTGCGGCCCGACCTCGCTCAGTGCTCGTCGCGACCGATCCGGCCGCGGGTGTCCCGGGCGACCGCCTGGAGCAGCCGACGCGGCGCGTGCCGCAGACCGGCGACGGCCAGCTTGTACTTCCACGCGGGAATACTGACCAACTTGCCTTTGCGCAGGTCACGCAGGGCCTCGTCGACCACGTCGTCGGCCCGTAGCCACATCCACTCCGGCGTCTTCGACATGTTGATGCCGGCCCGCTCGTGGAACTCGGTACGCGTGTAGCCGGGGCAGAGCGCCATCACCCGGACACCGAACGGCCGCGCGGACTGGCCGACGGATTCGCTGAAGTTGGTGACCCACGCCTTGCTGGCGGAATAGGTCGAGCCCGGCATCACCGCGCCGAATCCGGCAACGGAAGAGACATTTATCACTGCCCCACCGCGCCGTTCGGTCATCGGCCCCAACGCGGCCAGGGTCAGCCGCATGACCGCATGCACGTTGAGCCGCAGCAGCCGCGCCTCGTCGTCGACGGAGGACCGTAGGAAGGGCCGGTTGAGGCTGATCCCGGCGTTGTTCACCAGCAGGTGTATCGGGCCGCCGTCGGCCAGACGCCGTTCCACGGCGGCGCAACCGTCGTCGGTGGACAGGTCGGCGGAGATGGTCTCCATCTGCCGGCCGTGCCGACCGCCCAACTCGGCGGCCAGGTCGTTCAGGCGGCTCGCGTCCCGGGCGACCAGCACCAGGTGCCAGCCGTCATCGGCGAGCCGGCGGGCGAAGGCCGCGCCGATGCCGGCGGTGGCACCGGTGATCAGGGCCCGTCGCTCGGCGTTCGGAGAATCGAGCGTCACGGGCGGTCCTCACCTGGGCGGAACGGGGGCGCGGCCGGCGCCGGCGGAGGCTGGTACGGGACGGTCGACGGGGAACGGTGCCGACCGAACCATGCGTTCGCGGCCGGCAGGGCCAGCAGCGTAGCTACCACAAGGTAACCGAGCCCCTGCCCGACCGAAAGCCCGGCGTTCACCGGGATCCACCACGACGGGTACGCGTCGGAGACGAGGCCCAGCAGCTCGGCGGTGGCCCGCTCGTCGGCACCCAGTCGCAGCGGCGCGGTCCGCTCGCCGACCAGCACCGCCAGACTGCAGCAGCCCGCGAGCAGGCCGATCCCGCAGACCACCCAGGTGGCCACCCGGACGCCCGAGCGTCCGATGAGCAGGCCGGGGCCGAGGCCCGCGAGCAGCACCGCGCCCAGCACGGCGACCACCGCCGCCAGGACCACGGACGCGCGCAGCAGGGTCACCAGGTCGTCGATCTGCTCGCGGCTCGCCGAGGTGTCGCGGGCGGCGGCGCGGAACGCGTCGACGGTATCGCCGAGGACCGCCAGGCCGACCACGGCGTACGCGAGTGCGGCGACGGCCATCAGCAGCAGCACCGCGGTGGCCAGCGCGACGACGGCCGGCCGGCGGGCCGGTGCCGATTGCGGGTACGACACGACGGATCCCTCCGGTAGGCGCTGGGTTGCAACCTACTCGGAGGGATCGTGGGCGTCGCGCTTATCGGTGCGTCAACTCGTCGGGCCGGGGCGGTCCGACGGAGGTGTGTCGCCCGGGCCCGGCTCACCGGCCGAAGTGGACGGCCCGGCCGGCGGGTACCCCGGCTGACCCGACTGCGGCGGCTGGCCCGGCGTCGACGGGTAACCCGGCTCGCCGGTCGACGGGTAGCCCGGCTGCCCGGAGGACTGCGGGTAGCCCGGGTAGGCGGCGCCGGGAGTCGGCGGCTCCCAGGCCGCGGTGGGCTTGCGGAAGAACTCGTTGGCCTTGGGCAGTGCCAGCAGGATCAGCGCCGTGATCAGCGCGATCAGACTGATCACGCCGAGCAGGATGCTGACCGGGGTGAGCCAGGAGGGCAGCACCTCGTCCAGTCGACGTTGCACCTCCTCGCCGCTCGGCATGTCGCCGCCGGTGTTCCCACCGGTGGTGAAGTTGCCGGCCACACCGCTGAGCAGCGTCCCGCCCGTGCAGCAGACCATGATGCCGCCGACGATCCAGGTGGCGATCCGTGCGCCGTTGCGGCCCCGGTTGTTGAGCAGGGCCAGCACGGCGAGCACGACGGCGAGCAGCAACAGCAGGATGCCGCTGCCGATGCCGACGGCGAAGGCGAAGTCCGCGATCTGGTCCGCGCCTTCGGCGGTGCTGCCCGCGTACGCCTCCCGAAGTGCGTCACGGGTCTTGCCGATTGTGGCCAGGGTGAGGATCAGACTGATCACCTGGCACGCCAGGAACAGGAAGAGCAGGTAGCTGGATATCGTCACGACGGACGGCCGCTGGCGGGCCGGCGTGCTCTGGGAATCGACCACGATTCTCCTTCCCTTAAGATCGCGCCCACACCGTATCGACAACCGGCAACTCCGGCATGCCGTCACGGCCCCGGCGCTTCCTCGGGTCCTCGTGGCGCGGGCTCAGCCCGCCGCGGGTCGCGGGCGGATCGTCACCTCGGCAGGGTCGAGCCGGTCACCCCGGGCGACCCCCCAGCCCTGCTCGCCGTACGCCTCGAAGGAGAGTCGGGCGCCGCCGGCGGCCTGGTAGTCGTGGTAGCGCACGGTGCCGGTCGGCGGCAGCCCGGTCTCCCCGATCGCGGTGTACCGGGCCTGCCCGGACTCCGCCCAGGTGTAGCGCCGACCGGCGAGGTCGATGGTCGGCGCGCCCGGGGTGACGGTCGCGCCCGGTTCGGCGGCCCAGAGCACCAGTTCCGGCTCCTCACCGCCCTCGACGGACATCCATCGGCGAGCACCGGATCCGTCGTCGAGCAGGTGCTGCGCCCAGCTCCAGTCCCCCTCGACAAGCCGGATGGTGCCGCACACCGCGTACGGCAGCCCCCGGATCTCCAGCCGGTCGCCCGGGGTCACGCCGAGCGGGCCACCGCGCAGCGGTCCCGCCGCCTGGTCGCGGGGCCGCTTCCCAGCGGTCGCCGCGCCGCCCGGTGTGGTCGCCGAGCGGCGCCGGACCAGCACGACGATCGCGAGCACGGCCACCGCGAGCACGACCACCGCCGCCGCGAGCAGGATCGCCACCGAGCCGTTCACCCGACCACCTCCCCAGGTACGTCGGCGCAGACGGTAACAATCCCCGGCACCTGGGGAAACTTCTCCTGCTGCCAGCCGGTCAACGACCGGTCATACCCGGCGATCCGCCAGGTATGCCCGGCGGCACTGTGGATGGTCCCGTCGACCCTGGTCGGCCCTCGCCGGACACCGCCGGGTCGGGCGTGGTCACCGGCACCTCGGGGGCGGGTGCCAGGTGTGCGGCCGGGTCGGGACAGATCAGGAATCCGGGCGGGACCGGCTGGCCCGGCGGGAGGAAGCCGGGCGTCCCGAGGGCTGGCGGCACGGGCGTTCCGAGGGCTGGCGGCACCGGTGGCCAGGCCGCGCCGGGCATCGGGGGCCAGGCCGCGCCGGGCACCGGTGGCCAGGCCGCGCCGGGCACCGGTGGCCAGGCCGCCCCGAGCACCGGTGGCCAGGCCGCGCCGGGCACCGGTGCCACGGGCGGGGTCTCCGCGCGGGGCACGAAGTAGCGGTTGGCCGGTGGCAGCGCGAGCAGCAGCACCAGCGTCGCGGTCAGTGTCAGCACGGCGAACACGGTCAGCCCCGCGGCCGGGTAGAACAGGTTGTCGAAGGGGTCGGTGCCCGAGTAGAGCGTGTCGAAGAACTTCGACTCCTGCCAGTAATCCTCCGAGGCGGCGGGACCCTCCGCGTACTCCTCGTCCGGGACGTTGGCGGCGAACAGCAGGGGCACGAGGAACCCCCCGGAGCAGCACTGGCCGAGGCAGATCAGCAGTTGGGCGCCCCCGGCGACGAAGACCAGGATGCGCGCGGTGTTGCCGCCCCGGAGTACCGGCCGGGCGGTGACCGCCAGCCATCCCGCGAGCAGGAGGGCGGGCACGCCGAGAACCAGCGTCATCGCGACGTTGCTCTGCCGTTCGCCGCGTACCTCGGCGGGATCGGCGTCCGGCACCAGCCGCGCCGCCCGGGAGATCTGCCCGTCGAAGTGCACCGCCTCGGCGACCACCAACCCGATCAGGGCGAGCAGCAGCAGCACGGCGGTCAGTTGCAGCCAGAACGCCACGGTGACGATGGTGGGACGGGGTGGACGGACCAGCGCGGCGGGCGGGCTCATGGCTGGCAACGTACGGAAAGCCGGCAAACGCCGGCAGCACCGATCAGCCAGCGTTCGTCGACGAGCAGATCAAGATCAGGCGGCGGCGAGCCGATCCGCGGCGTAGCCACCGAGGGTGGCGCGCCCCATCACGCATCCGGTGAACGTGGTGAACTCGGTCGGGTCGTCCCGCAGCGCCGTCCAGGCCGCCCGTGCCGCCGCCGGGTCGATCCGCTCCAGCAGCGTGGCCGCGTACGCACGGCCGGCCGGTGAGCCCTCGGCCAGCAGCCGGTCGAGTTGCCGGCGTACCTCCTCGGGGTGTTCCTCGAGGTCGGCCTCGATCCGCCGGTACGCCTCGGTCACCGGTAGCAACGCCCCGGCGATGCCCACCCCGCCGAACGCCAACGTGTCGGCCCGAGCCAACTCGTCGGCGGCCGCGTCCAGTTCCCGCTCCCACTGCTTCTTCCCGATCCCGAACATGCCCTCATCCTTTCCCCGCCCGCCCCCGCTCCACCCTGTTGATCAAGAGGTTTGCGTCATGGGAAGCGTCCTCGATGACGCGAACCTCTTGATCAACCCGGGTGGGCGGGGGCGGGGGCGCGGGTCAGGCTGGGGTTACCGTGAGGGTGTTCGTGGGGGTGGTCAGGTCGACCTTGACCGTGTCGCCGTCGCGGATGGTGCCCGACAGGAGGGCCCTGGCCAGTTGGTCGCCGATCGCGGTCTGGACCAGGCGGCGCAGCGGGCGGGCCCCGTAGATCGGGTCGTAGCCGTGTTCGGCCAGCCAGCCCCGGGCCGCGTCGGTGATCTCCAGGCCGAGCCGGCGATCCGCCAACCGGCGTCGCATCCGGTCGAGCTGGATGTCCACGATCGAGCGCAGGTCGTCCCCGCGCAGCGCGGCGAAGACCACGATGTCGTCCAGCCGGTTGAGGAACTCCGGCTTGAAGTGCGAGCGGACCACCGCGAGCACCCCCTCGCGCCGCTGCTCCTCGGCCAGCGTCAGGTCGCTGATCACCGACGACCCGAGGTTGGAGGTGAGGATCAGGATCGCGTTGCGGAAGTCCACCGTGCGGCCCTGCCCGTCGGTGAGTCGACCGTCGTCGAGCACCTGGAGCAGCACGTCGAAGACGTCCGGATGGGCCTTCTCCACCTCGTCGAGCAGGATCACCGAGTACGGCCGGCGGCGCACCGCCTCGGTGAGCTGGCCGCCCTCCTCGTACCCGACGTAGCCGGGCGGGGCACCGACCAGGCGGGCGACGGAGTGCTTCTCGCCGTACTCGCTCATGTCGATGCGGACCATCGCCCGCTCGTCGTCGAAGAGGAACTCGGCGAGCGCCTTGGCCAGCTCGGTCTTGCCGACACCGGTCGGGCCGAGGAAGAGGAAGCTGCCGGTCGGGCGGTCCGGATCGGCGACCCCGGCGCGGGCGCGGCGGACCGCGTCGGAGACCGCACCGACCGCCTCGGTCTGGCCGACCACGCGAGAGCCCAGCGACTCCTCCATCCGGAGCAGCTTGGCGGTCTCGCCCTCCAGCAGCCGACCGGCGGGGATGCCGGTCCAGGAGGCGACCACGGCGGCGATGTCGTCCGCGCCGACCTCCTCCTTGAGCATGGCGCCGTCGGCCTGGAGCCGGGCCAGCTCCTCCGCGGCCTGGGTCAGCTCCACCTTGAGGGCGGGGATCCGGCCGTAGCGCAGCTCGGCCGCGCGCTCCAGCTCGCCGTCGCGCTCGGCCCGCTCGGCCTCACCGCCGAGCCGCTCCAGCTCCTCCTTGGCGGTGGAGAGCTTGGTGATGTGGCTCTTCTCGGTCTGCCAGCGCTCGGAGAGCGCGGTGAGCTGCTCGCGCTTGTCGGCCAGCTCCTTGCGCAGCCGCTCCAGCCGCTCGGCGGAGGCGGCGTCCGGCTCCTTGGCCAGCGCCATCTCCTCGATCTCCAACCGGCGCACCGCCCGCTCGATCTCGTCCACCTCGACCGGCCGGGAGTCGATCTCCATCCGGAGCCGGGACGCGGACTCGTCGACCAGGTCGATCGCCTTGTCCGGCAGGAAGCGGTCGGTGATGTAGCGGTCGGAGAGGGTGGCGGCGGCGACCAGCGCGGCGTCGGTGATCCGGACCCCGTGATGCACCTCGTAGCGCTCCTTGAGCCCGCGCAGGATGCCGATGGTGTCCTCGATGGTCGGCTCGCCGACCAGCACCGGCTGGAAGCGGCGCTCCAGCGCCGGGTCCTTCTCGATGTGCTCGCGGTACTCGTCCAGCGTGGTGGCGCCGACCATCCGCAGCTCACCGCGGGCGAGCATCGGCTTGAGCATGTTGCCGGCGTCCATCGAGCCCTCGCCCTTGCCGGCGCCGACCACGGTGTGCAGCTCGTCCAGGAACGTGATGACCTGCCCGTTGGAGTTCTTGATCTCCTCCAGGACGGACTTGAGCCGCTCCTCGAACTGGCCGCGGTACTGCGCGCCGGCGACCATCGCGCCGAGGTCCAGCGAGACGAGCTTCTTGTCGCGCAGCGACTCGGGTACGTCGCCGGCCACGATCCGCTGGGCCAGGCCCTCGACGATCGCGGTCTTGCCGACGCCGGGCTCGCCGATCAGCACCGGGTTGTTCTTGGTACGCCGGGAGAGCACCTGGATCACCCGGCGGATCTCCGAGTCCCGGCCGATGACCGGGTCGATCTTGCCGTCCCGGGCGCTGGCGGTCAGGTCGACGCCGTACTTGGCCAGGGCCTGGTAGGTCTGCTCGGGGTCGGCGGTGGTGACCCGCCGGTCTCCGCCGCGCACGGTCGGGAAGGCCGCGACCAGGTTCTCCTCGGTGGCGCCGACAGCCTTCAGCGCGCCGGACACGGCACCGCCTACCCGGGCCAGGCCGGCGAGCAGGTGTTCGGTGGAGGTGTACTCGTCACCCAGCGGCCGGGCGATCTGCTCGGCGGCGCCGATGGCGTTGACGAACTCGCGGGCCAGGGTCGGCTCGGCGATGCTGGAGCCACGGGCGGCCGGCAGGGCGTCGACCGCGCGCTGGGCGGCCCGGCGCAGCTCGGCAGGGTCGGCCCCGGCGGCGCGCAGCAGGCCGGCGGCGGTCGAACCGTCGGTGTCCAGCAGGGACAGCAGCAGGTGCCAGGGCTCCACGGTGGCGTGACCGCGCTGGTTGGCCAGCGCGACGGCACCGGTGATGGTCTCGCGGCTCTTGGTGGTGAGGCGTTCGGTGTTCATGGGCTCCCCCGGATCGGCGTTGTCCACTGGGTTGGACGCAACCAGGGTTGAGCGTATTCCGCTCAACCCTAGCGCTGTGACGCCCATCACTCTCGGGGCCGCCACCGCCAGTCGAACTCCCCGGCCGCCGGGGGCGGGCCGGGCAGCGGGTCGGCGTCGGCCGCCGTCGACAGGCCGGCCAGCAGCACCGCGAGCTGGCGGCGGCGCAGCTCCGCCGTGCGCCGCGGATCCGGTACGCGCACCGCGGCGCACCCCTCCAGCAGCAGCCCCAGGTCCTGCACCACCACGTCGGGGCGCAACCGCCCGCTCGCGTGGGCCCGCTCGACCAGCGCGGTGGCCAGCTCGTTGGCCCGCATCGCGTCCCGGCCCATCTCCTCGGTCGGGGTGAAGGTACCGGCCAGGTGGACGGTGAGCGAGTGCACGTCGGCGTCCACCACCCGGGCCAGGAACCCGGCGAACGCGGTCCAGTCGTCCTGCTCGGCGAGCGCCGCCTCGGCCTCGGCGAGGTAGCGGCGCAACCCGTCGTGGCAGAGCTGACGCAGCAGGTCCTCCTTGCCCGCGTACCGCCGATAGAGGGCGCTGATGCCGACGCCGGCGCGTTCGGCGACGGCGGCGATCGGCGCCTTCGGGTCGTCGAGGAAGACCGCGCGGGCGGCTTCGAGGATCACCTCGTCGTTGCGGGCGGCCTGGGCACGACGGCCGGCCAGGGGCGCGGCGGCCTTTCCGGTGGGGGTCGGCATACCCCCAGACTATCAGTGGAACGGATCGTTCCGGTCTGCTATCGTCGTAGCAGAACGAAACATTCCGTTCCGAAGGAGTCCCGAGATGACCGGCACCGCGATCCGCCCGTTCCGCGTCGAGATCCCGCAGACCGCCCTCGACGACCTCGCCGCCCGGCTGAGCCGCACGATCTGGCCTGCCGAGCTGCCCGATGCCGGCGCCGCGTACGGGATGCCCACCGAGCGGGTCCGCGCCCTCGCGGAGAAGTGGCGCGACGGGTTCGACTGGCGGGCGGTGGAGGCCCAGCTCAACGCGCACCCCCAGTTCGTCACCGAGATCGACGGCGACCAGATCCACTTCCTGCACGTCCGCTCGTCCCGGCCGGACGCCACCCCGCTCGTGCTCACCCACGGCTGGCCCGGCTCGGTGCTGGAGTACCTGGACGTCATCGCCCCGCTCACCGAGCCGGCCGCGCCGGACGCGCCGGCCTTCCACGTGGTCATCCCGTCGCTGCCCGGCTTCGGCTTCTCCGGCCCGACCCGTAGCGCCGGCTGGAACCGGTACCGCACCGCCCGCGCCTGGGCCGAGCTGATGAGCCGGCTGGGGTACGACCGGTACGGGGCGGTCGGCAACGACGCCGGCTCGATGGTCGCCCCGGAGCTGGGCCGGACCGACCCGGAACACGTGCTCGGCGTGCACGTGACCCAGCTCTTCTCGTTCCCCTCCGGCGACCCGGCCGAGTTCGTCGGGCTCTCCGACGCCGACCAGGCGGCGCTGGGGCACCTCCAGTGGTTCTACGAGAACAAGTTCTCCTTCAACCAGGTGCACAGCCAGCAGCCGCAGACGCTCGCGTTCGCACTGGCCGACTCACCGGTCGGGCTGCTGGCCTGGAACGCCCAGCTCTTCGACGAGAGCCTGGACGCCGAATTCATCCTGGCCAACGTGGCGCTCTACTGGTTCACCGGCACGGCGGCCTCGGCGATCCGGTTCTACTGGGAGGACGCCCACGCGGGCGAGCCACTGACCGGCCCGACGACCGTGCCGACCGCGCTGGCCATGTTCCCCGGCGACTTCCAGTCCATCCGCCGCTTCGCCGAGCGGGACCACGCCAACATCGTCCGGTGGACGGCGTACGACGCGGACGTCGCCGGGCGCGGCGACGTGGGTGGCCACTACGCCGCCCACCAGGCCACCGACGTGCTGGTCGCCGACATCCGCGAGTTCTTCGCCAGCCTGCGCTGACCACCGCGCGTCCGGCGCCGAACCAGGCGTAGATCTTGGCGGGAAAGTGCCCCTGGAGGGGCCGACTTCGACCAAGATCTACGCCTGGTTCAACAAGCGGTAGCCTTGGCGCGTGCGAGTACGTGTTGAGCAGACCGCCCTGCCGGGGATCGGGGTACGCCACGATCTGGTGACGGAGTCCGGACGCCGACTGGGCGTCGTCTCCCACCGCAACGGCCGCCGTGATCTCGTCCTCTACGACCCGGACGACCCCGACGCCTGCCAGGCCGACATCCCGCTGACCGACGACGAGGCGGAGGCGCTGGCCGACATCCTCGGCGCGTCGCTGATGCTCGGTCAGCTCTCCGGGCTGCGCGAGCAGGCAGCCGGGCTGCTCACCGAGCAGATCGCCATTCCGGCCGGCTCGGCGTACGTCAACCGGAAGCTCGGTGACACCAAGGCGCGTACCCGCACCGGCGCCTCGATCGTGGCGGTGCTCCGCCACGGTGAGGTGAACGTGTCGCCCGACCCCTCCTTCCGCTTCGCGGCCGGTGACGTGGTGGTCGTGGTCGGGACCCGCAAGGGTCTCGACGGCGTGTCCGCCATCCTCGCCGACAGTGACCCGGACGGCTGAGGCGGATGCACGAAACCACCACACTGCTCGTCGAAGTCGGCGCGCTGTTGCTTCTGCTTGGGCTCCTCGGCCGGCTCAGCCGCCGGGTCGGCCTCTCGCCCATCCCCCTCTACCTGCTCGCCGGGCTCGCGTTCGGGCACGGCGGGCTGCTGCCGCTCAACGCCAGCGAGGAGTTCTTCGCGGTCGGCGCCGAGATCGGCGTGATCCTGCTGCTGGTGATGCTCGGTCTGGAGTACTCGGCCAACGAACTGGTGGGCAACCTTCGCTCGGCGGCCCCGGCCGGCCTGATCGACGGCGTGCTCAACGCGCTGCCCGGTGCCATCTTCGCCCTGCTGCTCGGCTGGGACTGGGTGGCCGCCCTGGTGCTCGCCGGCATCACCTGGGTCTCCTCCTCCGGGGTAATCGCCAAGGTCCTGGCCGACCTGGGCCGGCTCGGTAACCGCGAGACGCCGGTGATCCTCTCGGTCCTGGTGATCGAGGACCTGGCCATGGCGCTCTACCTGCCGCTGGTCACCGCGGTGCTGGCCGGCACCGGCCTGCTCGGCGGCGGCATCGCGCTGGGCGTCGC
The DNA here is from genome assembly GCF_042650685.1 of Micromonospora sp. GCM10011542. NCBI lineage: Bacteria > Bacillati > Actinomycetota > Actinomycetes > Micromonosporales > Micromonosporaceae > Micromonospora > Micromonospora sp. GCM10011542. The sequence goes on from NZ_JBHSBO010000007.1 coordinate 121,461, forward strand.
GGTCGGCACCGTGCTGCTCGTGCTGGTGGTCGCCATCCGGTACGGCCATCTGATCTCGTCCGCCCTGTCGGCGAAGGACCCGGAGGCGCTGCTGCTCGGCGTACTCGGTCTGACCCTGCTGATCGCCGGCGTCGCCGCGAAACTCCAGGTGTCGGCGGCGGTCGGCGCGTTCCTGGTCGGCATCGCGCTCTCCGGCCCGGTGGCGCACCACGCCACCCAGCTGCTCTCCCCGCTGCGGGACCTGTTCGCCGCGGTGTTCTTCGTCTTCTTCGGGCTGGTCACCGACCCGCGGGACATCCCGCCGGTGCTGCTGCCGGCGCTCGCGCTGGCTGTGATCACGATGGCGACGAAGACCCTCACCGGCTATCTCGCCGCACGCCGGGTCGGCATCGCCGAGCCCGGTCGTTGGCGGGCCGGCCTCGCGCTGGTGCCCCGGGGTGAGTTCTCCATCGTCATCGCCGGTCTCGCGGTGGCCGCCGGCAGCGTCGAGCCACGGCTGGCCGCGCTCGCCACCGCGTACGTGCTGATCACCGTGGTGACCGGCCCGATGCTGGCCCGGCTGCCGGACTTCCCGTGGTTCAAACGGTGGCTGCGCGGCCGCGCGGCCGCCCAGCGCCGCGAGCAGGTCGCCGCCACGGACTGACCCGCCCGCCGCCGCTGCCGTGGCTCCGGCTTGTACGGCAGCGGCGGCACCCGCACGGGTCGACCGTCCGGCTGACCGGGCCGGGCCAACGGTTGCCGAATTGCTCCCCCCGGGGACTACCGCGGCACACGACGGCGGGTTACCGTTTCGCCCCAGCAGCCCGGTCCGCGGGTGGCCAGTGCCAACGCGGGCGAGAGCGGAAGGTTGGCCGGTGAGCGTGCAGGAGTCGACGTTCCACGGCTTCGCCAACCCCGTCGATCCGACTCCGGCGGAGTTGCGAGCATGGGCGTACCAACCCGATTCGGTGCCGCTGGCGTCGATGCCGCCGGACTGGGACCTGCTGGTCTCCGGTGACCGGCTGGTGCTGACGCTCTTCGACCTGGCGATGGACCCGACCTGCCCGGCCCGACGGTTCGCCCTGCACTGCCTCTACATCTACGCCGCCGACGGCATCCGGACCAACTTCCGCGCCCACCCCAAGCGCCGCTTCCGCAAGCTGGTCGAGCAGGCCGAACGCGAGGGCGACGAGCTGATGAAGACCTGGGCGCACAACGGCCGGGTGCTGCTGGCCCGACCCGACCTCTTCGTCTACCGGGACTGGTGCGAGGGCGGTCTGGTCCGGGAGAACCGCCGCCTCGGCTGACGCCTTCCCGCATTCCTGAACGGCGAACGGGCCGCGACCCCCGCCGCAGCGTCACCGCGTCCCGGCACGCACATGGCGAACGGGCCGGGGCCCCCGCCGCAGCGTCACCGCGTCCCGGCCCGCACACGGCGAACGGGCCGGGACCCCCCGTGGGTCCCGGCCCGCACGTCGGTGACCGGTCAGTCCTGCTTCGGGCGCGTCTCGGCCCGCCCCTGGTCGACGCCGTGGTCGACCTGGTCGATGAACCGCCCGTCGGTGATCCGGTCCCGGAAGCTTTCCCCGGTCACCTTGTCGAACTTCTCGCGGACGGTGTCGGCCAGGTGTTCCAGCCGGTCCTCCGTCTGTTGAGCCACCTGCTGGGCCGCCTTCTTCGCCGGCTCCGCCATCGCTCCCCCTCGCCATCCGGTTGGTCCGGATTAAGCCGATAGGAACCTTATGGACAGGCTAGCGGAAGCGGCCCGGCCCACGCCGAGGAATCGGCGAGCGGGCCGGGCCGAAGTGACGGAATCCGGGTGAGCGGCGGATCAGCGGTCGGGCGCCCGCCGGGGCCGCCAGACCACGAGGGCGGTGGAGGTGCGGTTGGTCGGCACCAGGTCGCGGCCGGGGAAGCGGGCCAGCGATTCCAGCTCCGCCACGCGGCGGTACGCGGCGTCCAGTTCGGCTTCCAGGCGGGCCACCCGCTGCTGCGCCTGCTCCAGCAGCCGCTCCAGCCCGATGATCCGCTTGACGCCGGCCAGGTTGATCCCGTCGTCCTGGCTGAGCCGCTGCACCTCGCGCAGCAGCACCACGTCACGAACGCTGTACCGGCGCCCGCCCCCGGCCGCCCGGCCCGGCTGCACCAGGCCGAGGCGGTCGTACTGGCGCAGGGTCTGTGGGTGCATCCCCGCCATCCGTGCCGCGACCGAGATCATCAGCACCTTGGCCTCGTAGGCAGGGTCACCCGAACCGAGGAACTCGCCCGACATGCCGCTCACCTCCGCGTCCATCCACCGCGCTAACCGACCCGACGCACCCGTGCGTCGAGATGTTCCCGGGCGGCCGGCGGGGTCTGCTCGGCGAACGCCTCCAGCGCCGCCCGCGCCTCGTCGGACACCCGTGCGGGCACCACCACGTCGAGCGTGACCAGCAGGTCGCCGGCCTGCCCGTCGCGGCGGACCACACCCTTGCCCCGCGCCCGCAACACCCGCCCGCTGGGCGTACCCGGCGGCACCCGCAGGGTCACCGCGCCGTCGAGCGTGGGCACCCGCAGGTCCGTGCCGAGTACGGCCTCGGTGAAGGTGACCGGCACGGTCAGCGTCAGGTCGTCACCGGTACGCCCGAACAGCTCGTCCGGCCGCACCTTGACGTGCACGAACAGGTCACCGGCCGGGCCGCCACGCTCGCCCGGCTCGCCCCGCCCGGCCAGCCGGATTCGCTGGCCGTCGGCCACCCCGGCCGGGAACCGCACGTTCAGCGTGCGGGTCTTGGTGACCCCGCCGCTGCCGTGGCACTCCGGGCACTTCTCCTCGACCACCGTGCCGACGCCCTGACAGTTGCGGCACGGCTCGGAGAAGCTGAACGAGCCCTGGTTACGGGTGGTCACCCCGGCGCCATGACAGACCGGGCAGGTACGCGGCTGCGTGCCGGGCTTGGCACCGTTGCCGTGGCAGGTGTCGCAGACACCCGGGGCGCGCAGCGTCAGGGGCAGGGTCACCCCGCGTACCGCGTCCCCGAAGTCCAGCGCCACCTCGGTCTCCACGTCCCGGCCCCGGGCCGGGCCGCGTGGCGCGGCCTGGCCCCCGGCCGAGCCGCCGGAGAAGATCGAGCTGAACAGGTCCTGGAAGCCGGCCCCGCCGAAGCGGCGGTCACCGGCTCCGGCCCCGCCGCCGCCGAACAGGTCGGAGACGTCGAACGGCATGCCGCCCGGCTGGCCCCCCGCGCGGGCGCCACGCCGGAACGCGCCGGAACCGAACAGCGAGCGCATCTCGTCGTACTCCCGACGGCGGCCGGCGTCGGACAGCACGTTGTACGCCTCGGACGCGGCCTTGAACCGTTCCTCGGCCTTGGGGTCGCCCGGGTTGTGGTCCGGGTGCGACTCCCGGGCCACCTTGCGGTACGCCTTCTTGATGTCGTCCGCGGAGGCGGCCTTGTCCACGCCGAGCACGGCGTAGAAGTCCTTCTCGAGCCAGTCCTTGGAACTCACCGGTCCACCCCCTTCCGACCGTCGTGGCCCGGCCGTCCCACCCGCCGAACGGCGGGTGGGACGGCCCGGTCACCGTCTCGCACTATTCCGGATCCGCGACCGCGACCAGTGCCGGCCGCAACAGCCGCTCACCGAGCTGGTAGCCACGGCGCATGACCTGCACGCAGGTCGGCTCGCTGACGTCGGCCGAGGTCTGGTGCGCGACCGCCTCGTGCCGGGTCGGGTCGAACGGGTCGCCCTGCTCGCCGAAGGCGGTCAGGCCGAACTTGCCCAGCGCGCTGGTGAGCTGGTCCGCCACCGTGCCGAACGGCCCGACCAGGTCGCCGTGTTCCCGGGCCCGGTCCAGGTCGTCCAGGATCGGCAGCAGCGCGGCGAGCACCGAGCCGGTCGCCTGCTCCTGAACCAGGCTGCGGTCCCGGTCCACCCGCTTGCGGTAGTTGGCGTACTCCGCCGACACCCGCTGCAGGTCCCGCGTCCGCTCGTCGAGCTCGGCGCGGAGCGCCTCCATCTCGGCGCCGAGCGGCGTGCCGGTGCCGCCGCCGCCCACCGGCTGCGCCGGGGCGTCCACCACGGGCGGACCCGCCGGAGTGGGCCCGTCGACCGAAGTGGCCTCGATCTCGATCTCGTCGACCACGATCTCGGCGTCCTCGACCAGGCCCTCGGCCGGTACGTCGCTGCCGGCGTCGGTGGCGGTGCCCTCCGGCTCCGCCGTGTCGCCGATCTTGCGGTTGTTGCGGATGACGACCCGCTCCCCGTCGCCGGTGGCCGGCTCGGCGGGCGCGGAGCCACCCGGCGCCGACCCGGTGTCGCCCGGGTCGGCGGCTCGTGGCTTCTGCGTCATGCGGCTACCTCATCCCTTCGCCATCAGGTACGTGTCGGAGGCCGACGGTCACTTCTTGCCGTCCTCGTCCACGATCTCCGCGTCGACCACGTCGTCGGCACCGCCGGCACCGCCGGCCTGCGGGCCGGTCGCCCCGGTGGCACCCGGGCCAGCCTCGCCGCCGGGCTGCTGACCCTGCTCGGCCTGCTGCGAGTAGAGCAGTGAACCGGCCTGCTGGGAGACCTGCGCCAGCCGCTCGTGCGCCGACTTGATCTTCTCGATGTCCTGCCCGCCGAGGGCGCCGCGCAGCTCACCGAGCGCCTCGTTGAGCTGCTCGCGGTTCTCGCTGGGCAGCTTGTCGCCGCTCTCGGCCAGGAACTTCTCGGTCTGCCACTGGAGCGCCTCGGCCACGTTGCGGGTTTCGGCGTCGTCGCGGCGGCGCTTGTCCTCCTCCGCGTGCTCCTCGGCGTCCCGACGCATCCGCTCGATGTCATCCTTCGGCAGCGAGGAGCCACCGGTGATCGTCATCTTCTGTTCCTTGCCGGTGCCCAGGTCCTTGGCGTGCACGTTGACGATGCCGTTGGCGTCGATGTCGAACGCGACCTCGATCTGCGGCACGCCGCGCGGCGCCGGCGGGAGGCCGGTCAGCTCGAAGGTGCCGAGCTTCTTGTTGTAGGCCGCGATCTCCCGCTCACCCTGGAACACCTGGATCAGTACCGACGGCTGGTTGTCGTCCGCCGTGGTGAAGACCTCGGAGCGCTTGGTCGGGATGGTGGTGTTGCGCTCGATCAGCTTGGTGAAGATGCCACCCTTGGTCTCGATGCCCAGGCTCAGCGGGGTCACGTCGAGCAGCAGGACGTCCTTGACCTCGCCCTTGAGCACACCGGCCTGCAGCGCGGCGCCGACGGCGACGACCTCGTCCGGGTTGACGCCCTTGTTCGGGTCGCGGCCGGTGAGCTGCTTGACCAGGTCGGTCACGGCCGGCATCCGGGTCGAGCCGCCGACCAGGATCACGTGCTCGACGTCGGAAATCTTGATCCCGGCGTCCTTCACGGCCTGCTCGAACGGGCCCTTGCAGCGGTCCAGCAGGTCCTGCGTCATCCGCTGGAACTCGGCGCGGCTGAGCGTCACGTCGAGGTGCAGCGGGCCGGCGGAGCCGGCGGTGATGTACGGCAGGTTGATGTTGGTGGTGGTGGCCGCGGACAGCTCGATCTTGGCCTTCTCGGCGGCCTCACGGAGCCGCTGCAGGGCCATCTTGTCCTGACCCAGGTCGATGCCGTGCTCGCCGCGGAAGGTCTTCACCAGGTGGTCGATGATCCGCTGGTCCCAGTCGTCGCCACCGAGGTGGTTGTCACCGCTGGTCGACTTGACCTCGATGACGCCCTCGGCCAGCTCCAGCAGCGACACGTCGAAGGTGCCGCCGCCGAGGTCGAAGACCAGGACGGTCTGCTCCTTGGAGCCCTTGTCCAGCCCGTACGCCAGGGCGGCGGCGGTCGGCTCATTGACGATCCGCAGCACGTTGAAGCCGGCGATCTCACCGGCCTCCTTGGTGGCCTGGCGCTGGCCGTCGTTGAAGTAGGCCGGGACGGTGATCACCGCGTCGGTGATCTGCTCGCCCAGGTACGCCTCCGCGTCCCGCTTGAGCTTCATCAGCGTCCGGGCCGAGATCTCCTGCGGGGTGTACTTCTTGCCGTCGATGTCGACGGACCAGTTGGTGCCGATCTCCCGCTTGACCGAGCGGATCGTCCGGTCCGGGTTCGTCACCGCCTGCCGCTTGGCGACCTCACCGACGAGCACCTCGCCGTTACGGGCGAACGCGACGATCGACGGGGTCGTCCGCGAGCCCTCAGCGTTGGCGATGACGGTGGGCTCACCGCCCTCGAGAACGCTGACGCAGGAGTTCGTCGTGCCGAGGTCGATACCGACCGCACGTGCCATCTTCGCTTCCTCGCTTCGTAAGGTTGAGCAGGTGACGGGCACCGCCCGCGTGCTGCCTGGTGGGCACCGCCCGGAGCGGGCCGCCCACAAGTTGAGTGGACTTGACTCAATAGTGCCACGCCCTCCGCGATCGTCAAATCCGGGTTGAGCCAACCCGACGCAACCCAGCCGTTATTACCGTCCGGTTGTCTTCCCTTGCATCGGTCGGGCACGCTTTAGCGGTGACGACGCAAGGCGATTCCGCCACCAGTTCCGGCGCGCCCGCCGTCGCAGCCCGCACCGGCTCCTCGGACGCCGCGGAGGACCAGCCCGCGACCACCGGGGACGACAGCCTCCCCGGCGCGCTCGGCGGCCTGCGGGCCGCGATCGGCGCGACCCGCTATCCCCTCGCGCTGCCCTCGGCCGAGCCCGCCCGGCAGACCGCCGCGGGGCTGGCCGACCAGCTCGACGACTACCTGCTGCCCCGACTCGCCCGGCTCGACGCTCCCCTGCTCGTGGTGGTCGGCGGCTCCACCGGCGCCGGCAAGTCGACCCTGGTCAACAGCCTGGTCAAGGCCCGGGTGAGCGCCGCCGGGGTGCTCCGGCCGACCACCCGCTCCCCGGTGCTGGTCTGCAACCCGTCCGACGCCGCCTGGTTCCGTCAGGGCGAGTTGCTGCCCGGGCTCACCCGGACCACCGAGCCGAGCGAGGACCCGCGGGCCCTGCACCTCGTCACCGCCCCCGCGCTCCCGGCCGGCCTGGCCTTCCTCGACGCGCCGGACATCGACTCGGTGGTCGACGCCAACCGGGCGCTGGCCGGCCAACTGCTCGCCGCCGCGGATCTCTGGCTCTTCGTCACCACCGCCGCCCGGTACGCCGACGCGGTGCCCTGGGAGCTGCTGCGCAGCGCCCGGGCCCGGGGCGCGGTCATCGCCATGGTGCTGGACCGGGTGCCCCCGGAGGCGGCCGACGAGATCGCCACCCACCTGTCGGAGATGCTCGCCGCACAGGACCTCGGGCGGGCCCCGCTCTTCGTGCTGCCGGAGACCTGGGTCGACGGCCAGGGGCTCCTGCCCGAGCGGGTCACCGCTCCGCTGGCCGACTGGTTCGCCCGGCTGGCCGCCGACGCCGACGCCCGGTCGGCAGTGGTCCGGCAGACCCTGGACGGGGCGCTGGCCGCGCTGCACCCGGCGGTCGAGCAGCTGGCCGACGCCGCCGACGAGCAGGTCACCGCCGCCGACGCGCTCGACGAGCGGGTCCGCGCCGCGTACCGGGGCGCGCACCGCACGGTCGAGCAGGGGCTGCAGGACGGCCGGCTGCTCCGCGGCGAGGTGCTCGCCCGGTGGCAGGAGTTCGTCGGCACCGGCGAGTTCTTCCGCACCCTGGAGGCCAGGATCGGGCGGCTCCGTGACCGGGTGGTCGCCGCCGTCACCGGCCGGGCGGCACCCGCCGCCGAGCTGCGCCACGCCATCGAGTCGCAGCTGGTCACGCTGCTGCGCGGGGTGTCCGCCGAGGCGGCGGAGAACGCGTACACCGCCTGGAAGGCGCACCCGGCCGGGGCGGTTCTGCTCGAACCGGGGCTCGCCCACCCGGCCGACGACCTGCCCGAGCGCGCCGAACGGCTGGTCCGGGACTGGCAGCGCGGTGTGCTGGAGCTGGTCCGGGTCGAGGGCGGCGACAAGCGCTTCGTGGCCCGCACCGCGGCGTACGCGGTCAACGCCACCGGGCTGGCCGTGATGATCGCCGTGTTCGCCTCGACGGCGTTCATCCCGACCGGGTTGGAGCTGGCCACGGGCGCGGGCACCACCGTGGCCGCGCAGGCCGTGCTCCAGGCGATCTTCGGCGACCAGGCGGTCCGTACCCTGGCCAACAAGGCCCGGGCCGACCTGCTCGACCGGGTCCGGGCGCTGCTCGACGCGGAGGCCGACCGCTACCTGATCCGCACCGCCGAGGCCCGCCCGGAGGCGGACGCCGGCACCGCGTTGCGCCGCGCCGCCGGCCGGGTGGAGCTGGCCCGGCACCGCAGCGGCCTGACCGGAGACGACGCTTCCGACCTGCCCGCCGCCGACGAGAGGGGTACCCGGTGACCAACATCGTCGGCCGGGTGCGCGAGGCGTTCCGCGGTGACCAGCGGGTCGACCCCGACGCGCTGCTCGCCCGCCTGGACGCGGTACGCCGCTTCCTGGCCGCCGTCGACGGCCTGCTGCCCGACGGCGACCTGGTGCCCGCGCACACCGTGGTCGAGCGGGCCGGCACCCGGCTCGCGCTGTCCCGGGACCACACCGTCGTCGCCCTGGCCGGCGCCACCGGCAGCGGCAAGTCCAGCCTGTTCAACGCGCTGGCCCGGCTGGAACTCTCGCCGGTCGGGGTGCGCCGCCCCACCACCGGCGTCACCCACGCCTGCGTGTGGGGGCCGCTGGAGGGCGCGACCCGGTTGCTGGACTGGATCGGCGTCCTGCCCCGGCACCGCTTCGTCCGGGAGAGCGCGCTGGACGCCGACGACGAGACGGCGCTGCACGGGCTGATCCTGCTCGACCTGCCCGACTTCGACTCGGTGCAGCGCTCCCACCGGCTCGAGGTGGACCGGCTGCTCGGCCTGGTCGACCAGGTGGTCTGGGTGGTCGACCCGCAGAAGTACGCCGACCGGGTGATCCACGACAGCTACCTGCGCGAGTTCCACCGGCACCGCGACGTCACCCTGGTCGTGCTCAACCAGGCCGACCGGCTGCCCCCGGCCGAGCTGCCCCGGGTCCTCGACGACCTACGGCGACTGCTCGATGCCGACGGGCTCGGCGACGTGCCGCTGCTGGCCACGACCGCCATCGACCCGGCCGGGATGGTCGGGCTGCGCTCGGCTCTGGAGCGCACGGTGGCGGAGCGGCAGGCGGCGCTGCGCCGGCTCGCCGGCGACGTGGACGCCGTGGTCGCCGGGCTGGACGAACTGGTCGGCTCCGCCCGCCCGGCGGGTGGGCCGGACGACGGCGCGGTCGCCGCGCTGAACCGGGCGCTGGCCGGCGCGGCCGGCGTACCGACCGTGGCCGACGCGGCCGAACGGGCGTACCGCCACCGGGCCGGCACGGTCACCGGCTGGCCGCTGGTACGGGGTTGGCGGCGGCTGCGGCCCGACCCGCTGCGCCGGCTGCACCTGCCCGGCCCCACTGGCGACCGGGACGACCCGGCGGAGAGCCTGGTCGCGGCGACCTCGGTGCCGGACCCGACGGTCGCCCAGCGTTCGGCCCTCGGGCTGGCGATCCGGGCCGTGGCGGACCGGGCCGCCGCCGGGCTGCCCGCCGCCTGGCCGGCCGCCGTCACCACCGCCGCCCGGTCCCGCCTCGGCGACCTGCCCGATGCGCTGGACCGCGCGGTCGCCGGCACCGACCTCGGCCTGGACCGCCGGCCGGTCTGGTGGCGGCTGGTCGGTGCCGTGCAGTGGCTGGTCACCGTGGCAGCGGTCGTCGGCCTGGGCTGGCTGGTGCTCGGGTACGCGCTACGCGCGCTCGGCCTCCCCGCGCTGGACAACCCGATGGTCGGGGAGGTCCCGCTGCCCACCGTCCTGCTGCTCGGTGGCCTGCTCGCCGGGCTGCTGGTGGCGGCGCTCACCCGACCGGTGGTCCGCTGGGCCGCCCGCCGGGTCCGGCGCCGCGCCGAACAGCGGTTGACCGTCGCGGTGGCCGCGGTGGGCGGAGACTACGTGCTCGCCCCGGTACGCGTCGTGCTCGCCTCCTACGCACAGGCCCGGGACGCGCTGCGCGACGCCGCGCGGCGCTGACGGCCGGGCTCGCTCCCCCTCTGCTCGGCCCCGAAGCGGCGTAGGGTCGGTGCATGGCCACGCCTCAGACCCCCTACGACGCGGTGCTGCACGCCGCACGCGACGTGACCAAGCTCGACTCCGCCCTGGACGCGGAGATGCTCGGCAGCGCGCTGCTCGGCAGCGTCTACGCGATCGCGGAGACCGACCGGGACACCGCAGTACGGGAGTTCGTCTCCGGGTTCCTCGCCGCCACCGCCCGCCGTCGGGTCGCGGCGGCCACCACCATCCGGCAGGTCTTCGCCGCGCTGGTGCCGCAGGCCGAGGGCGCCGACCGGGTCCGCCCGGGCAGTCAGGCGCCGGTCTGGTCCGACCAGCTCGGCCGGGTCCGCCTGACCGGCACCTGGGCCTACGGCGACGTGTACGGCGACCAGACCTCCTACCTCGCCACCTTCGCCTACGACGACACCGTCGGCGGCCCGGAACACGCCCTGGTGGCCCTGGTCGACCACAACATCGGGATCACCAAGGACATCTTCGTCGGCGGGCCGGCGGAACGGATCCTGGACCAGGTCCGGCAGATGTGCGCGGACGACGAGCTGACCTGGTTCCGCGAGGAGGACCCGGCCCGGATGCGGGGTGAGGTTTCCCGGCACCTGGCGGTCACCGACGACCTGGGCGAGCTGCCCGGGGAGGGCTCGCTCGCCACGGACCGCGCGCTGGTCGGCGCCCGGCTGACGGTGCTCCCCGCCGGCACCGACCCGACCGGACCGGCCGAGGTGGAGCCGCTGTCCGCCGCCGAGCGCACCGACCTGGTCCGACGGTTCCTGGCCGCCCCGGAGGCCGCCCGGTTCGGGCTGGACGCGGTGGACGGCGCGGAGCTGGCGTCGCTGCACTTCTGCCTGAGCCTGCTGCTGGACCACTCGGCGACCTTCCCGGACGCCGACCCGATGCGGTGGAGCCCCGCCGTGTCCGGGCTCTTCCTGCTGGACTGGGTGCACCGGCGCGCGGTGCTGGACATGGACGACGCGGCCATGCTGCCCCGGGTCCTGCGCGCCTGGGCCCGGTACGCGGCCCGCCAGCGAGGGCTGCCCGAGGCCGCGGCGGCACAGACCGACGAGGCGATCGAGGAGATGGTGCCGGAGTTCGCCCGGCTCTACTCGACCGGCGAGCGGCGCAGCCCGGCCACCGCGGCGGTGGCTCAGCTGATGGCCGACGGGGTCGACCCGGACGACCCGGCCGCACTGGACGCCTGGATCGAGGCCAACCGGCACCGCCTGGCCGACGACGGCGCCTGACGGCCGGCGGCCGCGGTCGGCGGTCGTCGCCTGACGGCCAGCGGTCGGCGGTCGGCGGTCGGCGGTCGGCGGGTCAGCGGAGCAGGCCGAAGACCACGCCGGCGATCAGGGCGCCGAGTACCCCGCCGGCCAGCACCTGCGGCACGGTGTGGTCTCCCAGCCGGACCCGGGACCAGCCGACCGCGGCCAGCAGCGGCACACCGACCAGCAGCCGCCACCCGAAGGTCAGCACCAGGATGACCACCATGCCGGCGGCCACCGCCGAGTGGATGGACATCTTCCACCAGTGGCTGACGGACACGGCGACCACCAGGCCGACCAGACCCGCCACGGCCAGCGCCAGCACCGGGCGGGGTGCGCCGAGCACGGCCAGCAGAGCAAGCCCGGCGGCGACCGAGCCCAGGCCGACCAGCAGCGGCACCCGGCGCTGTTCGCGTAGCCCGATGTGGTGGTCGGTGAGCCGGCCGCGACGTACCCCACCGACGATGTAGGCGAACGGGATTCCGGTGACGAAGAGCGTGGCGAGCAGGCCCCAGGCGAGACCGTGACCGGTGCCCCGGGAGCTGTGCCAGCCGACGGTGACCATCAGCAGTGACACCAGGACGGCCGGGGCGCTCAGCTCGGTGACCAGCCGCGCGATCCGCAACCCGGAGCCGGGCTTGGCGGTGACCGGGCGGGGTTCCGCACCGCCGCCCACGCCACCGCCCCCCTCCGCGCCGTCTGATCGTCACCGTACCGCCGTGGGCGGGGGGAGGTGCCCGGGACCGGCGCGACGGGACGGGGGTCGACTACGCCACGGTCCTCCGGACGGGCACGCCGCCTGCCGACGGCCGGCGGGCCAGCGGGCCGGCGGGCCGGCGGGCCAGCGGGCCGGCGGGCCAGCGGGCCGGCGGGCCAGCGGGCCGGCGGGCCAGCGGGCCAGCGGGCCGGCGGGCCAGCGGGCCGGCGGGCCAGCGGGCCGGCGGGCCAGCGGGCGATGTCCCCTTGGTCCCTGTCGAGCTGCCCCAGAAATGGGGCGTCTCCGTCGGTTCACGAGTCGGCGGCGGGGCGTCTCCGTCGGCCCCACCAGTCGGCAGCGGGGCGTCGCCGTCGGCCTCATCAGTCGGTGGCGCGGGAGTCGTTCAACGATCGCCCCAGATGTGGGGCAGCTCGACAGGGACCACGCCGCGCACGCCGCCGGTGCGAGCGGCCGGTGAGCCGCCGCGCGCAGGGGACGGGCTGAGGGACGCCGGCGTGATGACCGGCGACGGCGAGTCGCCAGGGACGGTCGGTCCGGGCGTGGGCTCGGTGGCCGGCGCGGAGAGCGTGCTGGTTGGGGCCGGCGCGGAGAGCCTGCTGGTCGGGGTCGACGTCGCCGTCGAGGAAGGAGTCGCCGTCGCCGTCGAGGAACCGGTCGCAGTCGGCGTCGCGGTCGGCGTCGAGGAACCGGTCGCAGTCGGCGTCGCGGTCGGCGTCGAGGAACCGGTCGCAGTCGGCGTCGCGGTCGCCGTCGAGGAACCGGTCGCAGTCGGCGTCGGCGTCGCCGGAGCGGTCTGCGTCGGGGTCGGATCAGGGCCGGGCGGACTGGTGGGCGAGGCGGGCGGGGACGGACTCGGCGCGGGAGCGGGTCCTGCCGGTGTGCCGCCGCTGGTGGGGTGGGGCGCTGGCGGGGGCACCGCCCCCCGGCGTGGCTCCAGGACCGGCGGGCGCACGGCCCGCTGGGGAGAGCGCCGGGGCGCGAAGGGCAGCCAGCCCCCGGTCGCGCTCGCAACCGGGCCGGGTCGGGTCGGTACGGGGAGCGCCGGCTGGCTGGTCACCGGCAGCGGGAGCACCACCGGGCCGACCGACGGGGTGGGAATGAACGGGGTGCCGCTGTCCGGCATCGCGGTGCTGCCGACGGTGGCCGAGCCGGCGCTGATCGCGGCGAGGATCGGCATCGAGGCGGTGCCGGCCAGCAGCGCGACGGTGAACAGGTAGCCCCGGGTGGGGGCGCCGGAGCCGGGGGCGCGGTGCACGCCGACCACCCGGCGGTAGCCGCCGGTGGCCCGGTGCTTGCCGAGCGCGGGCGGGCCGGGACCGTCACCTGGCTCGTGCACCGCACACCTCCTGTCGTCGGCCGCCAAGCAAGCATGGAGGGCACGCGTCGACGGAGAACCCGGCAAACTGCCCGATCGGCGCGAGCCTGCGGGCATCAGCCTGACCCAGTAACGCTGCGTTGGCCAACCCTCCACAGCGTGTCGACACGCAGAGTTGGCCGAACGGTGACGAATCAGCGCTGGGCAGCCCTCCCGCCGCGCATGGCAACGAGGTGGGCAAAGGCCGCGAAGCATCTCGGGCTCCGAAAGGGGGGCGGGCGTACTGTGGGCCCGCTCACCTCCTCTGCGAATATGGAGCACGACGGCAACGCAGCCGCTACCTCCGCGCACCCTCGCGGCAGGCGCGGTGAGCGCCGGCGCTCCCGAACCGGGTTCGGCCAGAATCCGGCTCACGCCGCGCGGCAACCCCCACCGGGGCTAGGCGCGGCCGCCAGGAACCGGTCCGGCAGCAGCCGGACAGGCGCACGAGTTGCGCGGCCGGGTGACCCCCCGGTGCCGACGCAGACACGACAGGGAGACACGGATGGCAAAGGGCGACCCCGGGGTCACCACCCGCGGCAGGCGGGCGGCACCCCGCTCCAGGAAGGGCGCGGCCGGCGACCCCGAGCTGGTACAGCTACTCACCCCAGACGGTGAGCGCATCGAGAGCGCCACCGGGCCGGACGGCACAGAGTACCGCGTCGACTTCACCGACGAGGAGTACCGCGGTCTCTACCGCGACCTGGTGCTGGTCCGGAAGCTGGACGCCGAGGCGACCGCTCTCCAGCGCCAGGGCGAGCTGGGCCTCTGGGCCAGCCTGCTCGGGCAGGAAGCCGCCCAGGTCGGCTCCGGCCGGGCGCTGCGTACCCAGGACATGGCCTTCCCGACCTACCGGGAACACGGCGTCCTCTACTGCCGGGGCATCGACCCGATCATGCCGCTCGGCTTGTTCCGTGGCGTCGACCAGGGCGGCTGGGACCCGAACGAGTTCAAGTTCAACATGTACACGATCGTCATCGGCGCGCAGACCCTGCACGCGACCGGCTACGCGATGGGGATCACCATCGACGGCAAGACCGGCACCGACGACGGCGAGGCGGCGATCGCCTACTTCGGCGACGGCGCCACCAGCCAGGGCGACGTGAACGAGGCGTTCGTCTGGGCCAGCGTGTTCAACGCGCCGCTGGTCTTCTTCTGCCAGAACAACCAGTACGCGATTTCCGAGCCGCTGGAGCGGCAGACCCGTGTCCCGCTCTACCAGCGGGCCGCCGGCTTCGGCTTCCCCGGCGTACGGGTGGACGGCAACGACGTGCTCGCCACGTACGCGGTCACCCGCACCGCGCTGGACAACGCCCGGCACGGGCAGGGCCCGAGCCTGATCGAGGCGTACACCTACCGGATGGGCGCGCACACCACCTCCGACGACCCGACCCGCTACCGGATCGCCAGCGAGGTCGAGGCGTGGCAGGCGAAGGACCCGATCGCCCGGGTCAAGGCCTTCCTGGAGAAGCAGCAGATCGCCGATGCCGGCTTCTTCGCCGAGGTCGACGAGCAGGCCCGCCGTGAGTCGGTGCACCTGCGCGAGCGGGTGCTCGAGATGCCGAACCCGGAGCCGGTGACGATGTTCGACCACGTCTATCCCAACGGGTCTCCGCTGCTCGACGAGCAGCGCGCGAAGTTCAGCCGGTACATGGAGTCGTTCGAGGGGAGCGCCCACTGATGGCCACGGAGACGCTCACCATCGGCAAGGCCCTCAACACCGGTCTGCGCCGCGCCCTGGAGAACGACCCCAAGGTCATCATCATGGGCGAGGACGTCGGCAAGCTCGGCGGTGTATTCCGGATCACCGACGGTCTCCAGAAGGACTTCGGCGACCAGCGGGTGATCGACACCCCGTTGGCCGAGTCCGGCATCATCGGCACCGCGGTCGGCCTGGCCATCCGCGGCTACCGACCGGTCTGCGAGATCCAGTTCGACGGCTTCGTCTACCCGGCGTACGACCAGATCGTGTCGCAGGTGGCGAAGATGCACTATCGCTCGGGCGGCAGGCTCAGCATCCCCATGGTGATCCGGATTCCGTTCGGCGGCGGCATCGGCGCGGTCGAGCACCACTCCGAGTCACCGGAGGCGTACTTCGCGCACACCGCCGGCCTGAAGGTGGTGACCTGCGCCAACCCGCAGGACGCGTACGTGATGATCCAGCAGGCCATCGCCTCGGACGACCCGATCGTCTTCCTGGAGCCCAAGCGGCGCTACTGGGAGAAGGGTCAGGTCGACCTGGACGCGCCGCTGTCCGACGCGTACCCCCTGCACTCGACCCGGGTCGTGCGGCCCGGCACCGACGTCACCGTGCTGGCCTACGGCCCGATGGTGCGGACCTGCCTGGACGCGGCGACCGCCGCCGCCGAGGACGGCCGGGAGCTGGAGGTCATCGACCTGCGCTCGCTCTCGCCGCTGGACCTGACCGCGGCGTACGAGTCGGTGAAGCGCACCGGCCGTGTGGTCGTGGTGCACGAGGCGCCGTCCAACATCGGCCTCGGCGCCGAGCTGGCCGCCCGGATCACCGAGGAGTGCTTCTACTCCCTGGAGTCGCCCGTGCTGCGGGTGACCGGCTTCGACACCCCCTACCCGGCCGCCCGGGTGGAGGAGGAGTACCTGCCCGACCTCGACCGGGTGCTCGACGCCGTCGACCGCACCTTCGGTTGGTGAGCGACATGTCCCGGATAAAGACGTTCAACCTGCCCGACCTGGGCGAGGGGCTGACCGAGGGCGAGATCCTGTCCTGGCTGGTCAAGGTCGGCGACACCATCGAGCTGAACCAGCCGATCGTCGAGGTGGAGACGGCCAAGGCGGCCGTGGAGATCCCCGCGAAGTGGGCCGGCCAGGTGCAGGCGATCTTCCACCCGGAGGGCACCACGGTCGAGGTCGGCACGCCGATCATCGCGATCGATACCGACCCCGGCGCCGGCCCGCTGGACGCGCCGTCGACCACCGCCACTTCCGGCGGCGACCTGCCCACCCCGTCGGCCGCCTCGCTGGCCGCCGTCGAGGTGGCACCGGCCGAGGGCATGGTGGAGCCGGGCCTGATCGGTGGTCCGGCCCCGGGCGGGCGGACCGCGGTGCTGGTCGGCTACGGCCCGCGTACCACCGCGGCGAAGCGCCGCCCGCGCAAGGGTGCCGTCCCGGCCCAGGCCGCGGCGGCTCCGGCGGCGACGCCGCAGCCGGTCGCGCCGGCCCCGCAGCCGGTGGCCGCGGCCCCCGTGGTCGCTCCGGCCCGCAACGGGCACGACGGTCCGACCACCGGGGCGGTGCTGGCCAAGCCGCCGGTACGCAAGCTCGCCAAGGACCTGGGCGTCGAACTGGCGACGCTGACCGGGTCGGGCCCGCTGGGCTCGATCACCCGGGAGGACGTGCAGCGGGCGGCGAGCGGCACCACGGTCGCAGCCCAGCCACTGACCGTCACGGCACCCGCCACGGCGAGCGCGAGCTTCGGCGCGGACCGCGAGCAGCGCATCCCGGTCAAGGGGGTACGCAAGCTCACCGCCGAGAACATGTCCCGCTCGGCGTTCACCGCCCCGCACGTGACGGAGTTCCTGACCGTCGACGTGACCCGGGCGATGAAGGCGTTGGAGCGGCTGCGCGGCCGGCGGGAGTGGCGCGACGTACGGGTCTCGCCACTGCTGCTGGTGGCGAAGGCGGTGCTGCTGGCGGTCAAGCGCCACCCGATGGTCAACTCGACCTGGGCCGGCGACGAGATCGTGGTCAAGGAGTACGTCAACCTCGGCATCGCGGCGGCCACCGAGCGCGGCCTGATCGTGCCGAACGTGAAGGACGCCGGCCGACTCTCGCTGCGAGAGCTGGCGGACGCGCTCAACGACCTGGTGCAGACGGCGAAGTCGGGCCGTACCTCGCCGGCGGACATGTCCGGCGGCACCCTGACCATCACCAACGTCGGGGTGTTCGGGGTGGACACGGGTACGCCGATCCTGCCTCCGGGTGAGTCGGCGATCCTGGCCTTCGGCGCGGTGCGCGAGATGCCCTGGGTGCACAAGGGCAAGGTCAAGCCACGTCAGGTCACGACGCTGGGTCTCAGCTTCGACCACCGGATCATCGACGGCGAGCTGGGCTCGAAGTTCCTGCGCGACATCGGCGACTTCCTCGCCGACCCGGAGGCGGCGCTGCTCGCCTGGACCTGACGGCGGAGGAACGCCAGCCACGGCCGGTGTGCCACGGGTTAACGCCCGGCACACCGGCCGTGTCTGTTGGACGACGGAAACGTCGGCGGCCAGGCCCGTTCACCTTTGATTGTTAGGCGGGTGTCCCAGCTCACCTAATAATCGATGGAAGTTGGCCGCGTTCTGCGGTTGAATAGAGGCATCAAGGGGCTGACAACCGAATAGCCAGGAGGAGACCACCAATGAGCATGATCGAGCGAATCCGCAACCGCCGCGACGCCACCCGCCGCGCCCGTGCCATCGAGCACGCGCTGCGCAGCGCCAACTCGCCGGCGGTCCGTGACGAGATCCTCGCCATCGCCCAGCGTCACATGAGCTGACGCTCCACGACATTCCTCATCTCCTCCAGATCGATGGCCCATCCGGCTCGCCGGGTGGGCCATCGGCGTTTCGCCACCGCCTGACACCGGGATTCCGCCCCGCCGCAGCGCCCGGTACGGTGGGCTTCGGTCGCCGCCCGCCGGCCCGGTCAGTGTCGAGCCGATAGAAGCTCCTCGACACCGAACGGCAACGCGCAGTGACGACCGGTGCTCCCCGGACGCAGCCGCGCGACCACCGGATACGGTGCGGGGAGCCGGCACGGCCGGTACGCCGGCAACGCCGGCAGCCATGCCGAGGAGACCGATCGGCACCGGCGGCCGACATGTGATGGAGGAGGCGCACCCATGACGTCCGAGGGCCCGCACCGCACCGGCCAGGAGCCGGACGAGGTGTCACCGGGCGCCGGACCGGCGCCGTACGGCGACCGCCCGGCGCAGCCGGACAACGGCTACGGCGCCGCCGGACCCGACCTGGGATGGGCGCCCCCGCCGCCAGCGCGGCCGAACCCGTCCGCCCCCGCCTGGGCGAACCAGCAGGACCAGCCGCCGGCCGCGACCTGGGGTGCCGCAGCCGCACCGCAGGCCAACGACCCGGCACAGCCCGCCTGGGCCAGCGGTGCCGGCACGAGCGAGCCGCCGCAGCCCGCCGCCTGGACCGGCGGCGCACCCGAGTCGCCGCAGCCGGCCCCGTGGGGTGGGCCGCCGCAGCAGCAGGGCTGGGCACCGGAGCAGGGCGGCCCGACCTGGGCCGGCAACGCCGGTGCGCCGGAGCAGCCCGGCTGGGCACAGACCCAACCGGCCGTCCGGGGCGCCGCGCAGGTGCCGCCCGCCACCGCCGCCTGGCCCGCCCAGGACGACCCGGCCCGCTCCGGCGGGTGGCACGCCGACGCCGCTCCCCAGCAGGACGACCCGGCCCGCTCCGGCGGGTGGGGCACCGCTGGGCAGCCGGACCAGGCCGCGGGTGACTGGCGCACCGGCGCCGAGCAGCAGCAGCCCGAGCCGGCGCAGGCCGGTGGCTGGGGCGCTGGCGCGGCCCAGCAGGACGATCCCGCCCGCTCCGGCGGCTGGACCGTCGACTCCCCATCGGACGACCCCGCCCGCTCGGGCGGGTGGGCGGTCGGCGGCGCCGGACGGGACGACCAGCCCGCCTGGACGGCGCCTGAGCAGTCGCCTCCGGGCTGGGCCCAGGGCGACCCGGCCGAGCCCGGCCAGGGGCAGCGTGAGTCGGCCGCCCGCGGCGCCGCCCAGGTGCCGGCACCGGCGGCGTCCAACTGGCCCGGCCAGGACGACCCGGCCCGCTCCGGCGGGTGGGCTGCCCAGCAGCAGCCGGCGCAGCCCGCAGCCTGGGGCAACGGCGCCCCCGGGCCGCAGGACGAGGCCGCACCGCCCGCCGCCCGAGGTGGCGGGGAGGCCCGCCCGCAGCAGCCCGACTGGGTACTCGCGCCGCAGGACCAGCCGGAGCCGGCCGCGTGGAGCCCGCCGGAGCCGAACGGGACGCCGGTCCGGGCCAGCGCCAGCGTGCCCGGCACCGATGGCACGCCCGCCTGGGCGGCACAGGACAACCAGGCGCCGCGCGTCGGCGCGGTACCCGAGGTCGAGCCGTGGGCGGCCAGTGAGGCGTGGGGCAGCGCCGAGGCGGAGGTCCCGGCCCAGTCCCGCGGTGGCTGGGAGCACGACCGGGGCGAGGACGCGCCGGTCTACCAGCCCGCGCCCGCGCCGGGCATCTCGCCGGCCAACGCGGTGCCGCTGCCCCCGCAGGAGCAGCGCGTGCCGGGCGCCAGCCTGGCTGCCGCGCCGCCGGCTCCGTACACCCCGGCCCCCGCGCAGCCCGCCTACGAGGAGCCCGACGCCGCCCAGCAGTACGAGGCGGAGCAGGCCGGTTGGGGTCGCGGCGAGGAGCCCGCATCGGGTGCGGCCGTGTTGCCCGCCCCGCGTACCTCCCCGGAATCCGGTGCGGCGGCCCGTGCCGCCGTACCGCAGCAGCCCGAGGCGGACGTGGCGGCGGGCCGCGCCTCGGCCAGCGCATCCGTGCCGCTGGCCAGCCGGGTCATGCCCCCGACCGACCAGGCCCTGCGCCCGGCCGGCGCGCCCGCGCCGCAGCCCCGGGTGTACGGCCGCCCGGCCCAGCCCGAGCCGGAGAACGAGCCGGAGCAGGCCGAGCCGGCGGCGTTCCACGGCGGTCCCGGCTCGGAGCGGCGGGCCGCCCAGGAGTGGCAGCAGGCACCGGACCGGCAGAACGGACCGGACTGGCAGCAGGCACCCGACCGGCAGAACGGACCGGACTGGCAGAACGGTCCCGACTGGCAGGACAACTCGGACCGGCAGAACGGCTCGGACCGGCAGGGCGGGACGGACTGGCAGCAGGCGCCGGACTGGCAGCAGGGGCCGGAGCGGCAGGCCGGCCCGGGTTGGGGTGGCGAGTCCGACCCGCGCTTCGACGACCGCGACCGACCGGCAACTCCGAACGGCTTCCCCGAGGCCACCGCGTCCGCCCCGCCGGCGTTCCCGCCCGGCGTGCCGTCCTTCGTCGACGCGCCGAACAGCAACCGGCCGGTGAACGGGGTCCGGCCGCAGTCCGGTGGCGAGCGTCCGGCCGACCACTTCGGTGGCCCCGTATCCCCGGCTGCCGCCGGGGCGGCCCACGGCGGGCCCGGCTTCGGCCCCGGGCCGTCGGCCGAGCCGGGCGGCGGCTTCCCGCCAGCGCCCCAGCAGCCGGCGCCCTCCTGGGGCCAGCAGCCCTCGGAGTCGGACCAGAGCCGGTTCGACGCGTTCAAGCCGGATCCGGAGCCGAAGGCAGAGGCGCCGGTGCCGAAGGTGCGCAACGGTCGGGTGCTGGCCGCGGTGCTGGTCGCCGCGGTGCTCATCCTGGCCGTGCCGCTCGGCCTGCTCATGCTGCTCGGCAAGTTCGGCGGCGAGGACGCGGCTCCGGCCTTCGACCCCGCTGTCGGCACCTGCGTGAAGCAGTCCGGTCAGGGCGCGTCGGCGGCGGACTGCGGCGAGGCGGACGCGTTCACGATCGTCTCGAAGGTGGACGCCAAGGACAAGTGCGCCGACCCGGCCCAGCCGTACGTGGTGCTGCCCGGTGAGGGCACCAACCGGGTGCTCTGCCTCAAGCCGGCCAACAAGTAGACGACACGACGGCGGGGTCACGGGCGACCGTGGCCCCGCCGTCGTCGTTGCGGCCCCTCCGCCCGATGGGCGGCCGGTGGTCAGGCACGATGGGGTCATGAGCGCACGAGTACGGGCCCCCGAGCTGCGCGGTCGGGGCTGGCTGAACACCGGTGGACGCGATCTCACGCTCGCCGACCTCCGCGGCAAGATCGTGTTGGCTGACTTCTGGACCTTCTGCTGTATCAACTGCCTGCACGTCCTCGACGAGCTGCGTCCGCTGGAGGAGAAGTACGGCGACGTACTCGTCGTGATCGGCGTGCACTCGCCGAAGTTCGAGCACGAGAAGGACGCCGACGCGTTGGCCGCGGCGGTGGAGCGGTACGGGGTGCACCACCCGGTGCTCGACGACGCCGACCTGGAGATGTGGCAGCAGTACGCGGCCCGGGCCTGGCCGACCCTGTCGGTGATCGACCCAGAGGGGTACGTGGTGGCCACGATGGCCGGCGAGGGGCACGCCGAGGGACTGGCCCGGCTGATCGACGACCTCATCGCCACCCATGACGCGAAGGGCACCCTGCACCGCGGCGACGGCCCGTACGTCCCGCCCCCGCCGCCGGAGACCACGCTGCGCTTCCCCGGCAAGGCCGTACTGCTGGAGAGCGGCAACCTGCTGGTCTCCGACTCGGCCCGGCACTCGCTGGTCGAGGTGGCCGCGGACGGTGAGACGCCGGTGCGCCGGATCGGCTCGGGTGAGCGGGGCCGGGCCGACGGTCCGGCCGCGGTGGCGACCTTCTCCGAACCGCAGGGGGTCTGTCTGCTGCCCGCGCACGTCGCCGAGGTGGCCGGCTACGACCTGGTGGTCGCCGACACGGTCAACCACCTGCTGCGCGGCGTACGCCTGGAGACCGGCGAGGTGGTCACAATCGCCGGCACCGGGCGGCAGTGGCGTGCCACGGTCGACGACCACGCGCACGACGCGCTCGCCGTCGACCTCTCGTCCCCGTGGGACCTGGCCTGGTACGACGACAAGCTGATCATCGCGATGGCCGGCATCCACCAGCTCTGGTGGTTCGACCCGATCAAGCGGACCGCCGGCACGTACGCCGGCACCACCGTCGAGGCGCTGCGCGACGGGCCGCTGGCCGAGGCGTGGATGGCCCAGCCCTCGGGGCTCTCCGTCTCCGCCGACGGCGCCCGGCTCTGGATCGCCGACAGCGAGACCAGCGCCGTCCGGTACATCGAGAACGGGGTGCTGGGCACCGCCGTCGGGCAGGGGCTCTTCGACTTCGGGCACGTGGACGGGCCGGCGGAGTCGGCGCTGCTTCAGCACCCGCTGGGGGTGTGCGCGCTGCCGGACGGTTCGGTGCTGATCGCGGACACGTACAACGGCGCGGTACGCCGCTTCGACCCGGACACCAACCAGGTGTCCACGGTCGCCGACGGGCTGGCCGAGCCGAGCGATCTGGTGCTCACGCCGGCCGGCGAGGTGCTGGTGGTGGAGTCCGCCGCGCACCGGCTGACCCGCCTCGCCCCGGGCGCGCTGTCCGCGGCGGGCGCCAGCACGGTGGACGGACCCCGGCACCGTACCGAGCGCAAGCCGACCGACGTCAGCGCTGGCGAGGTCACCCTGGACATCGTCTTCACGCCGGCGCCGGGGCAGAAGCTGGACGAGACGTACGGTCCGTCGACCCGCGTGGTGGTCTCCGCCTCTCCGCCCGAGCTGCTGATCGAGGGAGCGGGCACGACCACCGAGCTGTCCCGCCGGCTGGTGCTCAACGGCGAGGTGGGCGGTGGCGTGCTCCAGGTGACCGCGCAGGCGGCCACCTGTGACGCGGACGTCGAGCACGCCGCGTGCCACCTGACGCGACAGGACTGGGGCGTACCCGTGCGGGTCGTCGACTCCGGCGCGTCCCGGCTCCCCCTGGTGCTGCGCGGCCTGGACGCCTAGCTGTTAGGAAGGGCCCCTTGTACAACAAAATCCGATAACAAGGGGCCCTTCCTTTCACGCGAACGGGGCGAGCGGCACGCCGGCGTCGATCAGGGTGGCGCGGACCAGTTCGGCGGCGGCGACCGCGTGGTGGGTGTCGCCGTGCAGGCAGATCGACTCCACCGGGCACGGAACGACGGTGCCGTCGACCGCGACGACGGTCCGCTCGGTGGCCATCCGCAGCGCGCGGGTGGCTACCTGCTCCGGGTCGGTGATCAGCGCGCCGGGGGCACCGCGGGGCACCAGGGTGCCGTTGGGCAGGTAGCCCCGGTCGGCGAAGCCCTCGGCGACCGCCCGTAGCCCGGCGCCGACGGCGAGCTGGGCGAGCATCGAGCCGGGCGCGCAGAGCACCGGCAGCTCCGGGTCGTAGTCGCAGACGGCACTGACCAGCGCCGCCGCCTGGGCCTCCTGGGTGCTGGCCGCGTGGTAGAGCGCGCCGTGCGGCTTGAGGTAGCGGACCTCGGTGCGGGCCAGCCGGCAGAACGCGGCGAGCGCCCCCAGCTGGTAGGTCACCTCGTCGCGCAGCTCGGCGAAGTCGTACGCGATGTGTCGGCGACCGAAGCCGGCCAGGTCCCGGTAGCCCACCTGCGCGCCCACCGCGACGCCCCGCCGGGCGGCGCCCGCGCAGACCCGGCGCATGGTGGGTGCGTCGCCGCCGTGGAAGCCGCAGGCGACGTTGGCGGAGGTGACGAGGTTCAGCAGCGCCTCGTCGTCACCGAGCCGCCAGATGCCGAATCCCTCGCCCAGGTCAGCGTTGAGGTCCATGGAATCTGACGGTAGTACCTGGCCGGGCCTGCGCGAGCGGGGTCACGTCGGCGACCACCCCGACGACGGGGTATCCGCCGGTGGTCGGATGGTCGGCGAGGAAGATCAGCGGTTGCCCGTCCGCCGGCACCTGCACCGCGCCGAGCACGATCCCCTCGCTGGGCAGCTCGCCGGCGACCGCGCGGGGCAGGGCCGCGCCGGCGAGTCGGGCACCGACCCGGTTGCTCACCGGGCTCACGGTGTACGCGGTGCCGAGCAGCCGGTCCAGCGCCGTCGGGGTGAACCAGTCCTCGCGGGGGCCGGCGAGCAGGGTCAGGTGCAGCTCTGCCGCTGGTCGCTCCGGGACGGTCAGGTCCACCGGTGCGGGGCCGCCGAGCGGGGCGCCGAGCGGCAGCCGGTCGCCGTCGCGCAGCGGAGGTGGGCCGAGCCCGGAGAGGGTGTCGGTGGCGCGGCTGCCCAGCACCGGGGGCACGTCGATCCCACCCGCCACGGCCAGCCAACTCCGTACCCCGTGGCGGGCCGGACCGATCCGCAGCACCGTCCCGGCCGGCACGGTGAGCGGCCGTCCGGTGTCGCCGGGCCGGGCGCCGGCGGTGACCGGTACCTCGGCGCCGGTCACGGCGACGGTGGTGGCCCGGGTCAACCGCAGCTCGCACCCGGTCAGGGTGATCTCCAGCCCCGCGGCCCGCTCCGGGTTGCCGACCAGTCGGTTGGCCAGCCGCAGGGCGGCCAGGTCCAGGGCGCCACTGCGGGGAACGCCGAGGTGCGCCCAGCCGGGCCGGCCCAGGTCCTGCACGGTGGTGAGCGCCCCGGCGCGGAGCACCTCGATCTCGCCGGTCACGCCGTCGCCAGCCGGACCCGGGTGCCCGGCCCGAGCCGGGCCGGCGGGTCGGCGCGCACGTCGAAAAGCACCAGATCGGTCCGGCCGACCAGCAGCCAGCCACCCGGGGACGCTCCGGGGTAGATCCCGGCGTACGGGCCGGCGAGGGCGACCGACCCGGCCGGCACCCGGGGGCGCGGGGTGGCCAGCCGGGGCAGCGCCAGGTCGGCGGGGAGCCCGGTCAGGTACGGGAACCCGGGAGCGAAGCCGCAGAAGGCCACCCGGAAGGCGGTGCCGGTCAGCCGGCGCAGCACGGCCGGCACGTCGACCCCCCAGTGCCCGGCCACCACGGGGAGGTCCGCCCCGTCGAACTCGACCGGCACCACGACCTCCGCGCCGTCGGGCGGGCGGACATCGGCGCTGGCGGCAGCGACGGTGGTTGCCCAGCGGACGAGCAGCCCGGCGGTGGCGTCGGCGTCGGGGAGGCCGTCGAGCAGGACCGTGCTGGCGGCGGGCACGATCTCGGCGGCGGCCAGTTCGCCGCCCTCGCGGCGCCGCCACAGCTCCGCCCGCCACGCCTCGACCCGGGCGGCCACGGGCACGTCGGCTGGAGGGTCGGGTTCCGCGCAGTCGAGCAGCAGGGCGTGCGCCCCGACGGGTCGGATCCGCATTCCGCCATCCTCGCCGACGCCGGCCGGCAGTGGTGTTCACGACGGCGGTGCCGGGAGTCACCAGCCGCACTACTTGCAAGTAACCTACGGTGCCGTAACCTGATGGCGTGACCACCTCCGCTCCGCTTCGACTCAAGCCGGTCGACATCGGTAAGCCCCGGATGCGCGGCTGGCTGCACACGTACGCGTTCTTCGCCGCTCTGGTCTGCGGCATCGTGCTCTGCTCGATCGCCGCCACCCGGCCGGGCTGGGCACCCCTGGTGAGCTGCGTCGTCTACAGCCTGACGGTCTGTGGACTCTTCGGCACCAGCGCGCTCTACCACCGTCGTGTGTGGTCGGAGCGCGGGTACCAGATCATGCGCCGCATGGACCATTCGATGATCTTCGTGTTCATCGCGGGCACGTACACGCCGTTCTGCGCGCTGCTGCTCACGCCTCGGCCGGCCACCGTCATGCTCGCCCTGGTCTGGGGCGGCGCGCTGGCCGGTGTGGCGCTGAAGATGGCCTGGCCCCACGCACCGCGCTGGGTCTCGGCTCCGCTCTACCTGGCGCTCGGCTGGGTGTCGGTGGCGATGCTGCCGGAGATCCTGCACCGCGGCGGCGTCGCCGCGCTGGTGCTGCTGATCATCGGCGGGGCGATCTACAGTGTCGGCGCGGTCTTCTACGCGCTGCGCAAGCCCGATCCGTGGCCGACCATCTTCGGCCACCACGAGTTCTTCCACGCCTGCACGCTGGTGGCCGCGATCTGCCACCACATCGCGATCTACTTCGCGCTCTTCGCCTGAGACCGCCCGCCCTCCGGCGCGGCCAGGTGGGCCGCACAGACGGAATCCGGGGCCCCGCGACACTGCGGGACCCCGGACCACGCGACGACGTCAGACCGGGCGCCCGGGGCGGCGCACCTCGCGGTACTCCCGCGTGACCTGGTCATCCTGCACCGGCACGACCCGCTCGGCCACCACGTGGTCCTCGCGGACGGGCGCGGCGACCACCGGACGGCGACGGCTGTTCCAGAAGTAGAGGGTGGTGAGCAGGCCCGCCACGCCGGCGAGCATCAGCACCCAGCCGACCACGGAGAGGTCCAGCCAGCCCAGGTCGGCCTCCACGGCGAATGCGAAGATCGCGCCCAGCGCGATCAGGAAAATGCTGGCACCAATGCCCATGTCTCGCTCCTCGGCTCGAAGCTGGCGTACGTCCCGCCGCGGCCGTCGGTGCGGATGCGGCACCCCTGGACTTACCCCGGCACGGAGATCGCCAATCGGGCAAGCTGGGGGCATGAGGGACGCGCATCCGGAGACGAGGACGCTGGTGCTGCTCCGGCACGCCAAGGCTGAGCAGGACATCGAGGGCCCGGACGCCGAGCGCATGCTCACCACCCGGGGGCAGGCCGACTCGGAGGCGGCCGGCGCCTGGATGGCCCACCACGGGCTGCTGCCCGACGTCGTGCTCTGCTCGACAGCCCGGCGTACCCGGCAGACCTGGCACGGGGTGGCGCTGGGCATGACTGGCTCACCGCCGGAGGGTGGCCCCGCCGGCCCCCGCCCGACGGTCCGCTACGAGTCGGACGCGTACGACGCGACCCCGGAAGAGCTGCTGACCCTGGTCCGCAGCGCGGACCCGACGGCCCGGACGGTGCTGCTCATCGCCCACAATCCGGGCATCTCGCTGCTCTCCGCGCTGCTCACCGCCGAGGAGCAGTCCGACGAGGAGGGGCTGCGCACCACGGAGTTGGCGGTGCACCGACCCAGAACGGACTGGGCGGGGCTGGACCGGGGCGGTGCCCCGCTCGCCAGCCGGCACACCGCACGCGGCTGAGCCACCCACCGGCGGGCGGTGGGTGGCTCAGGACGAACCGGTCAGGAGGGCGGTGCGGTCGGCGGAGGCGGGTCGGGCGGAGGCGGCATCATCGCGGTGGGGTGCGAAAGTCGGTTCTCCTCCACGATGAGCGTCCGCGCCCGCTTGCGCCGGTCCTGCCAGAACCAGAGCGTGGTCAGCAGCACGGCCAGCCCGGCGAGGATGAACACCCAGCCGACCGCCCGCAGGTCCAACCACCAGACGTTCGCCCGTATCGCGAAGGTCAGGATGGCGCCGATCGCGATGAGAAAGATGCCACTTCCTACACCCATGTGCGCTGCACTCCCCCGTGCGGTGGCTCTGGGCGTTCCCTGTCGTCGTCCCGCGACGGTTACCCGCCACGCCGCCCGCCTACCCGACCGGTGTCGCCGAATGCGGGCGCACGGGCCACCGCTGCGCGCGGCCGGCGCCCGAACTCCCCGCTGAAGCGGCCTGCTCGCACCCCGTTCGGTCGCCCTCGTACCCCACCCCACCACCTGCCGACTGCCGCCTTTGCTCTGCTTCAACCGACGCAGCGATTACCGGCCGTACCTGTTGCGTGGGTTGAAGCAGAGCAAAGGACGGTAGGCGAGGTTCGGACCGGCCTGGACCAACGCGACCAGTCCGACGCGCCGTCGCCGCCGTCCACGCAGAGCACGGGCCGCGCTCGCGGCATCCGGCCGAACCGGTCGAGCCGGTGGTGCGGTCGTGCCCCGGACAGCGCGACGGCCGACGGGCTGCTGCCCGCCGGCCGTCGGTGCCGGGTCGTGCTGGCCGGAGCCTTCACGCGTGCCGTGGCACGGTCAGAAGGCCTCCTCCGGCAGGTCCATGATCTCCAGGTCGGCACCCTCGATGATCCGCCGGTCCGCGCCGATGCGCGGCAGTACCTCACGGGCGAAGAACCGGGCGGCGGCCACCTTGCCGGTGTAGAAAACCTTGTCGGTGGCGGAGACTTCGCCGGCCAGCGCCTTGAGCGCGACGTCGGCCTGCTTCTGCAGCAGCCAGCCGACGACCAGGTCGCCGATGGCCAGCAGGAACCGGCGGCTGCTCAGGCCGACCTTGTACAGCGCGCGGGTGTCGCCGGCCTGCGCCTCGCCCAGCCAGCCGGTCAGCACGCCGAGCATGTTCTGGATCTCCGCGAGCGCCTTGCCGAGCGCCTGCCGCTCCTCCTTGAGCTGGCCGTTGCCCGCCTCGGAGGAGATGAACTCCTGGATCTCGCCGGCGACCGCCATGAGCGCCTTGCCGTTGTCCCGCACGATCTTCCTGAAGATCAGGTCGAGGCTCTGGATCGCGGTGGTGCCCTCGTACAAGGTGTCGATCTTGGCGTCCCGGACGTACTGCTCCAGCGGGTAGTCCTGGAGGAAGCCGGAGCCGCCGAAGGTCTGCAGCGCCTCGTGCCCGAGCAGCTCGTACGCCCGCTCCGAGCCGACGCCCTTGACCAGCGGCAGCAGCAGGTCGTTGACCCGCTTGGCCAGCTTGGTGGCCTTCTCGTCGCCGGCCGCCTCGGCGATGGCGACCCTGTCCTGCCAGGTCGCGGTGTAGAGGACCAGGGCACGCAGCCCCTCGGCGTACGACTTCTGCAGCAGCAGCGAGCGGCGCACGTCCGGGTGGTGGGTGATGGTGACCCGCGGCGCGGTCTTGTCCGCCTGCTGGACGAGGTCGGCGCCCTGCACCCGGCTCTTTGCGTACTCCAGGGCGTTGAGGTAGCCGGTGGAGAGGGTGGCGATGGCCTTGGTGCCGACCATCATCCGGGCGTACTCGATGATCATGAACATCTGCCGGATGCCATCGTGCTTCTCGCCCAGCAGCCAACC
Source organism: Micromonospora sp. GCM10011542 (assembly GCF_042650685.1). NCBI lineage: Bacteria > Bacillati > Actinomycetota > Actinomycetes > Micromonosporales > Micromonosporaceae > Micromonospora > Micromonospora sp. GCM10011542. The sequence goes on from NZ_JBHSBO010000007.1 coordinate 150,322, forward strand.
CTTGGCCGGCACGCCGTGCTCGCCGAAGGTCACCTCGCAGGTGTTGGAAACCTTCAGGCCCATCTTGTGCTCGACGTTGGTGGCGTAGACGCCGTTGCGCTCGCCCAGCTCGCCGGTCTCCTCGTCGAAGTGGTACTTCGGCACGACGAAGAGCGACAGCCCCTTGGTGCCGGGGCCGCCGACACCCTCCACGCCGACCGGGCGGGCCAGCACGTAGTGGACGATGTTGTCGGTCAGGTCGTGCTCACCGGAGGTGATGAAGCGCTTGACGCCCTCGATGTGCCACGAGCCGTCCGGCTGCTGGACGGCCCGGGTGCGGCCGGCGCCCACGTCCGAGCCGGCATCCGGCTCGGTGAGCACCATCGTGGAGCCCCACTGCTTGTCGATGAAGAGCTTCGCCCACTTCTTCTGCCGCTCGGTGCCCTCGACGTGCAGCACGTGCGCGAAGGACGGGCCGGAGGCGTACATCCAGACCGGGGCGTTCGAGCCGAGCACCAGCTCGGCGAGCGCCCACCAGAGGGCGCGCGGGGCGTTGGTGCCACCCAGCGCCGGCGGCAGGTCCAGCCGCCAGAACTCCGAGTCCATGAACGCCTGGTAGGACTTCTTGAACGACTCCGGCAGCGGCGCGGTGTGCGTGGTCGGGTCGAAGACCGGCGGGTTACGGTCACTGTCCGTGTAGCTGGCGGCCAGGTCCTCGCGGGCGAGGCGGTCGACCTCGGCGAGGAAGCTGCGCGCGGTGTCGGTGTCGAGATCCGAGTACGGCTCCTGGCCGAACGCCCGGTCCGCCCCGAAGACCTCGAAAAGGTTGAACTCGAGGTCCCGGAGGTTGCTCTTGTAGTGGGTCATGCTCACTGGCCCCGCTTCCGGACAGGTGTTACCGATCAGTAACCACGACTGTATTACTCGCGGGTAGCCAGCGACAAGCCGATCTCGCAAGTGACGGCGATTACACACTTCCGGTTCGGCCGTCGATCAACTCTCGGTGGCTCCGACCTCCCAGCTCGGCACGGCCGCCGCCGCACCGGTACGCGGGCCGGCGTACTCCATCAGGACCAGGGCGATGTCGTCGTCGAGCCGACCGTGCACCCACTCGACCAGGGCCGTCTCCAGCGAAGCCAGCCCGTCGGCGACCGTGCCGTGCCCGAGCAGCCGCCAGGCGCGGTCGGCGGTGGGGAAGAACTCGCCGTCCCGCCGGGCCTCACCGAGGCCGTCGGTGAACAGCAGCAGTCGGTCGCCGGGCTCCAGCCGCTCCACCCGGGGCCGGACCACCGGCATGAAGCCCAGCGGGGGCGCGGGTGCGGGCGGCTCCAGCGGGATCACCGCGCCGCGGCGCAGCAGCAGCGGTGACGGATGCCCACAGTTGACGATGGTGAGCGTGCCGCCGCGCTCCTCGACCAGCGCGGCGGTGACGAAGTCCTCGTCGCCCACGCTGCGGGCCACGGCCCGGTCCAGGTCGGCGACGATGGCGCGCAGGTCGGCCCGCTCGTACGCGACGTGCCGGTAGGAGCCGAGGACGATGCTGGCCAGCCGGACCGCGTCCAGACCCTTGCCGCGTACGTCCCCGATGATCATCCGTACCCCGTACGGGGTGTCGACCGCCTCGTACAGGTCCCCGCCGATCTCGGCGGTCGCGGTCGAGGAGATGTAGCGGCCCGCCACCGAAAGCGTGCCCACCTGCGGACCGAGCGGGCGCAGCACCGCCTGCTGGGCCACCGCGGCGAGTTTGGAGAGCTCGGCGATCCGCTCGGCCTGCCGCTGCCGCATCGACGCCACCGCACCCGCGAGCACGGTGGCAATCGCGATCCCGACCACGTTCACCGAGGTCACCAGCGACATCTTCGGCTCGGCCAGGGCGAAGCCCGCCCCGATCAGGGTGGCCGCGGCGCCCACCCCCAGCACCACGCGCCAGGACGCCAACGCCGCGGCCAGGAACGGAGCGGCCACCATCAGCGCGACGTAGTGCGCCACCCACCCGTCCGCGAACTCCACCGCGGACACGATCGCGAGCAGGACGAGGGCCGCGCCGAGGCCGGCGCGGGATCCGGGGCTCAGCGGGCTACGGCCCGACTGGAGGAGTCGCGTGGGTACGAGGGACAGCATGCCCGATAGGCGTGAACGGGTGAATGAACCTGACCCGTCGTCCGAGGAGGTTCTGACCGGCCGGCCGGAGCAACCGGTCCGATCGCCGCCGCCCATCGGTTCAGCCCAGCACCTCGTACCGCACGGTGAGCGCGCCGACGTCGACCGAGGCGATCGTCGCGAACGCCGCCCGGGACAGGTCCAGGCAGCGGCCGTCGACGAACGGCCCACGGTCGTTGATCCGCACGGTGACCGACTTGCCGTTGGCCGGGTTGGTGACCCGCACCTTGGTGTTGAACGGCAGCGTCTTGTGCGCGGCGGTCAGCTCGTTCGGGTTGAACGACTCGCCGTTGGCGGTGAGCTGACCGTCGGAGTAGAAGGACGCCCCGCAGCTACCGCTGTCCAGCACCTTCGCGGCCGCCACGGTCTTCTTCACGGTCGGGCGGGGCTTCGGCGCGGCGGTACGGGCCTTGCCGCGGGAGGCGGCCTGCGCCGACCGGCTCGACTGCGGGCTGGCCGTCGCGCTCGGCGAGGCGCTGGCGCTCGGCGAGGCGGCCGGCGAGCTGGCGGCGAGGCTGCTCGGAGCCCCGGTGGGGGCCAGCTCGACGGCGACCGGCTCGGGCTGTGGGGAGCCCGAGGTGAGCTGCACGGCGCCGACGGTGCCGCCGACGGCGAGGGCGACGCCGACCGCCGCGGTGGCCACGATGCCCGCGGGGGAGGAGAAGATGCGGGTACGGGAGTGCCTACCTGCCACCGGCCCGGTCCTTTCGTCGGTTGAACAAACCGGGTCGGACCGTAACGAGCGAAGCACTTCCGAAGTCAACGTGACCATGATGGTATGCCCGTATTTGCGCGGGTACGTGTAGCCGATCATCCGACCCCGGATAGGCCGCTCGGCCCAGCCGATGAGCTGCGCAAACGTCGCCCGGAGCGGCGACCCACGGCTGGCCGCCGACGGGTGGCGGAACCAGGTTTCCCCCGGCCCCGCCACCCGGCCGTGACTACTCGAAATGCGTCGGCTCGGGAACCGGCGACGCGGGTCGGGTGCGCTCCATCGGCACCTTCGTGGCCCGGACCGCCGGGCCGGGCTCCAGCATCCGGTCGAAGACGTTGCGGAAGAGGGTCGACATCGCCGGGTCGCTGTCGAGGGCGGCGACGAAGGAGATCGACGATGCGCTGAAGACCAGCGCGCCGTTCCGCTTCTCCATGAACACCATGGCCGCGCCGCCGCCAGGGTTCTGCCCGCGGGCGATCACCTGGCTCTCGACCGCCTCGCCGGCTTGGCCGACCATTCCGTCGGTCTCCCAACCGCTCGCCGCGCCGTTGTAGCCGTCCCGGCCGAAGAGGCTCCCCACCGTCAAGCCCGTGCCCGCGAGCAGCGGGTGGTCGCGGAGCACCTTGTACGGGGCGTACGTGCTGTGGTTGGAATAGTTGACGCCGACCAACTGGGAGGCGGGCAGCCCCAGCGCCGCGTAGGCGTCCCGCAGCCCGTTCGACCGGCGGTACGTCACGACGGTGCGGCTGGCGTCGACCTGCACCCGCTCGTACAGACCGTTGCCACCGGCATAGACGATCCGGCCACCACCGGCCTGGTAGTTGACCAGGTTCTGCCGCATCGCGTCGGACCAGTACTCCGGGTGGCTGCCCAGCACGAGTACCCGGTACTGGGTCAGCCACGTTCCGGAGGCGTGCAGGTCCATGTCCTCGTAGCAGTCGTACGCGAGGCCCTGCCGCGACATCCACCGCAGCAGCATCAGGTCCGAAAACAGCGTGTGGTCGTGCATCGCCGGGTCCTCGATGTTCCACTCGAAGGACGGCCGGCGGGTGGTGAACGGGCGGCTGCCCGCGAGGTCTTTGCAGTACTGGCTGTGCCCGCCCCAGTTGTTGTACGCGTTGTAGGTGAAGGTGGGCAGCAGGACCGCGATCGGGTTGGTCACCTGCGCCGGGCGGACGACGAACGGCACGTACCGGTGGAGCCGGTGCGGCCCCTCCAGGCGGGCCGCGTAGAGGCCGGGCTTCCAGGTGTCGGGGATCTGGTACGTCAGCCGGTCCTGCCAGCCGCAGCCCACGGTGACGAACCCGGGCGGAAGCTGCTGGATGCCTCCGGTCACCGGAATCGGGTCCGTCATGACCGTGGGTTCTTTCTCGGTGTTCGGCGCCAGGCGGACCAGCGACGCGGTGGACGACGTGAAGCCCGTCGAGACGGCCACCCGGACCGTCTCCCCCTGCTTGATGCTCGGGGTGTTCGGGTAGCCCTGGAGGGCGGCCCGGCTCTGCATGGTCCAGCCGCGCCCCACCTTCGGCGCCACCCCGTTGTTGGCCCAGACCGCCCGGTTGTCCGAACCCACCGAGCGGTAGTTGAGGATGCGGTGCTGGATGAGGGTGCCGGTCTGCGTGGCGGCCGCCGGGTCCGGCGAAACGCCGTACAGGACGCCCTGGCCGGTGAACCACAGACCGTCGTTGTAGCCCATGTTGCGGTACCCGCTGCCGAACTGGATGCCGGACCCGGACGCCCACCGCGGGCCGCCCAGGTGGCGGTACCAGTGGAGGTTCCCGAAACGGTAGGCGTAGATGACGTTAAAGTCGTCCGCCTGGAGTATGCCGTCCTGGAACTGGTTGCCGAGGTACACCCCCGCGGCCGTCCACCGCCGCATCGTGGGGACGTAGTGATGCCAGTACAGCCGGCCCTTGTTGTCCTGGCCATAGATGCTGCCGTTGAAGCCGGCCAACCGGGGATAGCGGTCGAAGCCGCGGCCGACCTCGCCCTCGTCCACCCACGATCCGGCGCCGGAGAGCGAGTCGGTGAGCACGTACCGGCGAAGGTGGACCGTTCCGTCGGCCCGTACGCCGTACAGGGAACCGCTGTTGCCGCCGAACACCGCCCGGTATCCGTGCCAACCGGAGTCGATGCGCCGGCCGGACCCGCTCGCCCACGTCGCCGCCCCGGTCTGCCATCCCAGGTGCCGATACCACAGGAGGCCGCCGTCGGCCTGGATGGCGAAGATGACCCCGTTGCCGCCACCGACGAGCCGGATGAACCGCTGCTGGGGGTCGACCTTGATCGTCTCGGCCGCCTGGGCCGGCGCGGAGCCAGGATCGACCATCAGCAGCGGCGGCACTGCGGCCGCGATGACCGCCCCGTCGCGGAGCACGCGACGTCGCGAGACGCCGTCCGGTTTCAGTCCCTCGGACATGACCGCCCCCTCAGTCGCACGGATTGTCGAGGCACCCTAGAGCGAGTTGGGCTCACGTGCCGCCCCGCAGTGCCGGATGGGCCGCCGAATCATCCGTCGCCCGGCGAAGTTCGGACCGAACGAGCTGCCCTGATCCGTCGATCAGCCGATGCCGGAGCTTCCGGCGACCGTCCGGCTGACCGGCTGACCGGCTGACCGGCAGGATGGTGGGGTGCCCGCCGATCTGCGCGACCGTCTCATCTCCCTCTGTCGTTGGATCGATCCCGGCCCCGGCTCCACGCACCTGGTCAGTGACGTGTCGGGCTGGTGGCGGGACGCGGACGTGCTCGCCGCCCTCGGCCCGGCGCTCGTGGAGCAGTTCCGGGCAACCCGGCCGACGGTGGTCGTCGCGCCGGCGGTCACCGGATTCCTGCTCGGGCCCCTCGCGGCGACCGCGCTCGGCGTCGGCTTCGTCCCGGCGCACAAGCCGGGCGACGGCCGTCTGCCCGCCGGCCCGCTCACCTGGGCGCGGAGCCCTCCGGACTTCCGGGGCCGGCGGGTCGACCTGGCTGTCCGGGAGCGGCACCTCGGGCCGGACGACCGGGTGCTGGTGGTGGACGACTGGGTGGCCACGGGCGCGCAGGTCCGCGCCCTCTACGACATCTGTGCGGCCCGTGGTGCGAAACCCGTCGGCACCGCCGCGGTGGTGTCGGACTGCCCGCCGGAGGTCGCCACCCAGCTCGGCGTCCGTGGCCTGGTCACCGGTGGCGACCTAACGACCTGAGCCGCGATGCGGGGCAGCGTGGGCTGGGCGGCCTGCTCTACTGTGAAGCGGCGCCGCCCCGGCCGTCCTCCGGACCCGATCCCACAGCCGCGGCGCGAATCGATCTCTAGGAGCTTCCTTGCTTCGAACCTCTCTGTCGCGCCGATCGGCAACGTGTGCCACGTTGCTGGCCATCGGCGTCACCACGCTGTTCGGCGGCGCCAACGCCGCGTACGCGACCCACGGCCCCAGCGGCGCCCTCACCTCGAGCAACGGCTCAGTCACCATCGCCACCACCAGTGGCGCGCCGATCGTCTCGGAAGACGGCTACACCATCACGGACGCGGCCTGGTCGCCCGACGGCAGCCGCGCGGTCTTCGTCAACAACCGCGGCGACATCGCGACGATCGGCAAGTCCCCGCTGTTCCCAGCTTCCATCGTCTACCCGATCGACCAGGACGTCGACGGACTCCAGCGCGCCACCCCGGAGTGGGTGGGTGACGGATCCACCGTGGTCTGGGCCGAAAGGTCCGCCGGCGGTCTGTGGCGGATCCAGGAAGCCCTCGCCGGTCAGGGCTGGGGGTCCGCCCAGCGCTCGCCGAACGACGGCAAGCACTACCTGGAGCCGGACACCAACGCCGACCAGCGGATCGTCGTGCAGCGGCAGAGCGACGACGGCGCTGGCAACCCGACCGGCACGCCGGAGATCGGCTTCCTGGACGGGGACGTCTTCACCCCCATCGCCACGGACGCGGCCAGCCCGACCATCTCCGCGAACGGCCAGAAGGTCGCCTTCATCCGGGGCGGTCAGGTCTGGACCGTCAGCGCGGCCGGTGGAAGCGAGGTCCAGGTGACCTCCGGTGGAGCGGTCAAGTCGGACCCGGTGCTCAACGCCGACGGCACCCAGGTCGCCTTCGCGCAGGGTTCGGCCATCGCGACCGCGCCGACCACCGCCGGCGCCACCCCGACCGTCGTCAGCGGCCTCTCCGGGGTACCGGACTACCGGCCCATCAAGAAGGACCGCGTGGTCCGGCTCGCCGGGTCGGAGCGTTTCACCACCGCCACGGCGATCTCCCAGTCGCACTGGGCCAGCCGTAGCAACGCTTCCGACCCGCGCGCCAAGGCCAACGCGGCCGTCCTGTCCCGGTCGGACAACTTCGCCGACGCCCTCGGCGGGTCGGCTCTCGCCGCCGCCAAGAACGGGCCGCTGCTCATGACCAAGCCGGCGGGGCTGCACCCGGCGACCGCCGCCGAGCTGACCCGGGTCCTCGCGCCCGGCAAGACGGTCTACCTGCTCGGCGGAACGGGCGCGGTCTCGACCGCCGTCGAGAACCAGGTGAAGGCTCTCGGCTTCGCGACCGTGCGGCTCTCCGGCGCGGACCGCTACGCCACGTCGGTCTCCATCGCGAACGCCATCGACCCGACCCCCGACATGGTGCTCGCGGCGACCGGCGCCAACTTCCCGGACGCTCTCGCCGCCGGTGCCGCCGCCGGCGCGCAGAACCTGCCCGGCAAGGGTGTCTCCGCCGTCGTGGTCCTGACCAAGGGCGCCGGCCTCACCCCGGCGACGAAGGCCTACCTCGACGCCCTGCCGGACACCACCGGCATCTTCAGCGTCGGTGGCGCCTCCGACCTCGCGACCCAGGCCTACCTGCCGGCGCCGCTGGTGGGTACCGACCGCTACGAGACCGCCGCGCTGGTCGCCTGGGTCTTCTTCGGCGGCTTCAACCACATCGGCGTGGCGACCGGCGGCAACTGGCCGGACGCGCTGGCCGGTGGCGCCCTGATGGCGTCGCTCGACGCCCCGCTGGTGCTGGCCCCCGGTAACGGCGCACGGATCGGCGACTACCTGTGGGCGGTCGGCGACGAGTTCGCCGGCTCCATCCACACCGGCATCATGTTCGGTGGTTCCGCTGTGCTGAACGACATCCAGCGGGACGGCCTCGGCCAGACCATCAGCGGTCCTGCCGGCTTCACGACCGCCAACAACCCGACGGACGTGCAGCGCGCCGCGACCGGCGTCCAGGCCACCACCGCCAAGCGGGCGGCCGCCGCCGAGGCGACCGGCGCTCCGCGTACGGTGGCGGACTTCAAGGCGGCTGCGGAGGCTGTCGCCGACCGGTTCGCCGAGAAGCGCCGCTGACTCAGGCGTAACAGCAGCGGGGCCCGGCCGATCGGCCGGGCCCCGTCGCGTTGCCGAGGGCCGAGGGCGGCCCTGTGCCCCCGACAGCCGCGCCTGCTCCCCGGGGTCGCCGCCGGTCCGCTCACCGCACCGGCGCAGCGGCCCGAAGTGGGGACGGCAGCCGGTAGCCTCGGCAGGATGTGGCCTCGGATCGGTGGACTGCGCACCCTCGCCCTCGGCACGCCCGGCGAGCTGCGGGCGACCCTGAACACCCTGGTACTGGCGGGGGTGAAGACCGCCACCGCCGGCCTGCTCAGCGAGTACGCCCAGGAGGGCGAGGAGCTGGAGCAGGTCGGCGAGCGGCTGGTCCTGGTCGACGACGAGGGCGCGCTGGCCGGCCTCGTGGAGATCACCGGAGTCGAGATCGTGCGCTTCGCCGACGTGCCCTGGGACTTCGCCCGCTCCGAGGGCGAGGGTGACCGCTCGATCGAGGAGTGGCGGGCGGGCCACTCGGCCTACTGGGCGCGGGTGGGCACGCCCGTCGACGACGACAGCGACATCGTCTGCCTGCGCTTCCGGCTGATCTCCGCCGGTGCGGGCGGGGTCGCGAGCGGGGACCTGAGCACCTGACCTGCGGCGCTCCCCGCCGCGTCGGCCGGGGATTCAGCCGCGCAGCTCCGGCAGCAACCTGGTGGCGACGTCCACCAGGACCTCCTCGTCGCCGGCGTACCAACTGCTGGCGCGCGGCCAGTGCGTCACCACGTCGGTGAAGCCCAGCGCGGCGGCCCGGCCGACCTGGTCGGCGAAGAACTCCGCGCTGCGCAGCGAGAACGCGGGTGCCGCGTCCAGCGACAGGTAGCGGTCCAGTGTGGCCGGATCGCGGTCGGCCGCGTCCAGGGTCCGGTCGAGCCGTTCGCAGAGCGCCGCCACGCCCCCCCACCAGCTCTCCAGATCTTCCTCACCGGTGCCCGTCGTCACCCAGCCCTGCCCGAACCGGGTCACCAGCCGCATGGAGCGCGGCCCGTTGGCGGCGACCACGAACGGCAACCGGGGCGTCTGCACACAGCCCGGATTGTTGCGGGCGTCCACCGCCGCGAACCACTCGCCGCGCCAGGTGGTGCCGTCCTCGCGCAGGATCAGATCCAGCAGTTCGGTGAACTCGGCGAAACGGTCGACCCGCTGGCGCGGCGGCAACGTCTCGCCGCCCAGCACGGCCGAGTCGAAGCCGATGCCGCCGGCTCCCAGACCGAGCAGGAGGCGACCGTCGGAGACGTCGTCCACCGCGGTGATCTGCCGGGCGAACGCGGCCGGGTGCCGGAAGTTCGGCGACGCCACCAGGGTGCCCAACCGGATCCGGGACGTCACCGTGGCGGCGGCGGTCAGCGTGGTCATCGAGTCGAACCAGGGCCCATCGACCAGATCGCGCCAGCCCAGGTGGTCGTACGTCCAGGCGTGGTCGAAGCCCCACTCGTCGGCCTGCCGCCAGCGACGCTGGGACTCGGACCAGCGCTGGTCCGGAAGGATCACGATGCCAATCCGCATGATCGCCAGCCTACGTCCCGGCAGCGAGCGCCGGGCCGGGCGCGGCCGCCGTCCCCCGCCACGAGGAAGGGCCCGGCCGTCATGGCCGAGCCCTTCCCTTTCGCCCTACCGGTCCGGCGCGGCCTGCCGCGTCGCGCCGATCGTGGTCCTACCGCTTGGCGGCCTGCCGCGCGTTGCGCACCGCCTCGGCGACGGCAGCCCGCTGCACGTCCTGTGCGGCGCGTGCCGTCGCGGCGTCAGTCGCCGTCGGAGCGCCCCGCAGCGTGACACCCACGTCGGTGGGGTTGGTCACCACGGTCGAGCCGAGCGGACCGCCGAGCCACGCCCCGACCTGGGCCGCCTGCCGGTCGGTGACCACACCGGCCGCACCGAAGACCAGGCCCTGGCTCACCGCGCCGCTGGTCTCGTCGAGCGAGTCCCGCGCCGCGACGCCGAGATCGGCTGCCGTTCCCGGAGTGAGCAGCAGCGGGCCGTTCAGGGCACCCATCAGCGCCCCACCGGCGAGCGCGTCCGGCCAGTTCGACCCGGTCGCGATGCCAGCATACTGCTGCCCATGGAAGAAGATCTGCGCCACGTAGGCGGCAGTCCCGTAGCGGTCCGCCTCGAACAGGCCATACGACTCCGGGTCGAAGGTCTGCGCGGCGGCGGAGCCGTGCCCTCCGATCCCCCACACCGAGGGCTTGACCAGCGATTCCAGGTAGGACCTGGTTGCCGGGGGCAACGCGGCTCCCTTGCTCAACACCACCACACCGCGGGTGGTGCCCGGGAAGATCTCGCCACCGGCGACGGCACCGGCGGCGAGTGCGTCCGGGAAGTTCATGCCGGTCGCCACGAACACGAACGCCGGGTCGACATCGACCTCCCTGGCGATGGCGACCGCCGTGGCGAACCGGTCCGCGCCGGCCAGGCGCTTGACCTGAAAGCCCAGGGCTCGGACCTCGTCCTCGACAGCGCTGGAGAGCGCGCCGACGCTGCCGAGCAGGTAGACCGTGCCACCGGGGGCCAGCACCCGCTGCATTTCCGCCCGGGCGTTCGCCTCCAGGCTGGTCGGCGGGGTCAACAGCAGCGGTGCGCGCTTGGCCCCCGCCAGACCTGAGCCGGCGAGCGCGTCGGCGAAGGTGTCCGACCGGGACAGCACCACCGCTCCAGCCCTCGCCCGCTTGTCGTTGGCGTCCCCGGCGGTCGCCCAGTGCGACCGGGAGACCTCGGCCGCGGTGCCGAACCGGCTGACGCCGGCGAGCCGGGCGACCCGGTCCTTCTTCTGCGGCTGGTACGCCGGCACCCCACCGGTGGTGGAGACGACGGTGGGCGAGTCGGCACGTGAGCCGTCGGCCGGCGCGGTGGCCACCGTCGTGCCCTGGCTAAAGGCGATCGTCGAGCCGTCCGGGGACCAGGTCGGGTTGTCGTGGACCGCTGCGTTGCTGGTGACCGCCACCTCGTTGCCGCCGGTGAGGTCGGAGGTGATGATCTGGTTGTCCCGGACGAACGCGACCCGGCTGCCGTCCGGCGACAGCGCGGGGTTGGCGCCGTGCTCGTCCACCACGGTGACCTGCTTGTACTCCGGCTTGGCGCCGTCGTAGAGCAGCACGGCCGGCTGACCTGTCGGCTGACCGCTGCCGTTGTCGTCCTCCCGTTGGAAGACGACCGTTCGGCCGGGGCCGCCATCCGGGTTCCGGTAGTGCTTGGTGGAGTCGCCGGCGTAGATCGACTCGGACCAGCCGCTCCAGGTGCTCTCCGCGATCCGGATGGACCACCTCGAGTACGGGGAGGTGTTCCACTTCTCCGCCCAGACCACCCTGCTGCTGTCGCCGAGCCAGGACGTGCCCGCCCGCTCGATGTCGCTGGAAGCGAAGAAGTTGACCTCCCGAACCGTGTCGGCGCCGGTGTACCGGAGAGACTTGATCTTGCCGTCGGGGGCGTGGTAGATCAACCGGCTGCCGTCCGGTGACCAGGACACGTCCCGCATCGCCTCGCCGTCGGGATTCTTCAATGTGGAACGAGTCGTGCCGCTGATGACCTGGACCGAGCTGGTGCCGTTGCTGATGGTCAGCACCTGGCCGCTGCCGGGCAGGCTGGCATGGGCGGCCGGCGCAGCGACCACCAGGCCGGCGGCGCCGATCGCGAGCGCCGAGGCGCGCGCCAGCGCACGGCGCGAAGACATGGATGACAAGTGGAACTCCCCGTTTCGTACGGTGCGCCGTCGGAGGGGACGGGCGAAGGACCGGTTGACGTGACGGTGGGAAGACGTTGCGCCGATCGAAGAAGCTGAGCGGGCGGGCCCGAGCGGGCCGCGGCGGCGCTGCCGACAGCTTAGCGAGTCACCCGTCTATCGGCTGACCCGACAGAACGGACCATGCGGCCACCCTCGCTCGGGACGAGCCAACGGCGAAGGGCCCGGCCGAGATCGGCCGGGCCCTTCTGAGGTGCCTTGTTCAGCTCAGGCTGGCGCGGTGCTCGCGCACCGACTTGGCGGCCTCGGCCGCCTCCTTCGCGGTCCGGTGAGTGCCGGTCACCGGAGCGCCCGCGGTACGCAGGTTGGCGCCGCTGCGGGCGGTCAGCCCGACATCGGTCGGGTTGTCGACCCGGTTCGACCCGAGCGGGCCGCCGATCCAGTAACCGGCCTGGTCGCGCTGCGCGTCGTTGACCACGCCGGCCCCACCGAAGATCAGCACGTCACGGACGGAGCCGCTCGCGTCGGCGAGCAGGTACTCGGCGTCGAGGCCGAGGGAGCCGGCCATGCCCGGGGTGAGCATCAGCGGGCCGTTGAGCAGGCCCATCAGCGCGCCGCCGGCGAGCGCGTCCGGCCAGTTGGTGCCGGTGGCGAGCCCGACGTGGTTCTGCCCGCCGAAGAACACCCAGGCGGTATAGAGCGCGGTCTCGTAGCGGGTCTCGCCCCAGACCTCGATGGCGTCGTCGCCGTCGTAGTTCGTCGCGGCCGTGCTGGCGAATCCGCCGATGCCGAACAGCACGCGGTCGGCCTTCGGGAGGGTGTCCAGGAAGCTCTTGGTGCTCGCCGGCATCTGGGCCCCCTTGGTGAGGACCACCACCGCCGACTCGGTGCTGCCCGGGTAGTCGAACGAGCCAGCCGCGGCGCCGGCCGCGAGCGCGTCCGGGAAGTTGGTGCCGGTGGCCAGCAGGACCAGTTCCGGCTTCGGGTCGATCGCCTTCGCGATCTCCACGGAGGTGGCGTACCGGTCGGCGCCGGCGGCCCGCACCACGTTGTAGCCGAGCGCCCGGATCGAGTTCTCGACACCGACGGAGAGCGCGCCGGTGCCGCCGAGCAGATAGACCGTGCGGCCCGGTGCCAGCACCCGCTGGAGCTCGGCCTGGGTGGCGGGCGCCAGGGCGGTCGGAGTGGTCATCAGCAGCGGGCCACGCTTGGCGGCAGCCAGTGCCGAGCCGCCCAGCGCATCGGCGAAGGTGTCGGACCGGGACAGCACGACCGCCTGGGCCTGCTCACGCGTGTCGCCACTGTTGGTCGCCGTCTTCCAGTGCGACTGGGAGACGGCGGTGGCGGTGGTGAACCGGGTCTGACCGGCGAGCCGGGCGACCCGGTCCTTGTTCCGCGGCTGGTAGGCGGGAACGCCGCTGGCGCCGGGAACGTTGAGCGGGGCCGCTGCCTGCGAGCCGTCGGCCAGGGCCGTCGCCACTGGGGTGCTGCCCTGGTTGAAGGCGATGGTCTTGCCGTCCGGCGACCAGACCGGGTTGTCCTTAACCCCGCTGTTGCTGGTGACGACGACCTCGTTCCCGCCGCTCAGGTCGGAGACGATGATCTGGCCGTCGCGGACGAAGGCCACCTTGGTGCCGTCGGGCGACAGCGCCGGGTCGGAGCCGTTTCCGTCGACCAGCGTGATCCGCTGGTCGGCCGGCTTCGCCGGGTCGTAGAGCACCACGCTGGACGCTGCGGCGGGCTGGCCGCCCCCGTTGTCCTCGTGACGCTCGAAGACCACCTTCTGGTCCCGCCCGCCGTCGGGGTTGCGGTAGTGCCGGGTGTCGTTGGCCGGGCTGAGCTGGCCAGTCGGGTCGTAGAACGAGGAGCTCGGCGTGGTGCGGATCCGCCACGGCAGGCCGGAAGGCTTCTCCGCCCAGATGATGCTGGAGCCGTTGCCCCGCCAGGTGGTGCTCTCCCGGAGCACATTCGGGTCCTCGTCCTCGGCGACCTTCGGGAACCAGCCCTGGCCGTCCCAGCGGAGGGTGTTGATGCCGCCGTACTGGCTGACGTAGGCCGCGACGCTGCCGTCGGGCGACCAGGACACGTCCCGCATCGTCTCGCCGTACTCATTGAACAGCGAACTCCGGCTCGGGTCGTTGTAGAACCCGAGCGACGCGGAGCCGTTGCTGGTGGTCAGGACATTGCCGGAGCCCGACAGGCTGGCGCTGGCGGCGGGGGCGCCCGCCACGAGCGCGGTGGAACCGACCGCGAGGGCCGAGGCGAGGGCCGCGGACCTGCGAAGGGAAGATGAAGGCAAGGGAACTCCCTGCTGATGAGGCGCGCCGTTGGAGATGGCACCCGTCCGCCGGCTGATCCGGCGCGGGGCGGCGCAGATGGGTAGCACCTTAGGAGATCTTTAAGCTCCGCGCAGCCCCAAATCGCCGATGGGGTGGTGACATCTGGCTGAACGATGGAGCGGTTCGGCCGGTAGGCCCCAGGTAGGGCACAGCCCTGCTTGGAGGGGTTCGTCCGAGCAGGGCTGTGCGATGTCCGCTGGGGACTAACGTCCGAGGTTCGTGGGGTTGCTCACCGAGGTGGCCCCGAGCGGCCCTGCGAGCCACGTCCCGATCTGCGTCTGCTGCGACGGGCTCACCACTGCGGACGCGCCGAAGACCAGGCCGGTGTGCACCGACCCGCTCGACTCCTTGAGCAGCGACACCCCGGGGGCCGCGAGGGTGGTGTCGGTGCCCCGGGTGAGCATCAACGGGCCACCGAGCACGCCCATCAGCGCCCCGCCGGTCAGCGCATCCGGCCAGTTGGTCCCGGTGGCGAAGCCGGTGTACCGCTGGCCCTCGAAGAACTCCAGGGTGACCTGGTGCGCCGTCTCGTACCGGGTCTCGCCCCCGAGCCCACGGACGTACGGACCGACCGGGTCGTACGCGTAGGCGGCGGCCATGCCCTGAATCCCGATGCCGTACAGCATTCGTTGGTCCTTCGGCTGCGCGTCGAGGAACGCCTTCGTCACCGGCGGGATCACCTCATTCCGGGTGAGCAACACCACCGCGGACTCGTAGCGCTCGAAGTCTGCGTTGGTGGCACCGGCAGCGGCACCAGCGGCCAGAGCGTCCGGGAAGTTCATCCCCGTGGCCAGCAGGATCTGATCCGGATTCGGATCGATCGCCTTCGCAATCTCCACCGACGTCGCGAAGCGATCCACGCCAGCGAGCCGCTCCACGGAGTAGCCCATCGCCCGGACCTGATCCTCGACCGCCTTCGACAGCGCCCCGGTGCTACCCAACAGGTAGACGGTGCTGTGTCCCGGCAGCAGGATCCGCTGCATCTCCGCCTTCGTCGTCGGCTCCAGCCGGCCGGGAGGCGTCAACAACAGCGGGCCGCCCTTCTCCGCCGCCAGCGCCGCGCCACTCAGCGCGTCGGCATAGGTGTCCGACCGTGTCAGGACCACCGCGGTGGCCCCGCGGTCAGCCCATCGCGACCGGGACACCGCCACCGCGGTTTCGAACCGGTTCGCACCGGACATCCGCGCGACCCGCTCCTTCGTCCGCGGCTGATACGCCGGCACACCGTCCAGACCCGGCACCGCCGACGGCGCGGCCGTACCGTCCGCCAACGCCGTGTACACCGGCCACGCACCGGTCGACGTCACCCTGCTGAACGCCAACGAGGTGCCGGCTGGCGACCAGGTGGGGTTGTCGTACTGGACGCCGGCGGGGGTGACCGTCACCTCGTTGCCACCGGCGAGATCGGACACGACGATCCGGCCGGCGCGAACGAAGGCCACCCGGGAACCGTCCGGCGAGATCGACGGATTGGACCCGTCGTCGTCGACGAGTCTCCAGCGCTCGAACCCCTCCTGCGAACCGTCGTACAGCATGACGGCCGGCTGCCCGGTCGGCTGGCCCGAGCCGTTGTCGTCCTGACGCTGGAACACCACCAGCCGGCCGGGCCCGCCATCCGGGTTCAGATAGTGCTTCCCGTCCCTGGGCGAGAGCCAGCTGTTGCCCAGAAGCCCCCCGACCTGCTCCGTCGCCACCCGCCAGGGGGCGCTGGCTGAGGCCTTCTCCGACCAGGCGACAGCGCTGCCGTCAGCCCACCAGGTCAGGCTGCTGCGTCGGATCCCGCCATCCGGTGGTGAGCTCACCGTGTAGCGGGTCGCGCCGTCGTTGTACCGAATTCTCTGAATGCCCGCCTGCTGGTCGAGGTAGACCGCCTGACTGCCATCCGGAGACCAGGCGGCGTCCGTGATGGTGTCCGGCGAGCTGAGGGACGTCCGGGACGGGTCCCCGTGGAACCTGATGGCCGTTCCGCCGTTACTGCTCGTCAGTACGTTGCCCGAGCCAGGGACACTGGCCGTCGCGGGCGTACCGCCGGCCAGCACAACGGTCGTAGCGATTGCGAGGGCCGACGCAACAGCGACCGGCCCTCGAATCGGAGTTCGAGGCACGTGGACACTCCTTGCTGGAAAGCGCGCCTCACTCCGTGCGTCGATTGATCGGACGGGGGCAGCGCGCACCGGCGACTATATAGCCGTCGGCCGACGCGGCCGTACCACGTCGAAGGCTGGGCTGAGACCCGCGTCCTGGCCGGGGCCTTCGTGGTGGAGCCGGACAGGCCGCGGATCGGGCCATCACCCAGGGGCTGCCCGCTGGTGACCGTCGGCGGTACGGGCTACTGGCACGTGGGTGGCACGGATGACCTACGCGTTACGAGATCAAGTTGGCGACCCGTGCCCACCTGACCTCGACTGGCCTGACGTGCGGAGATGCCTCGCGGCATCTCTCAGCGTCGATGGTCACGGTCGGGCGTCTTGAGGACTGGATGAGGACTGCCGCCAGCGGCACGCCCCGACCACCTGGTCCGTCGGCGTGCTGGTCGGCCGGCTCTGGGGAGGTGCCGGCGTTCGTCGCCCGGTTCGGCCTAACGGCTCGGCCGGACATGGACGGATCATGGGTTGACCGGTATCGCGAAGCCTCGTTAGGGTCGGCCGGCTATTGATCATGGAAAGCGCTCACTTCAGGAATTGGTACGGCGAAGACGGAGGCGACCGTGGGTGCTGAGAAGGCCAGACAGCGGCTCATCGATGCGGCGTCGCCGTTCCTGCAGCAGGGCGAGCGTGTTGAGGTGGCCAGCGTGGCGATCGTTGGCTCTGTCTCGACGAAGGACCAGGTCTTGATGGGGGTAACGACAGCTGTCTTGTCCGGCGGCCTGTTCACCGCGTTCTCTGTCGCGGTGAAGCAGTATGTGCTGTTGACTGATAGGCGTCTGCTGTTCTTCGCAATGAACCAAGTGACTGGCCGACCGACCCAGAACGTGCTCGGTGAGGTGCCGCGTCCGATCCTGCGTGCGTCCGATGTTCGCGGTCGGTTGACCCGTGTTGTCGTCTTGACAGCAGACGGTGAAGCGGCGGATCTCAAGCTGCGCTTTCCGTGGCCTGCACGTCGCGATGCGGACGCCCTGGCCGCCGCGCTGACGGCGCCCGCGCGAACTGGCGGTGGTCCGGCCACCGGAGACTAGTCTCCGGCTGGTTGCGGTTCCGCGTGCTGCCCAACAGCAGCCGCGCCGGTAGTAAGCGTGTTCGGTGTGGAGCCGGATCTCCTCGTCGGGCAGTCTCCGACCGAGATCTTGCCGTCCGTCAGCGTGGCTGGCCGGCCCGGCCGATGCCGGCCGAAGGTCGCCAGCAGGCCGGGGCCGGGCCGGCGCGGCCCCCTTGCGGGCCGCCTTGATCCTTAAGAGGTCAAGAACAAGAAGGCGGGCAAGAAGCGTGGCCAGTGGCCCGCGGATGGCCCACCGGCGCTAACGGCCGCTGCGATATCGAAGGCCCTGGCTGGGACTGTCGTCCTGGCCAGGGCCTTGATCGTGGAGCGGGTGACGGGAATCGAACCCGCACTGTCAGCTTGGGAAGCTGATGTTCTGCCATTGAACTACACCCGCAGGCGGCACCACTGTACCTGAGTCACCGAGCCGGTGCACCCAGGTACCCCCGCGGGCCGGCCCCACCACCCGCCAGCACCGCGGAGATGACAATTCATCGCCTCTGGGCCACCCCCACACACGAAGAAGTTTCCCTGTGGCAACATACGTCCGTTCTCAAATCGGTCGATGGGTTGTAACGTCTGCCGCACGTTGCCAGCCACGGCGTGACATAACCCCCTGTCACGCCGCCAGAAAGAGGTGGGCCCATGGGACTTCGTCCCAACATGCTGACCCGGCGTGCCGCCGGCGTCGCATCGACGACACTCGCGCTGCTGCTGAGCACCGCGGCGGTCGGTGTCGTTCCGGCCGCTTCGGCCTTCTCCGCCGCGCCCGGCGGTGCCTGTGTCGAGCCGGTCGACGTCCACGCCAACGCCCGGGTGAAGCCCGGCGGTGCGGCGAAGCACGAACCAAACGAGCTGACCGCCAAGCAGTTCCGCCAGCGGGAGGCCGACCTGGCCGCAGCACTGCGCGAGCGGGCCAACACCCGGCTCGGCGCCGGCGCCAGGACGCTGGCCTCCGTCACCATCCCGGTGGTGGTGCACGTAATCCAGCGGGACAGCACCCGGGCCGGCGGCAACATCCCGGACTCGCTGATCACCTCGCAGATCAACGTGCTCAACCAGGCCTACGCCGGCGGGACCGGCGGCGCGGCCACCGCGTTCTCCTTCCGGCTCGACAAGATCAATCGAGTGACCAACCCGGCGTGGTACCCGATCGTGGAGGGGTCGTCGGCCGAGCGCCAGATGAAGACCTCGCTGCGCGTCGGCGGCAAGAACACGCTCAACATCTACCTGGGTGAGCTGAGCCAAGACCTGCTGGGCTGGGCGACCTTCCCGCAGCGGAGGCTCAACAGCATGGACGGTGTGGTCGTGCTGAGCGAGTCGCTGCCGGGCGGCTTGGCGACCAACTACAACCAGGGCGACACCGGCACCCACGAGGTGGGCCACTGGCTGAACCTCTACCACACCTTCCAGGGCGGCTGCGGCGGCTCGGGTGACAGCGTCGGGGACACCCCGGCCGAGGCGTCGCCGGCGTTCGAGTGCCCGACCGGGCGCGACACCTGCTCGGCGACCGGGCTGGACCCGATCACCAACTTCATGGACTACACCTACGACTCGTGCATGTACCAGTTCACCCCGCAGCAGGCGAGCCGCATGCTGACGGCGTGGAACGCGTACCGCGCGGCGTAGCTCTTCCGCGTACCACCGGTGCCGGCCTCGTCACGACGAGGCCGGCACCGGCATTTCCCCCCAGGAACCGCCGGTCAGGCGGCGGAGCGGTGGACGTCGCGGCCGCGGCGGGCCGGGCGCGGCTCGGGTACGGCGGTGGGGCCGGTCATCGCGGGCGCGGCCAACGGGTCGAGCCAGACCTGCACGGCCGGCCGGCCGGGCGCGTCACCCGGGCCGATCGCGGGGGCGTGGTCGCGGCGGGCCAGCATCGCCACGTCGACAGTGAACTCGAACAGCCGCCAGTCGACCTGCGGCGCCGCCCGCACGCTCTGTGCCAGCCGGGCCACCTGGGCCGGGTCCGTCACCGGTTGGGCGTGCCCCGCCACGTACGCCTCGTCGTCGCTCTCCTCCGGCGGGAACGAGTGCAGCGCGTAGCGGCCGTCGCGTTCGAGGTCGCGGCGCTTCGGCGAGTCGATGATGAAGCAGAACAGCCCCTCATCGGTGATGACCGGAGAGACCGGGTGGACCCGGGGCCCGCCGTCGGCGCGGACGGTGGCCAGGTAGCCGAAGCCCGGCCCGTACTGCTGCAGGAGAACGCGTATCCCGTCGGCGAGTCGGGGCTCGTCGGCGGCGAAATCGGACCAGGAAGCCATGTGGACATTCTATCGAACAAATGTACGAGGAGCGACCTCGACGCGCTGGTCACCGGCACCGGATCGGGCGGGTGCGCCATACCTCGCTATGGTGGTCCGATGCTGCTCTCCGACCGCGACCTGGTCTCCGAGATCAAGGCCGGCACGCTGGGCCTGGAGCCGTTCGAGCCGATGCTGGTGCAGCCGTCCAGCATCGACGTGCGGCTGGACCGACTGTTCCGGGTCTTCAACAACCACCTCTACACCCACATCGATCCGGCGATGCAGCAGGACGACCTGACCTCGGTGGTGGAGGTCCCCGACGGTGAGCCGTTCGTGCTGCACCCGGGGGAGTTCGTGCTCGCCTCGACGCTGGAGGTGATCTCGCTGGGCGACCAGCTCGCCGGGCGGCTGGAAGGCAAGTCGAGCCTGGGCCGGCTCGGCCTGCTCACCCACTCCACCGCGGGCTTCATCGACCCCGGCTTCTCCGGCCACGTGACGCTGGAGCTGTCCAACGTGGCGAACCTGCCGATCACACTCTGGCCGGGCATGAAGATCGGCCAGCTCTGCATCTTCCGACTCTCCTCGCCAGCCGAGCACCCGTACGGTTCGGCCGTCTACGGCTCGCGCTACCAGGGGCAGCGCGGCCCGACGCCGAGCCGGTCCTGGCAGCACTGGCGCACCTGGCCGACCCGCTGACCCCGACGGGCGTTAAGAAGGGCCCCTTCCTCTACCGGGCGGATTCGAGGGGTCGTTGCAACGCGGTGGCTTAGCTGGTGACGGTTAGGAGCTTAGCG
>NZ_JBHSBO010000008.1:0-53430 GCF_042650685.1 Micromonospora sp. GCM10011542
GACGCGATCCTCGCGTCCATCGAACACGGCCTGTCCAACGGCCGGATCGAGTCCGTCAACGCGAAGATCCGCCTGATCACCCGGATGGCCTTCGGATTCCACTCACCCGACGCCCTCATCGCCCTGGCCATGCTCAGCCTCGGCGGCCACCGACCCCAACTACTCCGCCGATGACCACACACGGGCCTACACATCCGTCACAAGACCCATAAATATGACTCTGAGGCATCACGCTCACCGAGGTCATGCCCGACCCTGATCGAGCACCCGTGACCGGGACCGCGACCGGCGGGAGAACGGTGACCAGGTCAGGGCTGGGGCGACCGTCCCCGGCGGAGGGATCAAGCCTGACCGCCCGGAGCCGGGGACGGTCGCCCCAGTCCCACCGCAACCAAGGGCAGGCCGCGACCAAGGGCAGGCCGCGACCACCGGCGACCCGCGACCACCGGCCGGCAACGACAGACCGCCGCACCCGGAGGGGTACGGCGGTCTGCGGGGCGCGGGCCTCAGGAGCCGGGCGTGTTGCCGCCCTGCTTCGTGGTGGCCTTCAGGTAGTCGCGGTTGAGCCGCCCGATGGTGTTCAGCGGGATGCCCTTGGGGCAGACCACGGTGCACTCACCGGCGTTGGTGCAGCCGCCAAAGCCGGCCTCGTCGTGCGCGTCGACCATGCCGATCACCCGGGTGTAGCGCTCCGGCTGGCCCTGCGGCAACAGCGAGAGCTGGGTGAGCTTGGCGGCGGTGAACAGCATGCCGGAGCCGTTCGGGCAGGCTGCCACGCACGCGCCGCAGCCGATGCAGGCCGCGGACTCGAAGGCGGCGTCGGCGTTGGCCTTGGCGACCGGCGTGGAGTGCGCCTCGGGGGCGCTGCCGGTGGGGGCGGTGATGTAGCCACCGGCCGCGATGATCTTGTCGAACGCGTTCCGGTTGACCACCAGGTCCTTGATCACCGGGAAGGCGCGGGCCCGCCACGGCTCGATGTCGATCGTCTCGCCGTCGGAGAACTGCCGCATGTGCAGCTGGCACGCGGTGGTGCCGCGCTGCGGGCCGTGCGCGTCGCCGTTGATCATCAGGCCGCACATGCCGCAGATGCCCTCGCGGCAGTCGTGGTCGAACGCCACCGGCTCCTCGCCCTTGAGGATGAGCCGCTCGTTGAGCACGTCGAGCATCTCCAGGAACGACATGTCCGGGGAGACGTCCTCGACCTGGTAGGTCACCATCCGACCCTTGTCCTCGGGGCCCGACTGGCGCCAGATGCGCAGGGTCAGATTCACTTGTAGCTCCGCTGCGTGGGGTGGACGTATTCGAAGGTCAGGTCTTCCTTGTGCAGCACCGAGGGCTCGCCGGTGGCGGTGAACTCCCAGGCCGCGACGTACGAGAAGTTCTCGTCGTCGCGCTGCGCCTCACCGTCGGGGGTCTGGTGCTCGGCCCGGAAGTGGCCGCCGCAGGACTCCTCCCGGTGCAGGGCGTCGATGCACATGAGCTCGGCCAGCTCGAAGAAGTCGGCCACCCGGCCGGCCTTCTCCAGCGACTGGTTGAGCCCCTCGCCGTCACCGGGCACCCGGACCCGCTGCCAGAACTCGTCACGCAGGGCGCGGATCTCGTCGATCGCCTTGCGCAGCCCGATCGCGCTGCGCTCCATGCCGCAGTGCTCCCACATGATCTGGCCCAGCTCGCGGTGGAACGAGTCCACGGTCCGGTCGCCGTTGACCGCCAGCAGCCGCTGGATCCGGTCCTCGACGTCGGCACGCGCCTCGGCCGCCGCCGGGTGGCTGGCGTCGACCTTCTCCAGCGGGCCGGAGGCCAGGTAGTTGGCGATGGTGGCCGGCAGTACGAAGTAGCCGTCGGCCAGACCCTGCATGAGCGCCGAGGCGCCGAGCCGGTTCGCGCCGTGGTCGGAGAAGTTGGCCTCACCGATCACGAACAGGCCCGGGATGGAGGACTGGAGGTCGTAGTCGACCCAGAGCCCGCCCATCGTGTAGTGCACGGCCGGGTAGATCCGCATCGGGACCTCGTACGGGTCCTCGCCGGTGATCCGCTCGTACATCTCGAAGAGGTTGCCGTACTTGGCCTCGATGGCCGGGCGGCCGAGCCGCTCGATCGCGTCGGCGAAGTCCAGGTAGACGCCGAGCTTGGTCGGGCCGACGCCCCGCCCCTCGTCGCAGACGTTCTTCGCGGCGCGGGAGGCGATGTCGCGGGGGACCAGGTTGCCGAACGACGGGTAGATCCGCTCGAGGTAGTAGTCCCGTTCGTCCTCGGGGATGTCGCGCGGCGAGCGGTCGTCGCCCTTGGCCTTGGGCACCCACACCCGGCCGTCGTTGCGCAGCGACTCGCTCATCAGGGTCAGCTTCGACTGGTGGTCGCCGGAGACCGGGATGCAGGTCGGGTGGATCTGGGTGTAGCAGGGGTTGGCAAAGTACGCGCCCTTGCGGTGCGCCCGCCAGGTGGCGGTGACGTTGCAGCCCTTGGCGTTGGTGGAGAGGTAGAAGACGTTGCCGTAGCCGCCGGAGGCGAGCACCACGGCGTCGGCCATCTCGGTGGTGATCTCGCCGGTGACCAGGTCCCGCACCACGATGCCGCGGGCCTTGCCGTCGACGAGCACCAGCTCCAGCATCTCGTGGCGGGTGTTCATCTCCACGTTGCCGAGGCCGATCTGCCGCTCCAGCGCCTGGTACGCGCCGAGCAGCAGCTGCTGGCCCGTCTGGCCCCGGGCGTAGAAGGTGCGCTGCACCTGGGCGCCGCCGAAGGAACGGGTGTCCAGCAGGCCGCCGTACTCGCGGGCGAACGGCACGCCCTGGGCCACGCACTGGTCGATGATGTTCACCGACACCTCGGCCAGCCGGTGCACGTTCGACTCCCGGGAGCGGAAGTCGCCGCCCTTGACGGTGTCGTAGAAGAGCCGGTGCACCGAGTCGCCGTCGTTGCGGTAGTTCTTCGCGGCGTTGATGCCGCCCTGCGCCGCGATCGAGTGCGCCCGGCGCGGGCTGTCCTGGTAGCAGTAGGACTTGACGTGGTAGCCCTGCTCGGCCAGCGTGGCGGCGGCGGAACCGCCGGCCAGGCCGGTGCCGACCACGATCACCGTCATCTTGCGGCGGTTGGCCGGGTTCACCAGCTTGGCCTCGAAGCGGCGGCGCTCCCAGCGGGTTTCGATCGGGCCGTCGGGGGCCTTGGTGTCGGCGATCGGGTCGCCCTCGGTGTAGAGATCCATCATCACGCGACCAATCCGGTGAGTACGGCGAACGGGATCGCCAGGTAGCCGACGCTGATCGTGACGGCGAGGACCAGCGCGGCGGTGCGCGCCCGGCGCTCACCCTTCGGGGTCTGCTGGCCCAGGCTGCGGAACGCGCTGAAGGCGCCGTGGCGCAGGTGGAAGCCGACCGTGACGATCGCCAGGGTGTAGAAGAGCGTGACGTACCAGCGCTCGGGCGCGAAGTCGGCCACCACGGCGGCGTACGGCTTGGTCGGGTCGTCGGTGGGGTTCAGGTGACCGCTGGACAGGTCCAGCAGGTGGTAGATCACGAAGAGCAGGATGATCACCCCGCCCCAGCGCATCGTGCGGGCCGCGTAGCTGCCCTGGACCTTCGGGCGGTGCGCGTACCGGATCGGGCGGGCGGCGCGGGAGCGCCGGGCCAGCACCGTGGCGGAGGCGATGTGCGCCAGCACGGCGACGAGCAGCCCGGCGCGCATGATCCAGAGGAACCAGACGCCCGGCAGCAGCGGCTTGCCGAGGTCGCGCAGCCAGTGCGCGTAATGGTCGAACGAGGTTTCCCCTGCGAAGGCTTTCAGGTTGCCGACCATGTGCGCGATGAGGAAGAGCACCAGGAGGATGCCCGTCACCGCCATGACGGCCTTCAGGCCGACGTTCGAGCGGATGGGCGACCGAGTTTTCGTGATTACCACAGGACCGACGCTAGGAGGAGTTGGTCCAGTCGTCCAATGCATCGACCCCGCAGTGTTGATAGCCGTAGGCTATGCGAGTGCAGTTGCATCAGCTCAGGTACTTCGTCGCGGTGGCCGAAGTACGACATTTCACCCAAGCCGCCGACCTGGTGGGCATCACCCAGCCCTCGCTCAGTAAGCAAATTCACGCACTGGAGACCGACCTGGGGGCCCCGCTCTTCGAACGGGTAAGGGGCAACATCGCCCTCACCACCGCGGGCGAGGTGCTGCTGCCGTTGGCTAAGCGGATCCTCGCCGACGTCGAGACCGCCACCCGCGAGGTCCAGGAGCTGGTGGGGCTGCGCCGGGGGCGGGTCCGGCTGGGCGCCACACCCAGTCTGGCCACCTCGCTCGCCCCACCGGTGCTGCGCCGGTTCCGCGACGCGCACCCCACCGTCGACCTGCGCATCGAGGAGGGCGGGTCGCAGGACCTGGTGCGTGACCTGCTCCGCGGCGACCTGGACCTGGCCCTGATCATCATGCCGTCCCAGGGGGTCGTCGACCCCGGGCTGCGCGTCGACCCGATCCTGCGCGAGAGCCTGGTGGTCGCCTCGGTGGACGAGGTGCCGACCGCCTCGGCCAGTGGCGAGCTGCGCATCACCGACCTGCGCGGCCAGCCCATGGTGATGTTCCGCGAGGGCTACGACCTGCGCGACGCCACCATCAAGGCGTGCCGGGAGGCGGGCTTCGAGCCGACCTTCGCGGTGGACGGGGGCGAGATGGACGCCGTGCTCAGCTTCGTCGAGGCCGGGCTGGGCATCGCGCTGGTACCCGGCATCGTGCTGGCCCGACGACCGGGTGTGCGGATCACCCCGCTGGCCCCGCCCGGCGTACGGCGGGCCATCGCCGTGGCCCGCCGTCGGGACGTGGTGCCCACGCACGCCGGCCGGGAACTGCGCCGGATCCTGCTCGACTACGTGCAGACCGCGATCGACCAGGGCGACCTGCCCCCGGGCGTCGAGCCGCACTGAGCGCCGTCAGCGACCCTCGGCGTCGTCCATCGCCCGGTAGATCCGCTGCTCGGACACCGGGTACGGGGTGCCCAGCGCCTGGGCGAAGACGTTCACCCGCAACTCCTCGATCATCCAGCGGATCTGCCGGACGGCGGTCTCCTGCCGGCGGGCCGGCGGCAGCGCGGCGAGCAGGTCGGCGTACTCCTTCTGCACCACCGCGATCCGGTCCTGCTGCTGCTTGTCGCGCTGCGGGTTGCCGGGCAGCCGGTCCAGCCGGCGCTCGATCGCGGTCAGGTAGCGCAGCAGGTCGGGCAGGCGGACGTATCCGGCCTCGGTGATGAAGCCGGCGTGCACCAACCCCGCGAGCTGGTTGCGGATGTCGGCCAGGGCGGCCACCACGGCCAGGTTGCGGGTCGCGCCGAGCCGCTGCTCCACCGCGTACGCCGCGGCCAGCACCCGGCGGACCCGGTCCATCACCTCGACCACGGTGTCCACCAGGTCGGCGCGGACCTTGTCGCGCAGCGCGGCGAAGCCCTCGGCGTCCCACGCCGGCCCGCCCGCCTCGCCGATCAGCTTGTCGATCGCGGCACCCGCGGCGTCCTCGATGAGGGCCTGCACGCTGCCGTGCGGGTTGCGGCTCAGTGCCAGTTTCGCCTCGTTGCTCAGCCGGCCCTGGAGGAACTTCGCCGGGGAGGCGACGGTCAGCCGCAGCAGCCGCCGGGTGCCGGCCCAGTGCGCGGCGGCCTGCTCGGCCTCGGAGTCGAAGACCTTCACCCCGACCGTCGTGCCCTCGTCGACCAGCGCCGGGTACGCGGTCACCGCGTAGCCGGCGCGGACCTGCTCGATGGTGCGCGGCAGGGTGCCGATGCTCCACTCGCGCAGCCCGGTGCGGGCCACGTCCGGCGCGGCGGCCGCCACCACCTGGCGTACCTCCTGGCGGAGCTGGCGTTGCAGGGCCGGCAGGTCCTTGCCCTCGGCGACCGGCTTGTTCTCCTCGTCCAGCACCCGGAAGCTCACCCGCAGGTGGGCGGGGAGCCGGCTGGGGTCCCACGCGTCGCGGGGGACGGTGACCCCGGTCATCCGGCGCAGCTCACGGGTCAGCGCGTCGAGCAGCGGCTCGGCGCCCGCCGGCATCGCGGCCAGGGCGGCCCGGGCGTAGTCCGGCACCGGTACGAAGTTGCGGCGCACAGCCTTGGGCAGCGAGCGGATCAGCGCGATCACCAGTTCCTCGCGCAGCCCCGGCACCTGCCAGTCGAAGCTCTCCGCCGGCACCTGGTTGAGCAGCGGCAGCGGGATGTCGACGGTGACGCCGTCGGTCGGCGCGGTCGGGTCGAAGGTGTACGTCAGCGGCAGGGTGACCCCGTCGGCCTGCCACTCGTCCGGGTAGTCGGCCTCGTCCACCCCCGCGCGGCCGGCGTTGACCAGCAGCTCGCGGGTGAAGGTGAGCAGGTCCGGCTGCTCCCGGCGGGTCTTCTTCCACCACGAGTCGAAGTGCCGCCCGGAGACCACGTCGGCGGGGATCCGCTGGTCGTAGAACTGGAAGATCGTCTCGTCGTCGACCAGGATGTCCCGGCGCCGGGCCCGGTTCTCCAGCTCCTCGATCTCGGCGAGCAGCCGCCGGTTGGCGTCCCAGAACTGGTGGTGGGTCTGCCAGTCGCCCTCGACCAGCGCGTGCCGGATGAACAGTTCCCGGCTCAACGCCGGGTCGATCCGGCCAAAGTTGACCTTGCGAGAGGTGACCAGCGGGATGCCGTACAGCGTGACCTTCTCGTAGGCCATCACCGCGGCCTGCTTCTTCTCCCAGTGCGGCTCGCTGTAGCTGCGCTTGACCAGGTGCTGCGCCAGCGGCTCGACCCACTCCGGCTCCACCCGGCCGGCGATCCGCCCCCAGAGCCGGGACGTCTCCACCAGCTCGGCGGCCATCACCCAGCGCGGCGGCTTCTTGAACAGCGCCGAGCCGGGGAAGAGCGCGAACTTCGCCCCCCGGGCGCCCAGGTACTCGTGCTTCTGCGCGTCCTTGAGCCCGACGTGCGACAGCAGGCCGGTCAGCAGCGACTGGTGCACCTTCGGGGTGTCGATCTCCTCCGGCAGGTCCGCGGCCGGTCCGCGCCGGCCGCCGTCCCCCGTGGCCTCCGCCGCGCCGCGCCGCCCGCGCCCGCCGCCGGCCTGTTCCGGGGTACGCAGCACCTGGCGCAACTGGCTGACGATGTCCTGCCACTCGCGTACCCGCAGGTAGTTGAGGTATTCGGCCTTGCACATCCGGCGGAACGCGCTGGAGGACAACTCCCGTTGCTGCTCGCGCAGGTAGCGCCACAGGTTGAGCAGCGCCACGAAGTCCGACTCGCGGTCGGTGAACCGGGCGTGCGCCTGGTCGGCCTGCGCCTGCTTGTCGGCGGGCCGCTCCCGCGGGTCCTGGATGGAGAGCGCGGCGGCGATGACCATGACCTCGGTGGCGCAGCCGTTGCGCTCGCCCTCGACCACCATCCGGGCCAGCCGGGGGTCGACCGGCAGTTGGGCCAGCCGCCGCCCGAGCGCGGTGAGCCGCTTGGTCGGGTCGGTCTCGGCCGGGTTCAGCGCACCCAGCTCGTGCAGCAGGTTGACGCCGTCGGTGACGTTGCGCCGGTCCGGCGGGTCGATGAACGGGAACGCCGCGATGTCGCCCAGCTCGATCGCGGTCATCTGGAGGATGACCGACGCCAGGTTGGTACGCAGGATCTCCGGGTCGGTGAACTCCGGTCGGGAGAGGAAGTCCTGCTCGTCGTAGAGGCGGATGCAGATGCCGTCGGAGGT
Source organism: Micromonospora sp. GCM10011542 (assembly GCF_042650685.1). Lineage (NCBI taxonomy): Bacteria > Bacillati > Actinomycetota > Actinomycetes > Micromonosporales > Micromonosporaceae > Micromonospora > Micromonospora sp. GCM10011542. The sequence goes on from NZ_JBHSBO010000008.1 coordinate 7,680, forward strand.
CCGGCCGCAGCGGCCCTTGCGCTGGTTGGCCGACGCCTGGGAGATCGGCTCGATCGGCAGGCGCTGCACCTTGAGCCGGCTGGAGTAGCGGGAGATGCGGGCGGTGCCCGGGTCCACCACGTACTTGATGCCGGGGACGGTTAGCGAGGTCTCCGCCACGTTGGTGGCCAGCACCACCCGGCGCGAGCTGTGCGCGGCGAAGACCCGGTGCTGCTCGGCGGCGGAGAGGCGCGCGTACAGGGGCAGGATCTCGGTGCCGAGCAGGGACCGCTTCTTCTCCACCAGCCGGGCCAGGGCGTCGGCGGTGTCCCGGATCTCCCGCTCACCGCTGAGGAAGACCAGGATGTCCCCGGGCCCCTCGGCGGCCAGCTCCTCCACGGCGTCGCCGATCGCCTGGATCTGGTCGCGGACGTTCTCCTCGTCGCCGTCCTCCTCGCCGTCGGCGAGTTCGACCAGCGGCCGGTACCGCACCTCGACCGGGTATGTCCGCCCGGAGACCTCCACCACCGGCGCGGGTACGCCGTCGGGCTGCTCGGCGGTGGCCGGCCCGGCGAAGTGCCGGGCGAACCGGTCGGTCTCGATGGTCGCCGAGGTGATGATCACCTTGAGGTCGGGCCGGCGGGGGAGCAGCTCCCGCAGGTATCCGAGGATGAAGTCGATGTTGAGGCTGCGCTCGTGCGCCTCGTCGATGATCAGGGTGTCGTACTGGCGCAGCATCCGGTCGTTCTGCAACTCGGCCAGCAGGATGCCGTCGGTCATCAACTTGACCAGGCTGCGCTCGCTGACCTGGTCGGTGAAGCGCACCTTGTAGCCGACCACGTCGCCCAGCTCGGTGCCCAGCTCCTCGGCGATGCGGTCGGCCACCGTCCGGGCGGCCAGCCGCCGGGGCTGGGTGTGCCCGATCAGGCCGTGCACGCCGCGCCCCAGCTCCAGGCAGATCTTGGGCAGCTGGGTGGTCTTCCCGGAGCCGGTCTCACCGGCCACGATCACCACCTGGTGGTCACGGATCGCGGCGGCGAGGTCGTCCTTGCGCTCGCTGACCGGCAACCCGGCCGGATAGGTGATCACCGGCACCGCGGCCCGGCGGGCGGCGAGGCGCTGCTCGGCCCGCGTCACGTCGGCGCCGATCTCGGTCAACGCCGCCTCCCGGCGCTGCGGGTCGCGCAGTCTCCGGACGCCGTCGAGGCGCCGCTGGAGCCGGCGCTGGTCGCGGAACATCAGGGAGTCGAGGCGGCGGTGCAGCTCGCGTACGGGATCGGTCGCGGCGGGTGCGGCTGGATTCTGCATGTCGTCGCCAAGAATAGGCAGGCGCGGGCCGGACCGCCCCTGGGTTACCGGCGGCCGGCCGGCGGCCGCGGTCGGCGCGGGCGAGTGCGAACGCTCCGACGCGGAAGCCGTGGCCCCCTGGCCTGCCGCACCACCGCCCCCGGCTGCCACCCAGGCCGGCCGCACCACCGCCCGGGCCGCCCCCGGGTCTGCCGCACCACCGGCCAGGCCGCCACCCAGGCCCGGTCCCTTTGCTCTGCTTCAGCCCAGGCAATACCGAAGCGCTCCCAGTGTTGCCGTCGCTGAAGCAGAGCAAAGGGGGTGGTGGGGGACACCCGGTCGCGGCGGCGGCGTGATCCGATCGGGCTAAGGTTGCCGCCGACCGAGGTCGACGAGGAGACGCCGATGACTATGCGGGACACCGACCGAGCGCTGGTGCAGGCCGCCACGGCGGTCGCCAAGCTGCGCTGCCGCAGTGCGAACCATACGGTCGCCACGGCCGTACGCACCTCGGACGGGCGGGTCTTCAGCGGCGTGAACATCCAGCACGTCACCGGCGGCTCCTGCGCCGAACTGGTCGCCGTGGGCGCCGCCGCCACCCAGGGCGTGACCGGGCTGGAGACGATCGTCACGGTGGCCGACCGGGGGCGCGAGGTCATCCCGCCGTGCGGCCGGTGCCTTCAGGTGCTGCGCGACCACCACCCGTCGCTGCGGTTCATTCTCGGGCCGCTGGACGCCCTGCGCGTGGTGCCCATCGGCGAGGTGTTGCCGGAGGGCCACGGCGACGCCGAGCAGCAGGTCGCCCCGGCCGCCCGGACCGCCGCCGACGGCTGACCGGCACCGCCCGCCCGCGGGCGTCAGTCGCCGGACGCCGCCTCCAGCATCGAGCGCGGCATCGGCACGCTCTCGAAGCGGACGTTGCCCTCCGGCACCATCCAGTTCATCACCTGCACCGCGAGCCGGCCGGCCCGTACCGCGGGGTCGTTGTGGTAGAGCTCCCGGGCCCGGTCGCGGTGCACGGCGAGCACCACGAACCCGCGCAGCCGGTCGTCGTCCGCGTCGACGAAGGGGCCGGCCGCGAGGACGAGGCCCTGCTCCACCAGCCCCGCCTGGTGAGCCAGGTGCGCGTCCTGCAACCGGTCGACCGCGTCCTGGGGCAGCTCCGGGGCATCGGCCGGCCGGACCAGGAGGACGACCGTGTGCTGGTCGAATCGCATGTCCCCACCCTAGGGGCGGTGCGGGTCCCTGGTCGGGCTGTCCGCCCTGGTCGTCCGCCCGGATCGACGACCGCCGGTTAGGTCACCCTCAGCGTGTCGGCTAAGGTAAGGCGAACCTAAGCGCGAACGTGCAGGAGACTCGTGACCACCCTCGCCACCCGGCCGACCCCGGCCCCGAGCCGGACCGGCGCCCGAGGTGGCCGCCGCGTGGCGGTCACCGTCGCCGCCGCGCTGGTGCTGCTGCTGACCGTCCTGGCCAGCTTCGCGCTCGGCAGCCGGCCGCTCGGCGTCGACCAGGTCTGGCACGCGCTGGTCGCCCCGGACGGCGGCGACGCCAGCACCATCGTCCGGGAGTTGCGGATGCCGCGTACCGCGCTGGGTCTCGCGGTCGGCCTCGCGCTCGCCGTCGCCGGCGTGCTCTTCCAGGCGCTGACCCGCAACCCGCTGGCCGAGCCACGCATCCTCGGCATCAGCGCCGGCGCGTCGTTCGGCGTCGTGCTGGCCATCTCCGTCTTCGGGGTGGGCACCCTCGCCGGGTACGTCTGGTTCGGCATCGCCGGCGCGCTTCTCGCCGGTCTGCTGGTCTTCGCCGTCGCCACCCAGGCCCGCGAGGGCGCCAGCCCGGTCACCCTCGCGCTGGTCGGCGCGGCGCTCGATGCCAGTCTCGCCTCCGCGGTGTACGCGCTGCTCAGCATCGACGCGCGCACCTTCGAGGAGTACCGGTTCTGGGTGGTCGGCGGGCTGGCCGGCCGGGATATGTCGGTCACCGCGCAGGTGCTGCCCTTCGTGCTCGCCGGTCTGGTGCTGGCCGCCCTCGTGGCCCGGGGCCTGGACGCGCTGGCGCTCGGTGACGACGTGGCCCGCGGCCTCGGCCACCGCATCGGCCTGGTCCGCCTCAGCGGTGGCGTCGCCGCGGTGCTGCTGACCGGGGCGGCGGTCGCCGCGGCCGGGCCGGTCGCCTTCGTCGGGCTCGCCGTGCCACACCTGGCCCGCGCCCTGGTCGGCGCGGACCACCGCTGGACCCTCGCGGTCTCCGCCCTGCTCGGCCCAGCGCTGCTGCTCGGCGCCGACATCGTCGGCCGACTGGTCGCGCCGCCCGGCGAAATCCCGGCGGGCATCGTCACCGCGCTGATCGGCGCCCCGCTGCTGGCCGTGCTGGTCCGCCGCGCCCGGGTGGTGACCGCGTGACCCCGGCCGTGCACACCGCCCCGCTGCCGGGCCGGTCGCTGGTACGCCTCGGGCCGGTGAGTCTGCAGATCCGGCGACGCTCGGTGCTGGTGGCCGTCGTGCTGACCGTGCTGCTCCTGCTGGCCGGCGTGCTCAGCCTCTCGCTCGGCACCCCGTACGTCGCCCCGGCCGACGTGCTGCGCGCGCTCTCCGGCGCCGGCACCCCGTACGACCTGGTGGTCTTCGACCTGCGGCTGCCGCGGGTCGTGCTGGCCGCGGTGGCCGGCGCGGCGTTCGGCGTGGCCGGCACCCTCATCCAGAGCGTCGCCCGTAACCCCCTCGCGAGCCCCGACGTCATCGGCATCACCCAGGGCGCCGGTCTCGCCGCGACCGTGGCGCTCACCAGCGGGGCCGCGGCGGTGCTGGTGGCCCCCACGGCGCTGGTCGGCGGGCTGGTCGCGGCGGTGCTGCTGTTCGCCCTCGGCGCCCGGCACGGGCTGGCCGCCCAGCGCTTCGTGCTCGCCGGGGTGGCGGTCGCCTTCGCCTTCCGCGCGCTCACCGAGGTCGTCATGCTCACCGCCGACCCGATCGACGGGCTGCGCGCGCAGATCTGGTTGATCGGCACGCTGGCCGGAAAGGGCTGGACGGAGGCGGTCTGGATCGCCGGCACGTTACTGGTGCTGCTGCCGGTGCTGGCGTGGGCCGGCTGGGCGTTGAACAGCACCGCGCTGGACGACGACACCGCGCGCGGGGTCGGGCTGCGCCCGGTGGCCCGCCGGGTCGGGCTGGCCGGCACCGGCGTGCTCGTCGCCGCGATGGTCACCGCGCAGGTCGGCGCGGTCGACTTCGTGGCGCTGGTCGCGCCGCAGGTGGCCCGGCGGCTGGTCCGCGCGGAACGACCGCCGCTGGTCTGCTCGGCGCTGCTCGGCGCGTTGCTGCTGGTGCTCGCCGACCTGGCCGGCCGCCGGATCTTCGCGCCCACCCAACTGCCGGCCGGCGTGCTGACCGCCGCGATCGGCGGGCCGTACCTCATGTTCCTGCTGCTGCGCGGCCGTCGGCGGTCCTCGTGACCACCACCGACTGCGGTCCCTCGAAGGAGTCGTGATGCTCTCCACCCGCGACCTGGTCGCCGGCTACGACGAGCGGACCGTGCTCGACGGGCTCGACCTCGACCTGCCCACCGACGCGTTCACCGTGATCGTCGGACCGAACGCGTGCGGCAAGTCCACCCTGCTGCGCACCATGGCCCGGCTGCTCACCCCCCGCCGGGGCACGGTGCTGCTGGACGGCACCGCCATCCGTGACCTGCCCACCCGGGACGTGGCCCGCCGGCTCGGTGTCCTGCCGCAGAGCCCGTTGGTGCCCGAGGGCGTCACCGTCGCCGACCTGGTCGGGCGCGGGCGCCAGCCGTACCAGCGGTGGTGGCGGCAGTGGTCGGAGGAGGACGGCGCGGCGGTGGACCGGGCCATGGCCCTCGCCGACGTGGCCGGCCTCGCCGACCGCCCGGTGGACAGCCTCTCCGGCGGCCAGCGGCAGCGCGTCTGGATCGCCATGACGCTGGCCCAGGACACCGAGGCGCTGCTGCTGGACGAGCCCACCACCTTCCTCGACCTGGCCCACCAGGTGGAGGTGCTGGACCTGCTGCACCGGCTGCGCGTCGAGCGGGGCCGCACCGTGGTCGCCGTCCTGCACGACCTCAACCAGGCCGCCCGGTACGCCGACCACCTGGTCGCGATGCGCGCCGGCGCGGTGGTGGCCGCCGGCCCGCCCCGGGAGATCCTCACCGCCGACCTCGTCCGGGAGGTCTTCGGCCTCGCCTGCGTGGTCGTGCCCTGCCCGGTGACCGGCGCCCCGCTGGTGGTGCCCGCGCTCACCGGCGGCGCACCCGCCGCACCCGCACCGCCCACCCGCTCCACCTCCGACGGCGACAGCAACCCGCTCGCCGGCTCGTACCCCTCGAAAGGAATCTGATGCGTCGTCTCGTCGCCGCTCTCGCCGCGGCCGCCGCCCTCGGCGTCGGACTCACCGCCTGCGGTGAGAGCGACCCGGTCGCCGGCACCACCACCGGGGAGACCCGGGAGATCACCCACGCCATGGGCACCACCAAGGTCCCGGTCGAACCCAAGCGCGTCGTCGTGCTCGACACCGACAAGATCGACACGGCGCTCTCCCTCGGGATCACCCCGGTCGGCGCGGCCACCGCCGGCGAGGCCAAGAGCTGGCCGACCTACTTCGGCGCGGAGAAGCTCGCCGGCATCAAGGAGGTCGGGGTGCTCACCGAGCCCGACCTGGAGGCGATCAACGCCCTGAAGCCGGACCTCATCCTGGGCAGCAAGTTCCGCCAGGAGAAGTTCTACGACGAGCTGGCCGCCATCGCGCCGACGGTGTTCACCGAGAAGGTCGGCATCACCTGGAAGGAGAACCTCCTCCTCGACGGCAAGGCGCTCGGCAAGGAGCAGCAGGCCAAGGACCTCCTGGCCAGCTACGAGAAGCGGGCGAAGGACTTCGGCGCCAAGCTCGGCGACGCCGCCGCGCGCAAGGTCTCCATCGTCCGGTTCATCCCCGGCAACATCCGGGTGTACGGCCCGGACTCCTTCTCCGGCATCGTGGTCGGCGACGTCGGCCTGGGCCGCCCGGAGCGGCAGCTGCTCGCCAACAAGGAGGACAAGCGCTTCGACCTGGTCAGCCCCGAGCGGATCAACGAGGTCGACGGCGACGTCATCTTCGTGACCGCGTACGGCGACAAGGCCGCCGCCGAGCAGGCCAAGGTCACCGGCGGCGCCCTGTGGAAGGGCCTGGGCGCGGTCAAGGCGGGCAAGGCGTACCCGATCTCCGACGAGGTCTGGATGACCGGCATCGGCGTCGGCGCCGCCAACAAGATCCTCGACGACCTGGCGAAGTACCTCCCGGCCGCCTGACCCACCCCCGGGCGTCCAGGTGGCGCTCGGTCCGGATTCGCCCCGCACCCCCTGAGGTAGTGGCCTCCCTCGCGCTTGGGAGGCCACTACCTGCATGTTCGGGCACGACCTGCCGCGAACCGGCCTTGGAGGTGGAAACCGCCCAAGTTTGCCGATACAGCTCGTAACCGCCCACATCTCCGGCCAGTTGTTCCAGCGATGCGGATGGCAATGGGGTGGGGAACGAATGACACGAACGGCCGTGCGACCTGAAGCCCGTTCCCAGGCTGGGTTCCGGGGTGACGTGGAAGGGCTACGTGCCCTCGCCGTGATCCTGGTGCTCGCCGGACATGCCGGCGAGCAACTGGTGCCCGGCGGCTTCGTCGGCGTCGACGTCTTCTTCGTCATCTCCGGTTTCCTGATCACCGGACTGCTGGTGGCCGAGGTGAATCGGACGGGCCGACTCTCCCTGACCGGCTTCTACGCGCGACGCGCCAAGCGGCTGCTGCCGGCCGCCGTGGTGGTTCTCATCGCGAGCCTGCTGCTCACGATCGCCTTCCTGCCGCGCACCCGGTGGTCGGCCACCGGCTGGGACGTCGTGCTCAGCGGCTTGTACGCCATGAACTGGCGGCTCGCCGAACAGTCCGTCGACTACCTGGCGAGCAACCAGGCGCCCAGCATCGTCCAGCACTTCTGGTCCCTCGGCGTGGAGGAACAGTTCTACCTGGTGTGGCCACTGCTCCTGGCCGCCGCGGTGTGGTTCGGCCGAGGCCAGTACGCCCGCACCGGATACCTGCTCGTCGCGCTCGCGCTGGTCGCTCTGCCGTCCTTCGCCTGGTCCGTCTGGCTGACCGAGGACAATCCCGCCCGCGCGTACTTCGTGACCACCACCCGGATGTGGGAGCTGGCCCTCGGAGGCTTCCTGGCCCTGCTGGCCGGACAACTGCAGCGCCTGCTGCCCCGGCTGGTCGCGGCCACACTCGCCTGGTGCGGCCTCGCCGCGATTGTGGCGTCAGCCGCTCTCCTGACGGAGGATTCCGCGTTCCCCGGGTACCTGGCGTTGGCTCCCACCCTCGGCACGGCAGCGGTCATCGCCGGCGGCCCGGCCGCGGGCGGCGTCGGACCGGCCATGCTGCTGGCGCTGCGACCGGTTCGGGCGGTAGGAGCGATCTCCTACTCCCTCTACCTCTGGCACTGGCCCCTTCTCGTCGTCGCCGAGGCTCGGTTCGGGGAACTCACCACCGCCGCCGGCCTCGCCGTTGCCGCGGTCTCGGTGGTGCCGGCCGCGCTCACCTACCGGTTCATCGAGAACCCGATCCGGATGTCGACCACGCTCGCGTGGGAACCGGCGCGGTCACTGCGACTCGGGGCGCTCTGCACCGGAGTGTCCCTCCTGGCGGGGCTGGCATTCCAGTTCACCGTGTGGCCGCCGGCTGGTTCGCCGGCGCCACCCGCTCTGGCTGTGCCGGCGGTCGCCGGTACCGGCGTCCCCGTGGCGGCGAACCCGACGGTGCGTGGCGCCGCGGCTCTGGGCCGCTCTCCGGCCACCAGCGACGCCGGGCTCCCGGTCGACCGGGTGGGACGCTTCGTGCCGGACCCGCTGGTGGCCAGCAAGGACGGCCCGGACGCGTGGCGGGACGGCTGCCATGTGGACCAGCGCAGCAGTGCCGTCAGGTCGTGCCAGTACGGGGACCCGGATGCGTCATTCACCGTCGCTCTCGCCGGAGACTCCCACGCTGGCCAGTGGCTGCCGGCGCTGCAGGGGGTAGCCGGGTCGAAGCAGTGGCGCCTCAAGAGCTACACCAAGTCGTCCTGCCCGTTCATCGACGGCGCGGTCGCGTTGGACAACCGGCCGTACCCCAGTTGCACGGAGTGGAACGACGAGCTTCGCGCACTACTGACCGGGGCCGAGCGGCCCGACGTGCTGGTGGTGAGCACGTCCCTCTATGTGATGATCCGGAACGGTGAGCCAGTCACCAGCCAGGCGCAGGCCGCCTTCGCGGACGCGCTCCGACGGACGTGGGCCGCGATGGCGGCAGCCGGGATTCCCGTGATCGTCTTGCGGGACACCCCGTACCACGACATGGACATCGCGGAGTGCGTGTCGGTGAACCCTCGGAAGTTGACTCGATGCGCCTCGCCGCGGGACAAGGTCCTCGCGGCTGGCGGAGGCCCGGCACACGAAGCGGCCGCCCGCGACAACGACAAAGTGCACCTGGTCGATCTGAACCCCGCGATCTGCCCGCGTGAGCGGTGCGCGCCGGTCATCGGCGGCGCGCTCGTCTACCGCGACAACAACCACATCACCGCCACGTACGCCGCCACCCTCGCGCCACTGTTGGCCACTGCGCTCGACCGCATACTCGGCTGAGTGCGGAGGTCGGCCACCTGCACCGTCAGGCCGCCCGAGCGCCGAGCCGCAGGTCAGCTGCGACAGGACGATCGGGCGGCGGCGTGGGTCAGGCGGCGGTGGACCAGATGGCGCGGAAGGCGGCGGCCTCGCCGGCCAGCCAGCGTTCGATCTGCTCGGGCTTGGCGTCGGTGGGCATGTGGTGGGCCTGGCCGCGGCGGACGTCGACCAGGACCGGCTCGGCGTGCGGGAGCACCGCGTCCATGTGCCGGGCCATCAGGTGCAGGGTGGCGAGCACCGCCTCCTCGCTCGGCGGGGTCTCGTCGAAGTGCAGCCGGATCGCCTCGGCCCGGCCGTCGGCGTGGCGTACCCCGAAGTGAGGGTTGATCTTGACGGGAAGGTCGCCCAGCATGGCCAGGGCGTCGCGGGTCTGGGCCAGGTCGACGGCGGAGGGCTCGCCCAGGGAGTGCAGCCAGGCCGTGGCGCCGGGCACCAGCGCCTGGTAGAGCGGGCGCCAACGCGGCTTGACCACGTCGACCACGCCGGTGAGGTGAGTGCCGCCGGTGTGGAAGGCGATGTCGGCCTTGAGGGCCTTGACGAACTGGCCGTGCGGGTTGAAGCCGGAGCGGCTGGCCCGCTGCTTGCGCAGGCCGCCCACGAAGGTCGCCTTGGTGGGGCCGTTGCGGTCGACGTAGCGGGTGAAGCCGAGCAGGGTGGCGTAGGGGGTGAGGGGCGTGGAGGCGGGCGCGGTCACGGGCGTCCTCCCAGGTCGTAATCTTGCAGGTCAGGATCTCGATTAGTACATACATTCTAATCGACGGGTCTGACATTGCCCAGCGAAGCCGGGGGTGGGAAGGAGCCATCCGCACGCCGCGCTCCGCGATGTACCCGACGAACTGGTCGCCGCCCGCGGCGGTCAGTCGGCCCGGGACGGTACCGGGGCCGTGAAGGCGGCGGTCAGGCGGATGATGCCGAACTCGAAGGCCTCGTCGAGGTCGCCGCCGAGGTTGAAGGCGCCCGCCAACTCCATGCTGACGAAGCCGTTGGCCCAGGCGGTGAACATGCGGGCGGCCTCCAGGGCGTGCTCGGGCCCGGCGAGGTCGGCGGCGACGCGCAGGGCGGGGGCGCTGGCCCTGGTGAGGGCGTCGAGGCTGGGCCGGGTCTCCGCGCGGCCGTTGGCGAAGATCAGCTGATAGCCGGCCGGGTGTGCGTGGGCGAACGTGCGGAAGGCGCGGGCCAGTTCGCCGAGGTCCCTGCCCGGGTCGCCGCTGCTGGCGACGGCGCTGAGCTTTTCGCCCAGGTCCTGGACGGTGGTCTCGGCGACGAGCCGGATCAGGGCGTCGCGGTTGCGGACCCGCTTGTAGAGCGACGGGGCGCGCACACCGACCCGCTCGGCGACCGCCTGCATGGTCAGGCGGGGGAGTCCGTCCGACTCCAGGATGTCGCGGGCGGCCTCGACGATGTCGGCGAGCGACGTCCGATCGGGGGTCGGCATGCGGGTGCTCCTTCCGGGCGGGCGACGGCCGTCACCATGATAGCTATAGCTTTTAGCCATCATAGCTATGTACCGTAGCCATGGACGTGACGTCACTTCGGGAGGCACCCATGAGGCTCGGCCCGCACCTGCACCGCATCGGCAACGACATCGTCGCCGCCTACCTGATCGAAACGGAGGAGGGCGTGACCGTCGTGGACGCCGGGCTCTCCGGCCACTGGTCGGAGCTGGTGGCGGAGCTGTCCGGCATGGGCCGTTCGCTCGCCGACGTCCGCGGCCTGATCCTCACCCACGGCGACACCGACCACATCGGGTTCGCCGAGCGGCTCCGGCGCGATCACGGCGTGCCGGTCCACGTGCACAGCGCGGACGCCGCCCGCGCCCGGGGCGAGGTCAAGCCCGAGGCGTCCTTCGGGAAGTTCAAGGTGGGTGCGACGGCGCGCTTCCTCTGGTACGCGAGCCGCAAGGGCGGGTTGCGCACGACCTACCTCACCGAGGTGACCGCCGTGGAGGACGGTCAGGTGCTCGACCTGCCCGGTGCCCCGCGCGTAATCGGGATGCCCGGCCACTCGCCGGGCAGCATCGCCGTGCACGTGCCGGTCGCCGACGCGGTGTTCGTCGGGGACGCGCTCACCACCCGGAACGTGCTGACCGGCCGGCAGGGTCCGCAGCCGGCGCCGTTCACCGACGACCCGGCGCTGGCGCTCGCCTCACTCGCCCGCGTCGAGGACCTGCGGGCGACGTGGATCCTCCCCGGCCACGGCGCACCGTGGAACGGTGGCGTCCGCGAGGCCGTGCGCCAGATCAAGGCGGTGGCGGAGGCCCGGTGAGTGGAGCCGGGCATCGCCGGTGGTGTGCGCAGCCCGCGCTTCGGAAACGCGTCAGAGCTGGCCGACGTCGGTGATCCGGATGACGGCGGCGCCGATCTCGTCCGAGGCGGCCAGGTCGACCTCGGCGCTGATGCCCCAGTCGTGGTCGCCGTCCGGGTCGTCGAAGATCTGCCGGACGGTCCAGCGCTCCCGACCCTGCTCGATCATCAGCAGCGCCGGGCCACGGGCGTCCGGGCCGACGCGGATCGAGTCGTACGACTCGAAGTACGGCGCCAGGGCGTCGGCCCACGCGTCGTAGTCCCAGCCGTCGGCGGCGTCCAGTTCGGCGAGCAGGTCCCAGCGCCGCAGCGCGGCCAGCTCGACCCGGCGGAAGAGCGCGTTGCGTACCAGCACGCGGAAGGCGCGGGCGTTGCGGGTCACCGCCGGCGGGCGGTCGTCCAGGGCGGCGTGGGCCTTCGCCACCTCGGCCACGTCGGACGGGTTGCGCAGCCGCTCCCACTCGTCGATCAGGCTGGAGTCGACCTGGCGGACCAGCTCGCCCAGCCACTCGATGAGGTCGATCAGCTCCTCGGTCTTGGCGTCCTCGGGCACCGTCTGCCGCAGCGTCTTGTACGCGTCGGCCAGGTAGCGCAGCACGAGACCTTCCGAGCGGGTCAGCCCGTAGAACTGCACGTACTCGGTGAAGGTCATCGCCCGCTCGTACATGTCGCGGACCACGGCCTTGGGGGAGAGCTGGTGGTCGGCGACCCAGGGGTGCCCCTGCCGGTACATCTCGTACGCGGCCTCCAGCAGCTCGGCGAGCGGCTTCGGGTGGGTGACCTCGTCGAGCAGTTCGAGGCGGGCCTCGTACTCGATGCCCTCGGCCTTCATCGCGGCGACCGCCTCGCCGCGCGCCTTGAACTGTTGCGCGGAGAGGATCTGCCGTGGGTCGTCGAGGATCGACTCGATCACCGACAGCACGTCGAGGGCGTACGACGGCGATTCGGAGTCGAGCAGCTCGATGGTGGCCAGGGCGAGGGGAGAGAGCGGCTGGTTCAGCGCGAAGTCGAGCTGGAGGTCGACGGTGAGTCGCACCCGGCGGCCGGTCTCGTCCGGCTCGGCCAGCTCCTCGACCACCCCGCCGGCGCGCAGCGCCCGGTAGATGGCGATGGCGCGGCGGATGTGCCGGCGTTGGGCCGCGGGCTCCTCGTGGTTGTCGGTGAGCAGGTGCCGCATCGCGGTGAACGCGTCCCCGGGGCGGCCGATGACGTTGAGCAGCATCGAGTGGCTGACCTGGAAGCTGGAGGTGAGCGGCTCCGGCTCGGCGTCGACGAGCCGGTCGAAGGTGGGCTGACCCCAGCCGATCGAACCCTCCGGCGGCTTCTTGCGGACCACCTTGCGCCGCTTCTTCGGGTCGTCCCCGGCCTTGGCGAGGGCCTTCTCGTTGTCGATCACGTGCTCGGGGGCCTGCACCACCACCCGGCCGATGGTGTCGAAGCCGGCCCGCCCGGCGCGACCGGCGATCTGGTGGAACTCGCGGGCCTTGAGCAGCCGGGTACGGGTGCCGTCGTACTTGCTCAGGCCGGTGAAGAGCACGGTGCGGATCGGCACGTTGATGCCCACGCCGAGGGTGTCGGTGCCGCAGATCACCTTGAGCAGGCCGGCCTGGGCGAGGGTCTCCACGAGCCGGCGGTACTTCGGCAGCATGCCCGCGTGGTGCACGCCGATGCCGTGCCGGACCAGCCGGGACAGCGTCTTGCCGAAGCCGGAGGTGAACCGGAAACCACCGATCGCCTCGGCGATCATGTCCTTCTCGGCCCGGCTGCACACGTTGACGCTCATCAGCGCCTGGGCCCGCTCCAGCGCGGCGGCCTGGGTGAAGTGCACGACGTACACCGGGGCCTGCTTGGTCTCCAGCAGCTCTTCCAGGGTCTCGTGCAGCGGCGTCATCGCGTACGAGAAGAGCAGCGGGACCGGCCGCTCAGCCGAGCGGACGACGGCGGTCGGCCGCCCGGTGCGCCGGGTCAGGTCGTCGACGAACCGGGTGGTGTCACCGAGCGTGGCGGACATCAGGATGAACTGCGCCTGCGGCAGCTCGATGATCGGCACCTGCCAGGCCCAGCCGCGGTCCGGCTCGGCGTAGAAGTGGAACTCGTCCATGATCACCTGGCCGACGTCGGCCCGGTCGCCCTCGCGCAGCGCGAGGTTGGCCAGGATCTCCGCGGTGCAGCAGATGATCGGGGCGTCGGCGTTGACGCTCGCGTCGCCGGTCAGCATCCCGACGTTCTCGGCGCCGAAGATCTCGCAGAGGGCGAAGAACTTCTCCGACACCAGCGCCTTGATCGGCGCGGTGTAGAAGGTCGTGCGGCTGTCGGCCAGCGCCGCGAAGTGGGCCGCGACGGCGACCAGGCTCTTGCCCGAGCCGGTCGGCGTGTTCATGATCAGGTTGGCGCCGGAGACGATCTCGATGACCGCCTCCTCCTGGTGGGGGTAGAGGTCGAGGCCGCGCTCCTTCGCCCAGCCGGCGAACGCGTCGAAGAGGGTGTCGGGGTCGGCGCTTGTCGGCAGCGCGGCGGTGAGCGTCATAGCGCGTCCATGGTGCCTGGATCATGCCCTCCGGCGCCAACCGGCTGGTGGCCGGACCCCCGTCCGGGCGAGCCGAACGTGCGCGCGGTCACCGCCGCCGGTAGATCAGGTCCGCGATCGGGCGGCCGGCGGTGAGTGCCCGCTGCTCGAACTTGGTCACCGGGCGGTGCGCCGGGCGGGGCGCGAAACCGCCGTGGACGTCGACCAGCTCCGCGTCGGCGTCCAGCGTCTCCCGCATCGCCTCGGCGTACTCCGCCCAGTCGGTCGCGCAGTGCAGTGTGCCGCCCGGTGCCAGCCGGGAGCGCAGCAGCGCCACGTGCGCCGGCTGGATGATCCGCCGCTTGTGGTGGCGGGCCTTGGGCCAGGGGTCCGGGAAGAAGACGTGCACCGCGTCCAGAGAAGCCTCGGGCAGCCGGCGGACCAGCTCCAGCGCGTCGCCCCGGGCCACCCGCACGTTGCCCAGGCCACGACCGTGTGCCAGGTCGAGGAGGTTGGCGATTCCCGGCGTGTGCACCTCGACCGCCAGATAATCTCGATCCGGGTCGGCGGCGGCCATCGCGGCGGTGCTGTCACCCATGCCCGAGCCGATCTCCAGCACCACCGGGGCCCGGCGACCGAACAGCTCGGCCAGGTCGACGGGCGGGCCGGACCCGTCCGGCACGTCCAGGCCGTACGCCGGCCAGAGCCGGTCGAGCGCGTCGGTCTGCCGGTCGCTCATCCGGCCCCGGCGCGGATGGAAGGTACGGATGGTCCGGCTCGTGGGCGCGGCTTCGGCGGCGTGGTCGGTGGAGGTCACAGCGACCCGAGCGTACGCGACGCCGCGGGCGGATCGGGTGTGATGTGCGACCGGGAGTGAGAGGATCCATCTCGTACGGCGAAGCGGGCGGTCCGCCGCCCGGGAGCGTCCTACGGCGTCGGGAGGGGGCATCGTGGCAGCGATCCGCGTGACCCTGTCGGTGGCGACCGCGCTGGCCGGTCCGCTGCTGGCCGTCAGCCCCGCCCTGGCCGCGCCGCAGCCCACCCCGTCCCCGCCCGCTCCGGTGGTGGACGTCTTCGTCGAGGTGAGCCCGGGCACCGTGCAACCCGGCTACCTGGTGGGCATCCGGGCCAGTTGCCGGGACAACTCGGTGGGCGCCATCGTGGTCTCCGACGCCTTCGGGCGGATCGCCGTGCAGCCGCAGGGCGGGGTGCTCACCGCCGCGCCGATGGTGCGCGAGCGCACCCGACCCGGCAACTACCGCGTCAAGCTGGAGTGCCGCGACGGCGAGACCGCGTCGACCATGCTCCAGGTGGTCAGGAAGGTGCAGCCCAGCCGCGGCCCGGCCACCGGCTTCGGTGGCGGTGCCGGTGGCATGACCGGCAACCTGCTGCTGCCCGGCGGCGCGGCGCTGACCATCACCGGGCTGGTCCTCGCCGTGCTGGCCCTGCGCCGGCCGCGTACCGTCCGTGGCGTCGCCCGCCGCTGAGGCCGCCATGGAGATCTTCCGACCCGCGTCCCCGCCCGCCGGCTCCCCGCCGGGCGGGTCTCCGCCGGTGGCGTCCCGCCCGCCGACCGCCGTCGCGCCGCGGCGTAGCCGCCCGCCCGGTCGTAGCCCCTGGTCGGTGCCGCTGGCCGTGGTGCTGGTGCTGGTCGGTGTCTTCGCCACCGGTGCGGGTCTGGGCCGCTCGGTGGACCCGCTCGACTGGGCGGCCGCCGGCGGCGACCGGCCCTCGCGCAGCGAGTCCGTCGGGCTGTCGGCCAGCCGTCCGATCCGGCTCTCCGTACCGTCGATCAGGATCGCCGCGCCGGTGGCGCCGGTCGGGCAGGCGGCCGACGGCTCCATCGCCGTACCGCCGCTGGAGCGGCACAACGAGACCGGCTGGTACGACCGCGGGCCCACCCCCGGTGAACCCGGCCCGGCGGTGATCGTCGGGCATGTGGACACCAAAAGCGGGCCATCGGTCTTCCACGACCTGGGCAAGGTGCGTCCCGGGGACCTGATCGAGGTGACCCGGGCCGACCGGTCGGTGGTGGTCTTCCGGGTCGACACCGTCGAGCACTTCCCGAAGGACCGGCTGCCGGCCGAGCGGATCTACGGTCACGACGGCCCGCCCGGCCTGCGGCTGATCACCTGCGGCGGCGACTGGGTGGGTGGCCGCACCGGCTACGCCGACAACATCATCGTCTTCGCCGCCTACCAGTCGGCCCGCCAGCCGTGACGCGCGCCGCGCCTAGTGGTGGTGCGGCCGGTTGCGGACCAGGGTCACCGCGAGCACCGCGGTGAGCAGGAAGAGGACGCCGTTGACCCGCAGTCCGGCCTGTACGCCGTTGGTCAGGGCCTCGGCGAGCGCCGTCCGCACCGGGTCGGGCAGCGGCTGGCTGCCGGTGGTGCCGGCGGCGGCCGCCGCCTGCACGGCGGTACGGGTGGGCTCGGCCACCTGGTGGGCGGCGAGCCGGCCGGGCAGGTCGCCGAGGAACGTGGTGGTGAGCAGGGTGCCCAGCACCGACGCGCCGAGCACGGCACCGATCTGACGGGCGGCGTTGACCGCGCCGGAGGCCATGCCCGCCTGGGCGGGCGCGACACTGGCGAGCGCCGCCGCGGTGGCCGGGGAGGCCACCAGGGCGCTGGCGACGCCGAACAGCGCCAGCAGCGGCCAGCGCTGGCCGAACGGGGTCGCCGGACCCTGGGCGGCCAAACCGAAGCTGGCCACGGCGCCGAGGACCAGACCGGCGGTGAGTGGCGCCTTGAAGCCGGTGTGGCGGACCGCCCGCCCGACGGCCAGCGCGACGACCGCGTAGGCGCCGAAGAGCACCAGCATCCGCCAGCCGGTGTCCAGCGGGTCGAGGGCCTGGGCGCGCTCGTGGAACAGGACGAGCAGGATCGACACCCCGGTGAAGCCGAACAGCGACACCGCGGCCACGACATTGACGGCGCTGAACGAGGGGGCCCGGAACAACCGCACGTCCAGCATCGGCGCGGTGGCGCGCAACTCGACGAGCACGAACCCGACCAGCGCGGCGGCGGCGACGAGCCAGGTCACGGCCACCGCCGGGCTGGTGTAGCCGTCACGACCGCCCCGGATCAGGGCGTAGACGCAGGCGGCGATGGCGAGGGTGCCGAGCAGCAGGCCGGCCACGTCGAGGCGGCCCGCGCCCTGCCGGGACTCAGCGACCCCGATCGCGGTCACGATGAGGGTCACCACGCCTAGCACGATGGTCGACAGGAACGCGCTGTGCCAGTGGTGGTGCCGCAGCAGGGCGCCAGCGACCAGCGGGCCGATCGACAGGCCGACGCCGGAGGCTCCCGACCAGGCGGTGATGACCTCGGTACGGCGGTGCGGATCGGTGAAGGTCGCGCCGAGGATCGCCAGGCTGTTCGGCAGGATCAGCGCCCCGCCGAGACCGGCCACCAGCTGGCCGGTGATGACCCAGGCCGGGTTGGGGGCCAAGGTCAGGACGGCGCCGCCGAGGATCATGGCGATGACGCCGGTGGCGAACATGCGCCTGCGCCCGTACCTGTTGCCCAGCGTCGAGGCGGACAGCACCAGGCTCGCCACCATCAGGGTGTACGCGCTGGGGATCCAGACCAGGGTGGTCGGGCTCACGTGCAGGTCCCGCTGGATGGTGGTCAGGCTGATCACGGTCGCGGTGAGCTGGAAGAACACGATCAGGGAACCCAGGCACATGGCGACGAGGGTCACCGCGTGGGAGCCGCGAACGGGGGGTCGCCGGGTGGCGGACGGCGCGGCTTCGCTCGCCTGCCGCGGGGTTGCTGATCCGGCCGGGGCCGTGGTGATGCGTTGCTCGGTCACGAGGGATCCTGACGGGTCGGTCCGCGCCGGCAGCCGGTGCGTGCGGCAGCGGGCGGGGAGGCGGGTGGAGCCGGTCATGGCCGCCACGGGCAGCACCGGACGGGCCGAGCTGACTTGCGCATAGGAAAGCTAGCCACGGCCCAGTGAAGCACCTGACTAGCGATTGCGCAAGTCAGCTCGTACGCTGGATGGCATGAACGAGCTACGGGAGAACCGGGACGCCTGGTCGTCGGAGAACTGCTCGATCGCCCGCGCGATGGACATCGTGGGCAGCAGGTCGACGATTCTGATCATGCGCGAAGCCCTGCTCGGCACGCGCCGTTTCGACGACTTCGTCCACCGGGTCGGGATCGGTGAGCCCGCGATGGCGGCCCGACTCAAGGAGATGGTCGCCGCGGGCGTACTCGAACGGATCCCCTATCGGGAGCCGGGACAGCGCACCCGCCACGAGTACCAGCTCACCCGCAAGGGCCGGGAGCTGATGCCGGTCATCACCGCGCTGCGCAACTGGGGCGACACCTGGGCCGCCGACGAGGCCGGCCCCTCCGTCCTCGCCACCCACCGCGACTGCGGCGAGCCGGTCCGCGCGGTCATCCGCTGCGCCGCCGGCCACGACGTCGTCGACGGCGAGGTAGACATCGCCGCCGGCCCCGGCCTCATCCGCCGCGTCTGACGCTGGGTGGCCCACCCGAAAGGCGCATGACCTGGCCGTCTGTTCAATGATCGCGGCGGACCTCGCGGTCGAAGGCGCTCGCTGACGGCCGCGGGCGACGTCATGCCCGACTGGGTACCGGGTCACGACAACCGCCCCGACCGTGCCACCGGCGTCTAGGGCTGGGGGACGTGCAGGGCCACCTCGAACTCCAGGAGGGTGGCGCCCGAGGCGACCGGAGGGCGCTGCTGCTCGCCGGGGCCGCTGGCGTGCGCGGCGCGGGACGGGCCGGCGGCCCAGGCCTGGTACGCCTCCTCGCTCTCCCAGCGTGTGTAGACGAAGTAGCGGGTCTCCCCGGCCACCGGCCGGAGCAGCTCGAAGCCGAGGAAGCCGGGGGAGTTCTCCACCGTTCCGGCTCGGGCGGCGAACCGCTTCTCCAGCTCCGCGCCGGCACCCGGCGGAACGTCGATCGCGTTGATCTTCACGACTGCCATGTCCCCACCCTAGCCAGCGCCGGTGGGCTCAGAACCCCTCGACGGCGGGTACCAGCTCCGCGTCGACCACGATCGGGGCGTGATCGGAGGGGCCCTTGCCCTTGCGGGCCTCCCGGTCCACGTACGCCGAGCGGACCGCCCGGGCGAACGGCGCGGACGCGTACACCAGGTCGATCCGCATGCCCTTGTTCTGGTGGAACATCCCGGCGCGGTAGTCCCAGTACGTGAACGGGTGCGGCCCCTTCATGGGGGTGGGCACCACGTCGGTGAGCCCCAGGTCGCGCAGCGCGGCGAGGGCCGCCCGCTCGGCCGGGGTGACGTGGGTCGAGTGGGTAAAGACCGCCGGGTCCCAGACGTCCGCGTCGGTCGGGGCGACGTTGAAGTCGCCGCAGACGGCCAGCGGGCGCCCGCCGGCCAGTTCCGCGTCCAGCGCGTCGCGCAGCGCGGCGAACCAGGCCAGCTTGTACGCGTAGTGCGGGTCGTCCGGCGCCCGGCCGTTGGGCACGTACACCGACCAGACCCGCACCCCGTCGCAGGTGGCCGAGATGGCCCGGGCCTCCGGCTCGGGAAAGCCGGGCTCGGCGGGGAAGCCGACCGCGACGTCGGTCAGGCCGACCCGGGACAGGATCGCCACCCCGTTCCACCGGCCGTCGCTGTGGCTGGCCACGGTGTAGCCCAGCTCGCCCACCTCGGCCACCGGGAAGGCGCCGTCCGGGCACTTGGTCTCCTGCAGGCAGACCACATCCGGCCCGGTGCCGGCCAGCCACTCCAGCAGCCGGGGCAGCCGGGCCTTCACCGAGTTCACGTTCCAGGTCGCCAGACGCATGTCCCCAGCCTGCCGCATCCGTCGCTCGGACGCCGGGTCAGCGGCCGGGGTGTCGCGCCGACCCGGCCGTCCCCGGTGGCCGCGGCCGGGCCGGCGTGGTCAGCTCCCGGGCGTGTCGCCGGGGCGGGTCTGTTCGGCCAGGAACCGCTCCAGCTCCGCGCCCAGCTCGTCGGCGGTCGGCAGCGGGCCGGTCTCCGGGGCGAGCAGGCTCTTCTCGCCGCGACCCCGGGCGAACGCGTCGTACTGCTCCTCCAGAGCCTGGACCAGCGCGGCGGCGTCCTCGGTCTGGGCGACCTGCCGGTCGATCTCCACCCGGACCACCTCGGCGGCGGAGCGCAGCCCGTCGCTGGGCAGCAGCAGCCCGGTGCTGCGGGACACCGAGGCGAGCAGCACCTCGGCGGCGGCCGGGTACTCGGTCTGCGCCACGTAGTGCGGCACGTGGGCGGCGAAACCGAGCGCGTCGCGGCCCTGCTCGCCGAGGCGGTACTCCAGCAGGTGGCCGACGCTGCCCGGCACCTGCACCCGCTGCAACCAGGGCTCGTACCCCGCGATGAGCTCGCGCCGGGTGGCGTGCGCGGTCACTCCGGTGGGCCGGGTGTGCGGCACCGCCATCGGGATCGAGTTGAGCCCCACGGTGAGCCGGACGTCCAGCCGCGCGGCGAGCCCGGCGACCGCAGCCGTGAACCGCTCCCACTGCAGGTCCGGCTCGGGGCCGGTGAGCAGCAGGAACGGTGTCTCGTCGTCGTCGTGCAGCAGGTGCAGCTCGAGCTTCGGCGCGTCGAAGCTCTCCCAGTGGTCCTCGACGAAGGTCATCACCGGCCGCCGGGAGCGGTAGTCGAAGAGCTGGTCGACGTCGAAGGTGGCGATCGGCCGTGCCTCCAGCGAGGTGAGCAGCTGTTCGCGCGCGAGCCGGCTGGCGTTGCCGGCGTCCACGAACCCGGTGAGGGCCTGGATCAGGACCGGTTGCCCGAGGTCGGGCAGATCGTCGGTGAGCTGGTAGAGCTCGTGTGGGTCGAGCACCGGTGCGGACCTCCCTGGAATGTGCCTACGGGTTGCCGACACGACGGACGGCACCCGTTCGGGCAACGTACCCGCCATCCTCGTGCATTCCTGCGGCGGCCGATCCGCCGCCCGGCGGGCGCGGCGGGTCGGACGAATGCCTCGAATCCCTCGATCCGGCCGGCCCGGCACTCCGTTCGGGGGAGGGTCGGATCGGCCGGACGGGTGAGTTTGGCGATCATGGACCTCGCTGGGGCGCGATGCCCCGTCCTGCCGCCACTGCGGTCGCCCCGCGTGCCCGATCCCATTTTTCCGGTACGTGAGGTGTGTTCCCCGGGCGGGTCGACCCGCCCCGCTCGTCCACCACCGCACCCCCGAGGTGTGGCCGACGCCACATGATCACCGTGGGTAATCGCCGCGGGCATCTGCCTAGCCTCGGCTGATGCGTGACGACGGCACCCTCGATGACCCGTACGCCCCGAGTGAACCCACAACCCGTACGGAGGATGGCACCTCAACCGAACGGACAACCACCCCGCGCCGCCTCCGGGCGTACGCGACGGAGCTGGTGGGCGGCGCCGGCCGCGCCCGGGTGGCCCTCGCCACCGGCGTGGTGTGCTGCCTCGGCCTGACGGCCTTCGCGCAGGTCCACTCGGCGAACGCCGGTGCCCGGGTACACCCGGTGGCCGCCGGCGCGGAGCTGGCCCAGCGCACCGAGCAGCAGACCGCGTCCCGCGGCCACGACCGCGGCCACGACCGCACCGCCCCCACGGCGACCGCCGCTGTCTCCGCCACGGCGACCCCCGCCGACCCGGACACCACTCCGCGCGCCCGCAAGGTCACCCCGACTCGGCCGAGCGCCCCGGCCCCCGTGGCCGGGCTGGACCGGACACAGATGCGGAACGCCGAGGCGATCGTGCGGGCCGGCCGCGAGATGGGCGTGCCCCGCCGCGCGCTGGTCATCGCCGTCGCCACCGCGATGCAGGAGAGCAACCTCTACAACGTCGCCAGCGGCGTGCTGCCCGAGTCGATGGACCACCCGCACCAGGGCGTCGGCTGGGACCACGACTCGGTCGGGCTGTTCCAGCAGCGGTCCAGCAGCGGCTGGGGCCCGGTGGGCGACCTGATGGACCCGGAGTTCGCCACCCGGCAGTTCCTCACCGCCCTCGAGCAGGTGCCCGGCTGGCAGCAGATGCGGCTCACCGACGCCGCGCAGGCGGTGCAGGTCTCCGCGTACCCCGAGTACTACCAGCAGCACGAATGGCGGGCCACCAGGGTCGTCGACGCCATCGTGCCGAGCGAACGGTAACCTGCGACCACAGTGGACGGTAGGGGTTGCCGCTGGGTGATCCCGGGTACATCCCTTGCGAGTTCGGGGTACACATGACGCAGGGATCACCGACCGGAGGACGCCATGTCACTGATGCAGCGGATCACCACCTTCCTCAGATCACCGAAGGGGCAGCAGTTGGTCGACAAGGGTCGGCGCGAGCTGGCCAAGCCCGAGAATCAGCAGAGGCTCAAGGGTCTGGCGGGCCGGCTGTCCAACCGCCGCCGCTGACCGTTGCGCCGGCCGTCCTGCCCGCCGTGCCGACCCCCTCGGGAGACCCGGTGACCGATTCCCCACCCGCCAACGGCCAGTCCGGTCCGCCCGCCCCCCAGCCGGCCGCGGAGCTGCCCGCCCCACCGCCGGAGGTTCCGGAAGGGCCGCCGGCCCGGCTCTGGGACCGGATGCGTGACGATCCGCAGTACGCCCCGGAGCACCTCGCCCTGGAGGCGGTACGCCGGCTCGGTCCGGAGGCCGCGCAGTGGGCGCGGCGGGCCCGGGCCGAGCAGCCCGGCGTCTCCGCCGACGCGCTGGCCGACCAGGTGGTACGCCGGTTCGTCAACCGCGCCCGCCTGTCCGGGGCGGTCTCCGGCGCGGCCGGCCTGCCCGGCGCGGTGCTCGACGTGGGCGTGCTCGCCTGGACACAGGCGCGGATGGTGCTGCACATCGCCGCCGTGTACGACGTCGACCCGCTGCACACCGACCGGGCCACCGACCTGCTGGTGCTCCAGCGGGTGCACAAGGTCGCCGAGAGCGCCCGGCTGGCGCTCGGGGTGGCCGCGGGCCGGGAGCGCGCCGACGCGTTGTTCGGCGTCGGTGGGCAGCGCCCGATCGGCAAGGTGATGCTGCGCCTCGGTGTCCGGCTGGCACAGATGGCCGGCGTCCGGGCGGCCAAGCGGGTGGCCGCCAAGATCGTGCCCGGCGCGGCGATCGTGCTCGGCACCTGGGCCAACTCCTCGGCCACCAAGGACCTCGCCGAGCGGTCCCGGGCGCTCTACCGCCCGCGGGGCACCGTCGTGCCGGAGCCCCGCCACTGGTGAGCGCGGGGCGGCCCGCTGGCGTGTACGCTCAGTCGGCCAGGCCGGAGGAGCGCCAGGTCACCTCGGCCAGCCGGCCCTGCCCCGCGGCGTTGGGGTGGAACCAGTCCAGCGGATTCACCAGGTCCAGGGTGAACCGCACCTTGTGCACCGCGCCGCCGTCGTGCCGGCAGCGCGAGCCGTACGCCCGGCAGGCGGCCACCAACTGCGCGTTGTACGCGTCGATGCGGTCCCGCACGGCGGCCCGGCGGGCCCGGTCGGCGGGCGCCGTGGAGGTCGGCTCGGCCAGCAGCGCCGGGCAGACCCCCCGCCGCCAGGCGCGCACCGCACGCGGGTCGCCGTGCCCGACCTCCCAGAGCCGGTAGAGGTCCGGAATGCTCACCACCAGCACCCGGGCCTTCGGCCGGCCGGTCCGCAGCGCCCGCAGGCCCCGGTCGATGTCGGCCCGGAACTCGGCCACCGGCGTCATTGCGTCCACCCCGCCCCGGCAGACGTCGTTGGCCCCGATCAGCACGGTGACGTAGTCGACGCGGTCGCGTACCGCCGCCCGGGCCTGGCCGGCCAGGGCGTCGGCGCGGGCGCCCGGCCGGGCGTGGTTGTGGGTCCGCCCCCGGATGGCCGGATCCTGGTCGAGCAGGCGCCGGTAGTGGCTGCGCACCCGCATGCCGTCGCAGGTCGACCAGGAGTTGCGCTCGCAGGAGGTGAGCACCAGGCAGGAGGCGAAGCCGGTGCTGATCGAGTCGCCGAGCGCCGCGATGCCGCCCGGGCCGCCGGGCTGGGCGCTGCGGGACGGGCGGGGAGTCGCCGACGTGCCCCCCTCGCAGGCGAGCGCGACCAGCGCGGCGAGGCAGGCCACGGCGGCGACCCAGCGTCGAGGCATGATTCCCCCCGTCTTGCAGCACAGAGCAACGGCGTGGTAACTCTATGCGCAGGACGCGGCCGGTCGGAGAGTCGCTGTCGGCTATGCGGCAGAGCACCACCGCCGGCGCCTCCGAGGTGCTATGAGCTGCGCCAGGGAGCCGTCTGGCCGTGCAGCCACCAATGCAGCGCCCGGGTGATCCGCGGCAGCACCAGGTAGGTCATCAGCGGGGTCAGGCAGAGTGTCATCAGCAGCACCCGGGCCGCCAGCGGCACCTCGGCGAGGAACCGGCTCGTCAGCAGGGTGGCGGTGAGGCTCAGCGGAAAGAACGCCAGCCAGATCGTCACCGCCTGCTTCCAGCGCGGCGGCGACGCCGGCGCGATCGGCTCGACCGGGTCCACCCAGTGCTCCACCGGCGGGTCGAACCAACCCTCGATCCCGGTACGCCGCTCGACCCGGGCGTGCTCGACGATGCCCTGCGCCGAGCTGAGCCACCAGTGCCGCTGCGGCGACTCCTCCCAGCGGTGCAGCGTCTCGGCGTCGGCGAAGCGGTAGAGCATGTGCCACTCCGAGGAGCCCGGGCCGCTCTGCACCCAGCCGGCGCCGAGGAACCCTGGAAACGCCTCGGCCAGCGCGGTGCCGGCCCGCATCCAGGCCACCATCTCGCTGGCCCGGGCCGGATCGGCGCGTCGGGCGATGGCGACGGTCACCGGCACCGCGTGGGTCGTGGTCATGGGCCCATCCTCCGGGCGGGGATCGATCCTGGCGAACGGATGTAACCGAGCCCACCGGAGCGGCCCGCTGGCCGGTTAACGCCGCCGATCGGGGGTAGGTCGGGAACATGACGAGATCGCAGCCCCGGCGCGCCCGTGGCACGGTCGGGCACGCGTACAGCGCGTTGAACCTCCGGCTCGCCCTCGCCGCGTTCGGGCTGGTGATCATGGTGCTCTTCGCGGTGCTGGCGTTCCGGGCCGACGTGATCGTGCTCGGCGTACTGTGCGTGATCTTCGCGGTGGTCGCCGTGGTCGACCTGGTCATCATCCAGCGCCGCCGCGCCGCGCGCCGGCGCGAGGAGCCCGGCGTACGGCACTCACTGTTCGAGTGACTGGAGGACGAGATGCCCATCGCCACCACCAACCCCGCCACCGGACAGGTGCTCAAGACGTTCGAAGCGATGTCCACCGAGCAGCTCGACGCGGCCATCGAGCGCACCGACCTGGCGTACCAGCAGCTGCGCGGCACCACGGTCGACCAGCGCGGCCGGTGGCTGACCGCGGCGGCCGACCTGCTGGAGGCCGAGCGTGACGAGATCGCCCGGATCATGACCACCGAGATGGGCAAGACGTACGCGTCGGCGAAGGCCGAGGTGACCAAGTGCGCCGCAGCCTGCCGCTTCTACGCCGCCAAGGCACCGACCTTCCTCGCCGACGAGCCGGCCGACGCCGGGGCGGTCAAGGCCACCCGGGCGTTCGTCCGCTACCAGCCGATCGGGCCGGTGCTCGCGGTGATGCCGTGGAACTTCCCGCTCTGGCAGGTGATGCGCTTCGCCGCGCCGGCCCTGATGGCCGGCAACACCGGCCTGCTCAAGCACGCCTCGAACGTGCCGCAGACCGCGCTGCTCATGGAGGACGTGTTCCGCCGCGCCGGCTTCCCGGAGGGGGCGTTCACCACCCTGCTGGTCGGATCCGAGGCGGTCGAGAAGATCCTCAGCGACCCCCGGGTACGCGCCGCCACGCTCACCGGCAGTGAGGGGGCCGGCCGCTCCATCGCCCAGATCGCCGGTCGGGAGCTGAAGAAGACCGTGCTGGAGCTGGGCGGCAGCGACCCGTTCGTGGTGATGCCCTCGGCCGACCTGGACCGGGCCGCCGAGGTGGCCACCACCGCCCGCTGCCAGAACAACGGCCAGTCGTGCATCGCCGCGAAGCGGTTCATCGTGCACACCGACGTCTTCGACGCCTTCGCCGAGAAGTTCGCCGCCAACATGTCCGCGCTGCGGGTCGGCGACCCGATGGACGACGACACCGACGTCGGCCCGCTGGCCAGCGAGCGTGGCCGCGACGAGATCCACGCCCAGGTACGCGACGCGGTCGAGCAGGGCGCCACCGTGCTCTGCGGCGGCGAACTGCCGGCCGGCGCCGGCTGGTACTACCCGCCGACCGTGGTCACCGATCTCACCCCGCAGATGCGGATGTGGGCCGAGGAGGTCTTCGGCCCGGTCGCCGGCCTCTACCGGGTCTCCTCGTACGAGGAGGCGATCGAGGTGGCCAACGGGACCGCGTTCGGCCTCGGCTCGAACGCCTGGACCAGCGACCCGGCCGAGCAGGAGCGCTTCACCGTCGACCTGGACGCCGGCAACGTCTTCATCAACGGCATGACCACCTCCTATCCGGATCTGCCGTTCGGCGGGGTGAAGAACTCCGGCTACGGGCGGGAGCTGTCCGCGCTGGGCATGCGGGAGTTCTGCAACACCAAGACGGTCTGGGTGGGCGAGGGGGCCGCCTCGGCCGGCGCCGGGGCGCACGCGGAGTAGCCGGACGCCGTCCTGGGTAGGAACTGCGCTCATGACGGTGTTCGGCTTCCACGCGTCCCACGAACAGGTCCACCCCCGCGCCCTGCTGGAGGCGGTGATCCACGCCGAGCGGGCCGGCTTCGGCGCCGCCATGTGCTCCGACCACTTCTCCCCGTGGAGCGCCCGGCAGGGCGAGTCCGGCTTCGCCTGGTCCTGGCTGGGCGCCGCGCTCCAGGCCACCGGCCTGTCGTACGGAGTGGTCAACGCGCCCGGCCAGCGCTACCACCCGGCGATCATCGCGCAGGCGATCGGCACCCTGGGCGCGATGTACCCGGGGCGGTTCTGGGCGGCGCTGGGCACCGGCGAGGCCAGCAACGAGCACATCACCGGCGACGGCTGGCCGCGCAAGGACGTGCGGAACGCCCGACTGCGCGAGTGCGTGGACGTCATCCGGGCGCTGCTGGCCGGCGAGGAGGTCAGCCACGACGGGCTGGTGCGGGTGGACCGGGCCCGGCTGTGGACCCGACCCGAGCAGCCGCCGGCGCTCGTCGGCGCCGCGGTCAGCGTGGCCACCGCCCGCTGGTGCGCCGAGTGGGCGGACGGCCTGATCACCGTGAACGCCCCGGTCGAGCACCTGCGGCAGATGATCGACGCGTACCGGGACGCGGGCGGGCGCGGTCCGCTGCACCTCCAGGTGCACCTGAGCTGGGCGCCGGAGCAGGCCGAGGCCGAGGCGATCGCGTACGAGCAGTGGCGCAGCAACGTCTTCGCCCCGCCCATCTGCTGGGACCTGGAGACCGCGGAACACTTCGACGCGGTCTCCGCGGACGTGCCACCGGCGCGGGTCGCCGAGGTGGTCAACATCTCGGCCGACCTCGGCCGGCACGTCGGGTGGCTGGAGGAGTACGTGGCTCTCGGGTTCGACCAGATCGCCCTGCACCACGTGGGGCGGCAGCAGCGCGGGTTCATCGACGCGTTCGGCGCGGAAGTGCTGCCGAAGCTGCGTCCGACGGGCTGATCGCGCCGCCCCCTAGGCTCGTACCTCATGGAAAGCCTCTTCCCGGTCGTCGTCTTCCTGGCGATCGCCACCTTCGGCGCGGCGCTGGCCCGCAGGCTGGGTCTGCTCGCGCCGATCCTGCTGGTCGTGCTCGGCCTGGCGCTCTCCTTCGTGCCGGGCTTCCCGCAGGTCGAGCTCGATCCGGAGCTGGTGCTGATCGGCATCCTGCCGCCGCTGCTCTACGTCGCCGCGCTGGAGACCTCGGTGCCGGCGTTCAAGAACAACATCCGGCCGATCCTGCTGCTCGCCGTCGGCCTGGTGCTGTTCACCGCGTTCGTGGTCGGGCTGGTGGTGCACCTGCTGCTGCCGGCGGTGCCGTTCGCTGTCTGCCTGGCCCTCGGCGCCGTGGTGGCGCCCCCGGACGCGGTGGCCGCCACCGCGGTCGCCCGGCGGGTCGGACTGCCCCGCCGGGTGGTCACCATCCTGGAGGGCGAGAGCCTGATCAACGACGCCACCGCGCTGGTGCTGCTGCGGGTGGCGACGCTGGCCACGATCGGCTCGGCGGTCGGCACCACCGAGGTGGCGATCGAGGTGCTCCGGGCCACCGGCGGCGGCATCCTGATCGGGGCGATCGGCGCGCTGATCTTCGGCTTCCTGCACCGGCGGATCAACGACCCGCTGCTGGACAACGCGCTGTCGCTGATCATCCCGTTCGCGGTGGTGTTCGCCGCCGAGGAGGTGCACGCCTCCGGCGTGGTCGCCGTGGTGGTCACCGGGCTGGCCCTGGGCCACAAGCTGCCCCGGCTGATGTCGGCGGCCTCCCGGCTCCAGGTCGGCGCGTTCTGGCGGCTGGCTCGCTTCCTGCTGGAGGGGCTGGTGTTCCTGCTGGTCGGGCTCCAACTGCCGGAGGTGCTGCGCGACCTCGACGAACCGCTCGGCTCGCTCACCACGGTCACCCTCGCGGTGCTCGCCGCCGTCATCCTCACCCGGTTCGTCTGGGTCTTCCCGGCCACCTACCTCGCCCGGCTGGTGCCCCGGATCCGCCATCGCGACCCCGCCCCGTCGGCGAAGTTCCCGGTCGTGATCGGCTGGGCCGGCATGCGCGGCGTGGTCACCCTCGCGGCCGCGTTGGCCCTGCCGCTGACCCTGGCCGACAACGCGCCGTACCCGCGGGCGCTGTTCATCTGGCTGGCGTTCGCGGTGATCGTGGTGACGCTGGTCGGCCAGGGAGCCACCCTGCCGTTCGTCGCCCGTCGGCTCCGGCTGCCGCCCGACGACCCGGTACAGGACGCGCTCTCCGCCGCTGGCGTGCAGCAGCAGGCCAGCCGGGCCGCCCGGGACCGCCTCGACAAGCTGGCCGACAGCGCCCCGGCGGCGGTGGTGGACCGACTGCGCCGGGTGCTGGACGACCGCACCAACCTGGCCTGGGAACGGCTCGGCGGCACCGGGCGGGAAACCCCCTCGCAGGCGTACGGTCGGCTGCGGCAGGAGATGATCGACGCTGAGCGGGAGGTGTTCCGGGCCGCCCGGGACGCCGGCCGTATTCCGGAGGAGGTGCTGGTGCGGGCCTATCGTGATCTGGACCTGGAAGAGTCGTTGCTGCACCAGGAGGTGGAGAAGTGAGCTGTACGCACCTCACCGAGGCCGGCGCCGCCGAGCCCAGCACCACCGACGAGTGCCCCGACTGCGTCGCCATCGGCGACGCCAACTGGGTGCACCTGCGCGCCTGCCTGACCTGCGGGCACGTCGGCTGCTGCGACTCGTCGCCGAACCAGCACGCCACCAGGCACTTCCAGTCCGTCGGCCACCCGGTGATGCGCTCGGTGGAGCCGGGCGAGGCGTGGCGCTGGTGCTTCATCGACGAGGAGATCGGCTGAGCGGCCCTACCGCCACGAGATCGGCGGTCAGTCGAGCCGCCGGACGAGGAGCTGGCCGGGCCACGGCTCGCGTCCCGGGCGCGTGACGGTGAACGGGTCGGTGGCGGTGAAGCCGCAGCCCTCGTAGAAGCGGACCAGCGCCCGGTCATCGCCGCCGTAGCAGTCCACCCGCAGCAGCCCCAGCCCGCGCGCCCGGGCCAGCTCCGCGGCGTGGTCCAGCAGCCGCGCCCCGATCCCCAGGCCGGCATGCGCCCGATCGGTGACCAGCAGCCGCACGTAGAGCTCCGGCTCGGTGGCCGGTGGAACGTCCTCGGTGGCGGCGCCGACGACCAGCGCGCCGACCGGAGCATTGCCGAGCATCGCCAGGTACAGGCCGCCGCCGGACGCCCAGGCGTCGGCCTGGGCGATCCGGCGCGGATCGGTCGACGCGGGCTGGGTGCCCCACTGGCCGGTCCGGCCGCGCGCCACCAGCCAGGCGGTCGCGCCGTCGAGCAGCCGCAGCACGGTGCCGGCGTCGTCCGGCCCACCGGGATGGACGTCGATGGTCTGCCTCTCGGTCATGCCGGCCATGCTGCTACAGCGGTTCCCCGCCGACGGGCACCCGGACCACGCCCGCCGTGTCGGCTGCCGGACGGGTGGCCAGCGCCCATCGGACCAGGGCGGGGCTGGCCAGGCCCACTCCGGTGAAGAGCCCGGCGACGGCCAGCCAGCCGGGCACCCCACCGTGGAGGACCACCAGCGTCAGCAGCGCCGGGCCGACCGCCCGGGCCAGACCGGCCAACATCCCGTCCGCCCCCTGGTACGCACCGACCGCGTCCGGCGGCGACAGATCGTAGGCCAACCCCGCCCCGGCGGTGCCGTGCCACAGGTCGCCGACGGTGAAGACGACGGTCGCGACCAGCAAGAACGCGATCGCTCCGGCGGTGGGCAGGCCGGCCGTGGCCGAGTACAGCAGCATCGCAGCAGCCAGCACCAGGCCCGCCCGGCGCAGCTGCCGGGCCGCTGGGGCGGCGGTGTCCGCGCCCCGGCTCAGGCGCACCGCCAGCAGGACGGTGAGCGCCGTGTTGGTCAGCAGCACCGCCGACACGACGGGCGGGGGCGCCCCGACAATGGTCACCGCCCAGAGCGGCACGACCAGCGTGAGCACCGTCTGATGCAGGCCGAGCACCGCCGACGCGGCGCTCACCGCGAGGAAACGACCGTCGCGCAGCGCCCGCACCCGGGGTGTGGCGGAGGCCGTCGAAGGCCGCCGCACCGGCGGGTAGGCCGGCAGCCGCAGCAGCAGCGCCGCCGACACCAGATAGGTGGCCGCGTTGCCGGCCACCAGGATCTGGTACGCCAGGTGCGTGTCGGCGGCCAGCGCGAACCCGCCCAGCCCAGCCCCGACCGCGATGCCCAGGTTCGCCACCGCCCGCAGCGTGGCGAAGGCGCGCACCCGTCCCTGCGGGCCGGCGACGGCGGCGACCAGCGCGGCGCGAACCGCCAGGTTGCCGGAGGCCAGCAGCAGTTCGAGCACCGCGACGATCAGGAAGACCGGGAACGAGCCGACCAGCAGGTACGCCGCGGCGACCGCCGCCTGACCCAGTTGCAGGACCGCGCGCAGCGTACGCGGATCACGCCGGTCCGCGAGGCCGCCGAGCGGCACGCTGGCGGTCAACCCGACCAGCCCGGCGACGCTGAGCCCGGTGCCCACCTGGACCGCGGAGAGCCCCACGTCCCGGGTGAGGTAGAGGGCCGCCCCGGTCAGCCACAGCCCCGACCCGACGGTGTTGGCCAGGGTGGCGAGGGAGAGGGTGCGCAGCCGCCCCGGCGGCGGCAGCGGCGAACAGCCCCGCATCAGCGCGAGGTAGGCACGGCCGCGGAGACCGCGGTGATCAGCTCGGCGACCCGGTCGCCCCAGTGGGAGGCGAGGTGGCGCTCCATGTCGTCGATGCCCTCGGTCGCCCGCTCGACCTGCCGGGCGACGGCGACGCGCACCGCGTCCAGGTCGAGGGCCACGTCCCCGTTGACGGTCATGCTGCCGACGTTAGGCAGGCCGGGTGGGGATGGCAGCCCCGAACGACGCGAGGCCGGTCACAGTGGACGTGCGAAGTCGTCCCGCGTCGGGTACGCGCGGGCCTCGCCGGACGGCGTGCAGGGGTCAGGGCATGCCGCCGGAGTCGCTGGTGACGCCCGCGCTGCTGGCCTGGCCGTCGTCCCCGCCGTACCCCTTGCCGCGCATGCTGCCGCGGCGCCGGCGGCGCTGGTCGTGGCGGCTCCGCTGGATCGCCCGGCGGGCCCGGCGCATCGCCGCGTCGGGCTCGTCGACCGGGGTACGACGCCGTCGCAGCACGACGACCAGCAACGCGGCCACCGACAGGGCAGCCGCTCCGATGAGGATCCACGCCCGTCCATCCATGTCCGCGATGGTAGGTGCGCCGCTCCAGCCGCCGTGGCGCTCGGCGCGGGTGCCGCCGGTGGACTCCTCAGGAGCGGGAGGCCACCGGCTCGACGACTATCGGTCAGGAGGCGGTGCAGGCTGCGCCGTTGACTGTGACCAGGCCCGGATCGGGGTTGGCCCCGCCGGCGGTGGTCGCGTTGAAGCCGAACGTCACCGTGCCACCCGGCTCGATCCTCGCGTTGTACGACTCGTTGCGCGCGGTGACCGTCGCGCCGGACTGGCTGACCTTTGCCAGCCACGCCTCGCGGACCTTCTGGTCGCCGGTGAAGGCGAACCGGGCGGTCCATCCGCTGACGGTGGTGGCACCGGTGTTGCGGATGGTCAGCATGACTGGGAGCGCTCCCGGTATTGGTTCGATGTTTCCAGCGTCACTGCGTCGTGTCAATCGATCCGACTGGATGGGATCTGGTGCGGGACGAGGGCGGTCGCCGACGGCGGGCGACGCCTTCCGGCGGGACCGCCCGGGTCGCCCGGGGCGTGAGATTCGCCGCGCCACGCGCCGTCGTCCTGATCTCCTAGAGACAACTGCGCCCTTCGCCTGGCAGGCTGCCTCCCATGACCCTGAAGCTGCGTTCCGTGGGAACGAGCGACCGTGGGCTGATCCGTAGCGGTAACCAGGACGCCCTGCACGCCGGCACCTGGCTCGTCGCCGTCGCCGATGGCATGGGCGGGATGGCGGCGGGCGACCTGGCGAGCGCGCTCACCATCGACGCGGTCGCTCCGTTGGACGTGGAGACCCCGGAGGACGCGCTGGTGGCCGCGCTGCAGAGCGGCATCGAGCTGGCCACCGAGCGGATCCGCCAAGCGGTCGTCGAGGACCCCGAGCGGCAGGGCATGGGCACGACGTTGACCGCCCTGCTCTTCGCGCGTACCGGCACGTGCCTGGCGCTGGCCCACATCGGCGACTCCCGGGCCTACCTGTTCCGGGAGGGGGTGCTCAAGCAGATCACCCGCGACGACACCTTCGTGCAGATGCTCGTCGAGCAGGGTGTGATCACCGCCGACCAGGCCAGCAGCCACCCCCGGCGAGCCGTGGTGACCCAGGCGTTGCAGGGCGACGTTGTCTCCCCGTCGTACGCCACGATGGTGCCCCGGGCGGGCGACCGATGGCTGCTGTGCAGCGACGGACTCTCCAACGTGGTCCGTCCGGACACCCTCACCGAGGTGCTGGCCGGCTACCCGGACCGGGCGACGTGCGCGGCCAAGCTGATCGACCTGGCGCTGCACGCCGGCGGGCCGGACAACATCACGGTGGTCATCGCCGACGTGGTTGCGGAGTGACCGACGTTCAGCGTCGGCGCGGGCTGGCATGCCGGGTGGGCGGGGCGGTGCCCGGGTCCTCCGGCCACGGGTGCCGCGGGTAGCGCCCGCGCAGCTCCGAGCGCACCTGCGGGTAGCCCGAGCGCCAGAAGGACGCCAGGTCGGCGGTGACCGCGACCGGACGACCCGCGGGTGAGAGCAGGTGCAGCAGTACCGGCACCCGGCCGCCGCCGATCCGGGGCGCCTGCGGCCAGCCGAAGGTCTCCTGGAGCTTCACCGCCAGCACCGGCGCGTCCGGATCGGCGTAGTCCACCCGGATCCGCGAGCCGCTGGGCACGGTGATCCGCTCCGGGGCCAGCTCGTCCAGCCGGGCCGCCTGCGCCCACGGCAGCAGTCGGCGCAGCGCACCGGCCACGTCCACCCGGGCCAGGTCGGCACGGCGCCGGGCGGCGGACAGCTCCGGACCCAGCCAGGTCTCGGCGGCGGCGAGCAGCGCCTCGTCGCCGACGTCCGGCCAGTCGCCGCCGAGCTGGTGATGGCAGAACGCCAGTCGTTCGCGCAGCGCGCGGGCCGCCGGCGTCCAGCCCAGCAGCCCCAGCCCCTCGCGGTGCAGGCCGGTCAGCAGCGCAGCCGACACCTCGGCCGGGTCCGGGCGGTCCAGCCGGCGCTCCCGCAGCTCGATGGCGCCGAGCCGGACCACCTCGCGGGCCACCACGTCGCCGTCGGACCAGCCGACCTCCCGCTCGGTACGCAGCAGTAGGCCGGCCGCCTCCCGGGCGGTCGCCTCGTCCAGCGGCGTGGCCAGCCGGATCCGGGCCGCCGGAGCCCCGGGGGAGCGGTCCGCGACGGCCACCGCGAGCCAGCCGCTGCCGGTCAGCCCCGAACCGGCCGACAGCTCCGCGGCGGTCCCGCCCGTCATCAGGTACGCCGAGCCGCCCGGCCGCCGGACCCGGGCCAGCCGTTCCGGGTACGCCAGCCCGACCAGCAGGCCGGCGGCGAGGTCGTCACCGAGCGCGCCCGAGCCGGCGCGGTCCCCGTCCGCCCCGGCGGGCAGCGCCGCGCGCAGGCGGCGGACCTCGGTGCGCCAGCGGGCAGTGGCCCCCGGGTCCGTCCCGGCGCGTAGCCGCCGCCAGCCGGCGACCAGGTCGTCGCCCGGCCCGGTCACCGTGTTCTCGGCCAGCAGGGCCACCACCTCGGCGGCCCGGTCCGCGCCGACCCGCCCGGCCCCGTCGAGCAGTGCCCGGGCCAGCCGTGGGTGCGCCCCGGCGGCGGCGATCGCCCGTCCCCGCCCGGTGATCCGGCCGTCCGCGTCGACCGCGCCGAGGGTGCGCAGCGTGTCCCGCGCCACCGCGAGCGCGACCGCCGGGGGCGGGTCGGGCAGCGCCAGGCCGCTGCCGTCGGGCCGTCCCCAGGCCGCCAGCTCCAGCGCGAACCCGGTCAGGTCGGCGGTGGCGATCTCGGGCTCCGCCCGGGCGGGGAGCCGCTCGTGCGTAGCCGCCGACCAGCAGCGGTAGACGTACCCGGGAGCCTCCCGGCCGGCCCGGCCGGCCCGCTGGGTCGCGGCGGCCCGGGAGACCGACACGGTAACCAGCGCCCCGAGCCCGCGCGCCAGGTCGGTCCTGGGCACCCGGGACAGCCCGGCGTCCACCACCACCCGCACGCCCGGCACGGTGAGGCTGGTCTCGGCCAGCGCGGTGGCGAGCACCACCCGGCGGCGCGCGGCCGGCCGCAGCGCCGCGTCCTGCTCGGCGCCGCGCTGACGGCCGTGCAACGGCAGCAGCGCGACGGTGTCCCGCAGGTCGGCCAGCCGGCTGGCCACCGCGGCGATCTCACCGGCGCCGGGCAGGAAGACCAGCACGTCGCCGTCGCGTTCGCGCAGCGCCCGGCGGACGGTGGCGGCCACGTGGTCGAGCAGGGCCCGGTCCACCGGGCCGGCCCCCGGCGGGGCGACGGGTCGCGGCGGCGGCGTCCAGATCCGCTGCACCGGATGCAGCGCCGACTCCGCCCGCACGACCGGAGCCGGGTTGGTGCCACCGAGCAGCGCGGCGAACCGGTCCGTGTCCGGGGTGGCGGACATCGCCAGCAGCCAGAGGTCGGGACGCAGCGTGCCGCGCGCCTCGACCGCGAAGGCCAGCGCGAGGTCGGCGTCGAGTTGCCGCTCGTGGCACTCGTCGAGCAGGACCGCCGCGGTGCCGGGCAGCTCCGGGTCGTGGTGCAGCCGGCGTACCAGCAGCCCGGTGGTGACCACCTCGACCCGGGTGGCCGGCCCGACCCGACGCTCACCGCGCACGGCGTAGCCGACCCGTTCACCGACCCGCTCGCCCAGCAGTTCCGCCATCCTGCGGGCGGCGGCGCGCGCGGCCACCCGGCGGGGCTGTGCGATCACCACCCGGCCGGCGACCCGATCGGCCACGGCCAGCGGTGCCAGGGTCGTCTTGCCGGTGCCCGGCGGCGCCACCAGCACTCCGGCGCCGGCCGCGTCGAGCGCGGCGACCAGCGCCGGCAGCACCGGGCGGACCGGCAGGTCCAGAGCGACGTCGGAGAGCACGGCCCAGTCTCGCACCGGCGCCGGCCGGGCGGCCCGGCCGGCCCGGCGTGCGGAGCCCGGCCGGGACGGGGCGCGGTGGATCAGGCTGCGCGAAGGCTGTGGATCAGGCGGGGTCGTGTGTCGGCACGTCGCGCACGAAGGAGCGCCACGCCGACGGCGGGAAGGCCAGCACCGGGCCGGACCGGTCCTTGCTGTCCCGGACGGCGACCTGACCGGCGGCGGCCGCGACCTCCACGCAGTTGCCGTTGCCGCTGCTGCGCGTGCTGGTTCGCCAGTCCGCCCGGCCCAGGTCGAGCGCCCTCATCCGTGATACCCCTCGTCCGCGTCGGCGTGCCGCAGATGCAGTCACGCAAAGTTACGAGAAGCCTCCTCCAAACGGGTCAGCGACGCCGCCGGATCGAGTGCCATCCGGCACAGCTCCTCGTGTAGGAGGCTATACCCGCGCACATGGTCGGCTCCCTCCAGCGCCAGCCCCATCGTGAGGTTATCCAGGTAAACCACGGACGCGTCGGCCGCGTCGGCGAAGGTGAGGATCACGTACGGCGTGCTCATCGCCGGATGCCCGCCGGACGCGAACGGAAGTACCTGGATTGTCACGTTGGGTAGTTGCGCGACCTGGCCCATGTGGGCCAGCTGGGCGGCCATCACGGCCGGTCCGCCGACCGGGCGCAGCAGCACCGCCTCGTTGAGCACCACCGAGAGCTGGACCGGATCGTCGCGACGCAGCACGTTCTGCCGGTGCAACCGGGCGGCCACCTTGCGCTCCAGGCCGTCCTCGCCGGCGGTGCGTCGGTAGATCTCCCGGGCGTACTCCTCGGTCTGCAGCAGCCCGGGCACCGACTCGGCCTCGTACGTGCGCAGCGAAGCCGCCTCGGCCTCCAACCCGACGTAGAACTCGAACCACTCCGGCAGCACGTCGCTGTAGTTCTGCCACCAGCCGCGCTGCTGCGCCCCCCGGGCGATCTCGATCAGCGCCTCGGCGTCGGATCCGGTCACCTGGTAGAGCGCCAGGGCCGCCCGCACGTCACGCGGCTTGATGCCGATCTGCGCGTTCTCGATCCGGGAGAGGTTGCTCTTGGACATGTCGAGCTGCCGAGCGGCCACATCGAGGGTCATGCCCGCGCGTTCCCGGAGCTGGCGCAGCTCCCGGGCGATGCGCCGGCGGCGGACGGTAGGGCTGTGCGCGGAGCCGTTGGCGGTTCGGGCGGTGGGGCTGGCGGTCACCGTCCGAGTCTGACACGACAAGATCCGCAGGTCGCATCAGTACGGAGTGCAACCATCAAATGTGGGAGTTGCATTGCGGTAGCGGTCGGTGCATCCTTTCCCGGTTGCGATCACTGTGGACACAGCCGTGCGGGAGGACCGTTGCTCATCGCCGACGAGTTCTTCCTGATCGCCCACAACGACAGCCGCGGCAAGGCCAAACTGCACCCCGCCGCGACCGGACTCGGACTGGCCGGAGGGCTGCTCGGCGAGCTGCTCCTCCATGGACACATCACGGTCTCGGCCGGTCAGGTCACCGTGCTCGACCGGCGTCCCCCGGCCGACGCGCTGGCGCACACCGTGCTCGACCAGTTGGTCGGCGAGTCCCAGCACCAGGCGGTGCGTACCTGGCTCAGCTTCCTGGGGCAGAGTGCGACGGCCTCGGTGGGGGAGCGGCTGGCCCGCGCCGGCGTGCTGCGCCGCCAGGAGAGCCGCCGGCTGCTCCGTACCTCGGTCACCTACCTGCCGATCGACCTCAACGCGGTGGCCTGGCCGGCCACCCGGCTGCGCGCCCTGCTGGACCGGCCCGATCCGCCGACCGTTCCGGACGCCCTGCTGCTGGGCCTGGTCGTGGCCGCCGGGCTCACCGGGGAGGTGCTGTGGAGCGCCGGCCCCCGGGCGCACCACCGGTTGAACGTGCTCATCCCGGCGTTGCCCGCGCCGCTGAAGGAACTCGTCGCGCACACCGAGGCCGCGGTCGGCGCGGCCGTGCTGCGCGGCGTCCCGTGATTCCCCGGTAACCCCCCTTCCCCCTCGACGACCGGAGTAGTCGCATGCCCCCGACATCGACAGTCGAACGACCCAGCAACGTCTCCGATGCCCTTGCCCGAGGCCGCCTCGGCGTCCCCTCGGTGATCTTCTTCGTGCTCTCCGCCGCCGCGCCGCTGACCGTGGTGGCCGGCGTGGTCACCACCGGCTACGGCGTCATCGGCGTCACCGGCATCCCCCTGGCCTTCCTGCTGGTCGCCGCGGTGCTCGCCCTGTTCTCGGTGGGCTACGTGGCGATGTCCCGCCGGGTGGAGAACGCGGGTGCGTTCTACGCCTACATCTCCCGCGGCCTGGGCCGACCCGCCGGCGTCGGCGCCGCCTGGGTGGCGCTGATCGCGTACAACGCGCTGCAGGTCGGGCTGTACGGCACCATCGGCGTCGCCGCCGAGCCGGTGCTGGACCGGATCTTCGGCGGGCACCCGCACTGGTCGGTCGTCGCGCTGGTGGCGTGGGCGCTGGTCGGCGTGCTGGGCCTGCTCCGGGTGGACATCAACGGCCTGGTGCTGGCCGCGCTGCTGGTCGCCGAGATCGTGGTCATCCTGGTCTTCGACCTGGGCCAGCTCGGCAACCCCGCCGAGAGCGGGGTGAGCTTCGCCGCGCTGTCGCCGGACAACCTCTTCGTGCCGGGCGTTGGCGCGGTGCTGGTGCTGGCCATCCTCGGGTTCGTCGGCTTCGAGTCCGCCGTGGTGTTCAGCGAGGAGAGCAAGGACCCGAGGCGGACGGTGCCGCTGGCCACGTACCTCTCGGTCGGGATCATCGCCGCGCTCTACGCGCTCTCCTCCTGGACCATGACGGTCGCCGTCGGACCGGACCGGATCGCGGCCGAGGCGGGGGAGCAGAGCGTCGGGCTGATCTTCAACCTGGCCGGGGCGCACCTGGGCGACACGGCCGTCACCATCGGCCAGGCGCTCTTCCTGACCTCGGTGCTGGCCGCGATGATCTCGTTCCACAACACCACTGCCCGGTACGCGTTCGCGCTCGGCCGGGAGCGGGTGCTGCCCGCGGTGTTCGGGCAGACCTCGCCGCGTACCGGCGCGCCACGGGCGGCCTCGGTGGCGCAGAGCGTCCTCGGACTGCTGGTCATCCTGCTCTACGCGGTCAACGGCTGGGACCCGGTGGTGAAGCTCTTCTTCTGGGGCGGGACCACCGGCGGCTTCGGCGTGCTGCTGCTGATCACCACCACCTCGGTGGCCGTGATCGCCTACTTCGCCCGCTCGGGCGCGGGCGAGACGGTCTGGCGACGGCTGATCGCGCCCGGCCTGGCCACCGTGGCGCTCGCGGTGATCGTCTGGCTGGCGGTGGCGAACTTCGCCGACCTGCTCGGCGTCGCTCCGGACTCGCCCCTGCGCTGGGCGCTGCCCGCGGTGTACCCGGTCGCCGCCCTGCTGGGCATCGGCTGGGCGCTGGTGCTGCGCGGCAACCGCCCGGACACGTACGCCCGGATCGGGCTCGGCGCGGCCAGCTCCGCCGCCGTGCTCCCGACGCCGTCGGCCGAGGCGGAGGTGGCCCGGTGAGCATCGCCGTGGAGCGGCTCGGGCCGCAGGAGACCGCGCTGGTGGCCGCCCGGATCGCCGAGGCGTTCGTCGACCTGGAGGTGACCAGCTGGCTGGTGCCCGACCCGAGCAAGCGGGAGGCCGTCCTGGCCGGAGACTTCGAGATCCTCGTCGGGCACGCGATGCGGCACGGGATGGTGCACGCCACGGCGGACCGGTCGGGGGTCGCGGTCTGGTTCCCGTCGGTCGGTGAGCCGCCACCGCCGCCGGAGGAGTACGACGCCCGCCTGGCCGCCGCCTGCGGCGAGTGGACCGACCGGTTCCGCCACCTCGACGAACTGTTCGAGGCGAACCACCCGCACCCGGACCACCACCACATGGCGTTCCTGGCGGTCCAGCCCGGCCGGCAGGGGCAGGGGATCGGCTCCGCGCTCATGCGCCACCACCACGCCTGGCTGGACGCCAACGCGATGCCGGCCTACCTGGAGGCCAGCAGCCCCCGCAGCCGGGACCTGTACGCCCGGCACGGCTACCGGGCCGGCGAGCCGTTCCGGGTGCCCGACGGCACGCCGTTCTGGCCGATGTGGCGGGATCCGGTCACCCACTGACGAGACCGGCCGGGCCGCTGACACCGCACCGGGGGGCGGCCCGGCCGGCGCGACTCCTTGTCACGCCTACGTGACGAGGGGTGGCGGAAACGTGTGGTGGCCGGGTCCGCCAACCCGGCCACCACACCCACCACCACTCAGTACGTGCCGTCGAGCTGACCCCGCAGCTTGGTCAGCGCCCGGGCGAGCAGCCGGGACACGTGCATCTGCGAGACGCCGATCTGCTCGGCGATCTGCGACTGGGTCAGGTTGCCGTAGAAGCGCAGGGTCAGGATCTTCTGCTCCCGCTCGTCGAGGGTGGCCAGCGCCGGGCCGAGCGCGACGCGCAGCTCGGCCAGCTCGAACTCGCTGTCCTCGCCGCCGAGCATGTCGCCCAGCTCGGTGGCCCGGTCGCCGTCGCCGGTCGGCGTGGACAGCGACACCGCGTTGTACGCGCGGGCGCCTTCCAGGCCTTCGAGGACCTCTTCCTCGGTGAGCTTGAGGTGGGCGGCGATGTCGGCGACCGTCGGAGAGCGGCCGAGGGTCTGCAGCAGTGAGCTGTTGGCGTCGGAGATGGCCAGGCGCAGCTCCTGCAGCCGGCGGGGCACCCGGATGTCCCAGGTGCGGTCGCGGAAGTGCCGCTTGAGCTCACCGATGATGGTGGGGATGGCGTAGCCGGCGAAGTCGACGCCGCGCGACGGGTCGAACTTGTCGATGGCCTTGATCAGGCCGACGGCGGCGGTCTGCGCCAGGTCGTCGGTCGGCTCGCCCCGCCCGCTGTAGCGGTGGGCGAGGTGGTTGGCCAGCGGCAGCCACGCCTCGATGGCCCTGTCGCGCAGCGCGGCGCGCGACGGGTGGCCGGCGGGCAGCGCCGCCATCGCGTTGAGCACGTCGGCGGCGCTGTCGGTGAGCGCACGCGGGTCGAGCTTGTCGGCGGTCTGCGCTGCGGTGCTCGTCTGATCGCTGATCGTTGGCGCGGTCATGGGTGGTCCTCCCTGCACCTCGTCCGCGGATAAAAAGACGTGACGCTGTGGTTTAGCTTCAGATGGGCCGTTCGGGACTCACCTTAGCCTGATCGTCTCCCGGAAATCTAGCCGAAAGGCTGATGTACTTAAGCCGTTTCCAGCCATAAAAGCCCCAGAAGGGGCGCAGCCCTGGTGGATTGTGAGGACGGTTACCGGTTTTTGGGCCGAGGTGCCGCTGCCCGGTCATCCCACTCGCGCTCGACCGCCCGGCGCGCGCGTCCGTCCGCGCGGGCAGCACGATCGGCCGGGCGGTCAACGCGGAATCCGACATGGGGACACGAGTGTCGACTTTCCGTCGTTGTCCCGTGCACAGGACTGACCGTAGCGTCGGCTGTACAGACCCGGTTCGGAGGCGCCGTGCTCGATCCAGCCGCTCCCCAGCTCGTCGTGAACAGTCGCGCGCTCTACTTCAGCTGGCTGCCAGCGGATCCGGACGCGGTCGCCGCGATGGTGCCGGCCGGGCTGCGTCCCCGTCCCGACCGGCAGGTCTTCCTCAACCAGTACGTCGTCGACGACGAGACCCAGACCTCCGGGTTCGGCGCCTACTCGCTCACCTACCTGGGCGTCTCGCTCACCGGTGCGGACGCCCCCGGCGGGCTCAGCCCGGGCGGCTGGTGGACCCACTACGTGTCCTCCAGCCGGCAGGTCCGGGAGTACGCCACCGCCCGCGGCGCCCCGGCGGTCGCCGGCCGCACCCGCATCGAGGTGCGCGGCGGCACGCTGGTCGCCGAGACCGAGGCCGACGGGGCGCCGTTGATCCGGGCCCGGTGCCGGGTGGGGGAGACCGGCCACGTGATCAGCAGCGGCCACCACCGCTACTTCACCCGCCGCGACGGCCAACTGCTCAGCTCGGTCTACCCCTACGTGGCGGAACCGGTCACGCCCTTCGAGATCGAGTCGGTGGAGTTCCTGGAGCCCGGGCACCCCATGTACGCGCTACGCCCCGCCAACCCACTGGTCATCGGCTTCGGCTTCTACTCGCCGCGTGCCTCGTTCGCCTACCCCGGTGGGCTCAGCGTGCACCCGGGCGGCGCCAGCGCGGCGGAGTCGGCCCGGTCGCCTCACCAGGTGCCGGCCCGCCGGGCCCGCAGCGGCCTGCCGTCCGGGTCGTAGACGAGCCGGTACACCGGCAGCGCCCAGGCCCGGGTGTACCAGGGCAATCGCTCGGGGCGGTGCGGGCGCAGCCGGCCGGGAGGCCGGGGGCCGACCTGCCCGCCGTCGTACCACCGTTGCAGCGCGTCGGCGGCGGCGGTGACGGCCGCGACCGCGTCGGCCGGATCCAGCAGGTCGGCGTCGTCCGCGCCGCCCGGGTCGCGGTCCAGGTGCTCGCGCCAGAGTCGCAACCGCAGCTCGCGGGCGAAGGCCCGCGCCCCGTCGCCCTGCCCGGTCGGGTCCGTGGGCGTCCGCTCGTCGCGGGTCTCGTCGAGCACCGCGCAGGAGAGCTCGCTGTCGTGTGTCCAGGAGCGACGGTTGAAGTTGTCGCTGCCCACGCTGGCCCAGATGTCGTCGACCACGCACACCTTGGCGTGCACGTAGACCGGGTCGCCGGCCGGGTTCTCCAGGTCGAAGACGTGCACCCGCTCGGGCGCCGCCCGCTCGCAGAGCGAGAGCGCCTGCTCCCGGCCGACCATGTTCGGCGGCAGCGCGAGCCGACCGTCCACATCCGGGTGCCGCGGCACCACGGCGATCAGGTGCAGGTCCGGATTGTCCCGCAGCGCGTGGGCGAACAACTCGGCCACCTCGGTCGACCACAGGTACTGGTCCTCCAGGTAGATGAGCCGCCGGGCCCGGCGTACCGCCTTGGTGTAGCCCCGGGCCACCGTCCGCTCGCCGTTGGGGGCGAACGAGTAACGCGGCCGCACGGCCGGGTAGGTGCGCAGCACCTGGATCTGGTGCGGGCCGCAGGGCGGCGGGTCGGCCGGCTGGTCGGGTAGCGGATCCGGGCGCAGGTCCGCGCCGCGCAGCCGGTCGCGCAGGTACGCCGCCGGGTTCTCGGAGTCCAGCGGCATCGGGTCGGTCCAGCGCTCCCGGAACACGGTGTCCAGTGCGCCGACCACCGGGCCGCGCATCGCAAGCTGCACGTCGTGCCACGGCGGGCGTGGGCCGTAGCGGGCGGACATTCCCACCGGCTGCGGGTCACCCCGGTGCGCGGCGTCGTCGCGTCGACTGTGACACAGGTCGATCCCGCCGGCGAAGGCGATGTCCCGTTCGGGGGCG
Organism: Micromonospora sp. GCM10011542; assembly: GCF_042650685.1. Lineage (NCBI taxonomy): Bacteria > Bacillati > Actinomycetota > Actinomycetes > Micromonosporales > Micromonosporaceae > Micromonospora > Micromonospora sp. GCM10011542. The sequence goes on from NZ_JBHSBO010000008.1 coordinate 50,437, forward strand.
TCCGGATGCCGCAGCACCACCAGCTTCTGGTGGTGTGAGCCGCCCCGTCGGACCCGCTGGTCGAGCAGCACCTCACCCCCGGCGGCGGAGATCGTCTCGCTGAGGTCGCGATTCTCCTTCTCGCTGTAGGCCAGCGCGTCCAGGTGTGAGCGCCAGATCAGGCCCTTGACCACCACGCCGCGCTGGGCCGCCTGGGCGAAGAGCTGGGCCACGGTCGGCCCGTCCGGGCGCATCAGCTGGTCCGGGTCGCCCCGCCAGTCGGTGAAGAACAGGTGGTCGCCGGCGACCAGCGCCTCCACCTCGGTGACCAGCCGGTCGAAGTACGCGGCGCCGTGAATCAGTGGCTCGGCGAGGTTTCCAGTGGTCCAGACGGGTAACTCTGAGACCGGGTTGGCCCGTTCGGGCGCGGTGAGGAACCAGTCCTGCAACGACACGTCCAGCCCCCCGAGGTCGACAACGTCCTCACGGTAGGACCCCCGCCGTGGGTCCGCACGCCCGGCCGGCACACCGGTGACCTGGCCGACGAATCCGTTCGACGCGACAACCGAGGAGGCCACACCATGCCTGGCGACACGACGAACCCCGTGACCGAGTACCGCGAGCCGGCGGTGGAGAGTGAACGGGGGGCGCTCGTGGCCGTCTTGGTGATGGTGATCCTCGGGGTGGCCGGCATCTTCGCGGTTTCCTGACGCACGCCGGCGCCCCCGGTGTGCAACCGGGGGCGCCGGTGGTGCGGTGGGACCTGTGGTCAGGGCCGGCGGCGCTTGCCGTCGGTGTGCGGCACGCGCTTGGCGGGGATCACGCCGAGCTTTCCGGCCTGGAAGTCCTCGAACGCCTGCACCAGCTCGGCGCGGGTGTTCATCACGAACGGGCCGTAGTGCGCCACCGGCTCCCGGATCGGGCGGCCGCCCATGATGAAGAGGTCCAGCGCCGGGGTGTTGCCGTCCTGACCGGCGGCAGCGGCGAAGCGCAGCGCGTCGCCCTCGCCGTGCACCGCGAGCTGCCCGGTGTGGATCGGCCGTCGATCGGTGCCGACCGTGCCGCGCCCCGCGAGCACGTAGACCAGGGCGTTGAACTCCGGCCGCCAGGGCAGGTCGACCTGCGCCCCCGGCTGCACCGTCACGTGGGTGACGGTGATCGGGGTGAAGGTGGAGCCCGGCCCCTGGTGCCCGGCGACGTCGCCGGCGATGACCCGGATCAGCGCACCACCGTCGGGCGTGGTGATGAGCGCCGACTCCCGGCCCCGGATGTCCTGGTAGCGGGGCGGGTTCATCTTGGCGCTGCGGGGCAGGTTGACCCAGAGTTGGGTGCCGTGGAAGAGACCACCGCTGGTCACCAGGTGCTCCGGCGGGGCCTCGATGTGCAGCAGGCCGCGGCCAGCGGTCATCCACTGGGTGTCACCGTTGCTGATGGTGCCGCCGCCGCCGTGCGAGTCCTGGTGGTCCATGATCCCGTCGATCATGTAGGTCACCGTCTCGAAGCCGCGGTGCGGGTGCCACGAGGTGCCCTTCGGCTCACCCGGGGCGTAGTCGACCTCGCCCATCTGGTCGAGGTGGATGAACGGGTCGAGCTGGTCCATCGGCACGCCGGCGAAGGCCCGGCGCACCGGGAAGCCCTCGCCCTCGAAGCCGCTCGGTGCGGTGGTCAGCTTGCGGACCGGCCGGAAGCTGGTGGACTCGTCGAGCCGGGGCAGGCGCGGCAGGACCAGGACGTTGTCGACGGTGATCGCGGGCATCGGTGGCTCCTAACTCGTGGCGTGGGTGGTCGAGGTGGCCCGGGCCGCCCGCAGGCGGTCACCGAGCCGTTCGAAGACCCGGGTGAGGCAGGCGACCTCGGCGTCGTCGAGGTCGTCCATCAGGTGGGTGCGCACCGACGCCAGATGGTGGGGTGCGGTTTCCCGCAGGGTGAGCAGCCCGGCGGCGGTGAGCACCGCCTCGCTGCCCCGCCGGTCGTCCGGGCAGGCCTGCCGGGCGACCAGGCCGCGGCGTTGCATCGAGGAGATCTGGTACGTCAGCCGGCTGGGCGAGAAGACCAGCCGACCCGCCAGCTCGCCCATGCGCAGCCGCTGCCCCGGCGCCTCGGAGAGCAGCACCAGCACGTGGTAGTCGGCGAAGCTGAGGTCGGCGCGGGACCGCAGGTCCTCCTCGATCTGGGTGAAGAGCCGCTGGCTGGCCTCGATGTAGGCGCGCCAGGCAGCCAGTCGTCCAGGGTCCAGGCTCTCGGTCACGCCCCCGACAGTAGCACTCTTTAAAAATTAAACTACCCGTCTGGAGGGTTGCCTCCGTCACGTCCGGAAGCAGTCAGCGCTTCCTCGAAAACCGTTCCTCGTCCGGTTGTGCAGCTTTGAAGAAATGTCACCCGTTAATTCGGGGGCAGCGCCCGGGACCGGTGTGCCAGACTCCGCCGTCGTGGAGGATCTGGAACTCACCGCCGGCGACCTGCTGCTGCGTCCCTGGCGGGAGGCGGACGCCCCAGCGGTGCGCGACGCCCTGCGCGACCCCGCGATCGCCCAGTGGAACCCGCAGGGCGGCCAGGTCGACGACGAGGCCGCTCTGCTCTGGGTACGGCGCCGGGCCGACTGGTCCGCCGGCGACCACGTCTCGCTCGCGGTCACCGCCGCCGGCGGCACGCTGCTCGGCTCGGTGTCACTGCACCACATCCAGGGCGACCAGGCCGGCATCGGGTACTGGACCGTCCCGGCGGCGCGCGGCCGTGGGATCGCCGCGCGGGCGGTCGTACGGCTCACCGGGTGGGGCTTCGCGGAGCTTCGGCTGCACCGGGTCGAGCTGTGCCACGCGGTCGCCAACCCGGCCTCCTGCCGCGTCGCGGAGCGGGCCGGCTACCCGGCCGAGGGGACGCTGCGCGAGTCGTTCCGCTACGGCGACGGACGCCGCTACGACGAGCACCTGCACGCCCGACTCGCCACCGACAGCTAGACGAGTAAGTCCTAACTCAGGACGGGGCTGCGGACGCAGCGAAGGGTGTTGATGATCC
>NZ_JBHSBO010000009.1:0-8121 GCF_042650685.1 Micromonospora sp. GCM10011542
CCGGACCGGCTCATCCACTGGCGGTCCAAGGGTGAGAAGGGCTCGGTCGACGGCACCGTCAGTTTCCACGAGATCACCCCGGACCTGACCCGCATCCTGGTGGTGCTCGAGTACCACCCGCAGGGTCTGTTCGAGCACACCGGCAACCTCTGGCGGGCCCAGGGCCGGCGGGCGCGGTTGGAACTCAAGCACTTCGTCCGGCACGTGATGACCCAGACCGCGCTCGACCCCGACTCGGTCGAGGGTTGGCGCGGCGAGATCCGCGACTCCCAGGTGGTCAAGGACCACGAGACCGCCCTCCGTGAGGAGCAGGAGGCCCGCACCCGGCAGGAGCAGCGGGGCCGCGGCCGGGAGGCCGAGGAGGAGCGGGAGGAGAGACCGGAGGAGGAACAGCCCCTGCCGCGCCGTCGCGAGCCCGAGTGGGCGCGCCATCGGGACCGCGAGCCCCAGGAGCCCCGGGAACCGCGCGAGGAACGCGAGGACCGGCCACGTCCCCGTCCGGCCCGGCGTCCGGAACCGCCGCGACGGCCGGTGGTGCGCCGCCGGCACGAGGAGCGGAAAGAATAACGGTCGCCATCACCACGGGCGGCAGGCAGATCGACAAGTTCGGGCTGAATTAAGGGCGGCGTCCGGCTCCTCCGTGCTCGACAGCAGCGCGTGATGGTCGCTACGCCCGCCAGTCAGCTTGCCGGCGGCCACCGCTCGACGTCGTTCAGAGGATTGCCGAGCACAGCGCACCGAGAGCGTCGCCGGTCACCGGACCGGTTGTCCGCCGGTGACCGCGCGCGGGCGCCATAGGCGTAGCTGGCCTCTTCCGGTGAGCATGACTAGATCGAAGCGATTTCGGCGGGTTGCCCAGGGCGGCCTGGGAAACCTTGGCTGGGCTGGTGGACGGATCCGTGGGGTCCAGATCGGCCCGGGTGCGACAACGCTGTTAGCGCGAATGCCCAGATGGTGAGCAGTTGGGTCAAGATGCCGGCAATATCGGCGATGCCAGCCCTGGTGAGGTCGTAGGTCAGCAGCTTCGGCGACAGTGTGCGTGCCCCGGGCCGATTCGGGTAAGCGCCGCCGGTCCAGGCCCGTCCGACGTCGGGCCAGCCGAGCCGGAGGCAGGAGCATGAGCCAGAGCGAGGAAGGCCAGCAGCAGGGGCAGGGCCAGCAGGGGCAGGGCCAGCAGGGGCAGGGCCAGCAGGGGCAGGGCCAGCAGGACCAGCAGCGGGACGAGGGACAGCGGAATCAGCAGACTCAGCAGGGCGACACAGTCAGGCGCGGTGATCGCCCGGAGCGGCATGTCAGCCAGGGCCAGTGGCCTTCCGAGGAGACGAGACCGCGCGACCAGTACGAACCGGACGTCCTGCTGGATGTACCGAACCTGCGGGTGGGCAACATCCGGCTCGCCGTGGACGGGCTGGACGCCGACCTCTCCCTGCGGGCGCGACTCGCCAACCTTCTGCTACTCGACGCCGGTGTCCGCGTCAGGCTCGATGCGGTCGAATTGGACATCGAGGACGTGCGGGCCGAGGTTCTGCTCAAGGTCCGCCTGGAACGGCTGGCCGAGATTTTGGACCGCACCCTGACCACAATCGACCGCAACCCCGAAGTCCTGAAGTCGATTGGCGAGACGGCCGCCTCGGCGGCGGGCAACGTGAGCGACGCGGCCCAGCAGGTGACCGGGCAGACCCAGGAACTGACCAAGGTCGTCGACCGCTTGGGTCACGACATCGGCTCCATCAGCGCGCGCGCGGAGTGGAGGGGTGAGGGCGCCCTGTCCAAGGCCGGCGAGGCGGGCGGTCAGGTGACTGGCGGGCAGGGTCAGCAGGGCCAGGGTCAGCCGCAGCAGCAGGGGCAGGGTCAGGGTGCGGGCCAGCCGCAGCAGGGCCCGGGCCAGGAGACGCAGGGTCAGCAGGGCCAGGGTCAGCCGCAGCAGCAGGGGCAGGGGCAGGGTCAGCAGGGTGCGGGCCAGCCGCAGCAGGGCCCCGGCCAGCAGGGGCAGACTCAGCCGAGCCAGGCTGAGACGGCCGCCCAGCCTGCCGAGGCGTTGCGCCAGGCCGGTCGCAACCTTTGGGATGCCATCGCGACCGTGATAGCGCACCAGGGGCCGGGCTCGCAGCAGCAAAAGCAGTAGGAAACTGGGGGCCTGCCGGCACCGGCCATTAGGCATGACAGTCGATGGTGCGCCGTGCTGGCGTTCGGGACGAGGAGGTCGTCCGTCGTGCTTCGGGTGACCGCGCGACTCATCCGAGTGCTGAGGCAGGCAATCCCGTGTCCCTCCGCCTCAGGCCGGACGCGCACCCAGCCAAGCCCAGCATCGACGAGCGCTTGTGCAAGCCGCCGGACAAGTAGCTGTGCCTCCTGTCCGGCGGTGTCGATTTCTACGTCCAAGTGCCAACGCCCATCGCCCGTGCCGGCGCCCGTGACGCTGCCCTCGTCACCGATGGCCTGCTCCAGGAGGTCCTCAACGTCGTCTCGATCGACTGCGTCAGGTAGTGACTGATCGCCAATGATTTCGACGAACATGCTAGAGACGATAGCCGGCAGTGCCGCCACCGTCCTGGGCCGTGGTCGGGCCGTCGGGGCCGTCATCGGGCCGTCGAACGCCGACCAAGAATGACCGACGACGACCGGTAATGCCCGAAGAAACGGCTGGTCAGCCGCCATGTAACGGCGGCTGACCTGGTGGGCGACGGACGAGTCGACCTGTACGCCGGATTCTGGTCTGGACGAGCGACTGGCTACCGTCTGGGCATGCCCGAGGACCGTTTTGCGATCGAGCTAAGCCACGACCAGGCGCTGGTGCTGTCAGACTGGCTCGACCGCGTCATAGGGACGGAAGGGTTCGATCGCCTGGTCGACGACCCTGCCGTCTGGTCTGCGTTGTACAGCATCAGCGGTCCCTTGGAGATCTCGCTGCCTGAGCTGTTCATGCCGGACTACAAGGCGCGGTTGGAAGCCGCTCGCGAACGCCTCCGGGGGAGCGAGCGGCCCATGACGGGTGAGTGACAACCTGGGTGACGAGGGGAGCGGACGGGGCTGCACGCCGAGCCGACCACCGTGGAAGTGGTCCGTCTCGTGTTCTTCGACGAGCAGACGCGCCACACCGCGGAGCGCGTCCACCAGGCCTTCGAGTACGGTCGGTGAACACGCATGGCCGAGAACAGCACGCCTCAGCGCGGCAGAGGACGCAGGCGGCGCAGGTGGCGGCGCGCTGCGGAGGACTCATCCGTAAGATCCCCACATGCAGCGGCAAGACTGTTCTGCTCTCCTCGTTCTACGGCGCCACGCCAGCACTCTCGGTTACACAAGAACTACCTCGGCATGAGGGACTCGGCCCGGCTGCCTGGCCCGGGCCTTCAGCCGGTGAGCGCCGTTCAGTACGGCAGAGCCCGGCCAAGTTGCTGGGCGTAGCCGCGGTGTGCGATGAGGATCGCGTCGAGCCACCGGGCCAGCATCTCGTCGGCCCGGAGCACCCGGGTCGTCTCGGCCTGGAAGGACTCGCGGTCGTAGTGGTAGGCGGACTCGACGTCGGGCTGCGCGGCGAGTGCGTTCTCCAGGTAGTCCTCGACGATGGACCCGAGGTTCGGCTGGACCAGATGGCCGACCTCGTCATCGAAACCGAGGCCCCACCGCAGGCCGTCACCGGTCGAGACGTAAATCTGCGCCACCAGGTCCGCGCGGGCGATCGGGTGCTCGTCCCGGGTCTCGTCGGGGCCGGCCAGGCCGATCAGCTCGGCCGGGAACCGGTCGAGGACAGCAGCCGCAGTGGGAAGATCAGCGAGCTGGTCACCGCGGTAAGCCACGCTGCCCTGGCCCGGGGTGCCGCTTTCCGGCTCGACGCCGGGCACCGCGAACGGCGGGAAAGCACTCATTTCTCAGTCCTTTGTATCGGAGGCCGTGTCGCGGGACGGGCCGGAGCCCGCCCCGCGACACCTGGGATCATTCCACCCGTTCCACCGGGAAGTGGATGGTGAACGGGATCTTGTTCGTCTTCAGGCAGTCGAACAGCTTCTCGGTCATGCCGAGGTCGTTCACGTTGGGCTGACCGCTACCGCTGCCGACGAAGTGCCAGTGGACGCCCTTGACACCCTTGCCCTTCATATCCGGTTTGCCGGCGTTGGCCGCCTTGATCTTCTCCTGGTTGTCGGGGTTCATGTACCAGGCATCCTTCTCGCACTGGGTGACCTGCTCCAGGATCCGGGCGTCGCCCTGGGCGAAGCCCGACTTCACCTCGTGCAGGATCCAGCCGTCGGCGAGTTCCTCGCCCCAGTCGGCGTCCCGGCCGCCCTTGAACCTGTCGTCGTCCGGCCTGGCCAGCGGCAGCTGCGGCCGGCCCACCTTGCCCTGGCTGGCCATCAGCTCGTTGAGGATCGTCTCGCCGTCCGTCCAGCCGTACGCCCAGCGCAGGTTGGGCCCGTCGACGTGCAGCGCGTCCGGGTCGGTCATCATCTCGTGGGTCCGCTTGAGGTCGGTCCGCTTGCCGTTGAGCAGCCGGTCGAAGGTCTTCTTGCTGATCCATCCGTCGGGGACGGCGGAGGCGGTCACGGCCAACGCCGCTGCCGCGTCCTCCGCGACGATAGCGTTGTAGACCTCCGGCATGATGAGCTCGTAGGTGAGCTCCTTGACGGTGTCCGGGATCTTGTCGTAACGGGCGACGTAGCGCGCCGCGTCCATGAGCCGGTGCGCGTACTTCGTGACGAACTTCGCGACCTTGGCCGGGATGGCAACCGCGTCGCCGACGTACGGGACGAGCCCGAGAACGTTGAAACCGACGCTCACCCAGTCGCCGTGGATGATCGCCGCGACGGTGTCGCGGATGTCCGCCAGGGTGCCGGTGATCCAGCCGACCACCGGGATGACGCTGGACGCGCTGGCACACAGGTTGCCGGCGAGCCAGGCCATCGAGTCCTTCTCGGCGAAGTCGCCGGCGAACATGCCGAGCAGGAAGTCGGTGACGTACGTCCACTTGCTGATCTGCTCGTCGAAGCGGCCCGGGTGCAGGCCCTTCGACTCGGCGTTGGAGATTTCGTAGTCGTCACGCAGGCCGTCGTTGTCGGTGTCCTGGTTCAGCGCGCTGATCAGGTAATCGAGCTCGACACTGTCGGAGAGGCCGTCGCCGTCGGTGTCCACCTTGGTCGGGTCGGAGCCGAGGTCCTCTTCCGCGAGGTCCCGCACGCCGTCGCCGTCCGTGTCGATCGGCGTGGGGTTCGGGTTGATCGGCTGGCCGTCGCCGGGGACCGGCGGGGCACGCGGCTGGTCGGGAACCAGCGGGTTGGTGCCCTTGGCCACCTCGGCGCCGTCGTTCAGGCCGTCGCCGTCGGTGTCCGCCTCGGTCGGGGAGGTGCCGAGCCGCTGCTCCTCGAGGTTGGTCAGCCCGTCCCCGTCAAGATCCTCGGCGCCGTCGTTCACCGTGTCGTTGTCGGTGTCGTACGCGTTCGGCCGGGTCCAGCCGGCCAGCGCCGTGATCTCGAACTTGTCGGTGAGCTCGTCACCGTCGGAGTCGGCGAGCAGCGGGCTGGAGCCGAAGCGCAGCTCCACCACGTCGACCACACCGTCGTTGTCGTGGTCACCCTCGTACGTGATGCCGAACCGGGTGAGTACCCGGAAGCCGCTCTCCCAGGCGTCCTCGGCCTGGATGGTGGCGGGCTCGACGTTGGCCTTGACAAGCATCTCGTCGGCCTTGGCCAGGTCACCCTTGGCCGCTTCGAGGTCGGCGAACGCCTCGTCGACGCCGGCCGGAGCGGGCGGCGGAGGCGGGTTGACCCGGTGGAACGGGCCGATCGTGGCCTCGGCGTCCTGGATCGCGGCGTCGGCCAGCAGCCGGACCGCGGTGAGCGCGTTGATCAGCGCGGTGACGTGACCCTGCTCGGCCTCGCCGCTGGGCGGGCTGGCGCCGGTCATCCGGCTCTTGAGGAAGGCCTCGAGGTGCTTCAGGTTGTCGAACGCCGCGGCGGCGTCGGCCGGCCCGTTGAGCCGCGCGCCGTCGAAGTACCGGCTCTTGACGTCGGCCTGCACCGGCTCGAGCCGGCTTTCACCGAGGTCGTCGCCGACATACGGGCGTAGCGCCTCGGTGCCCTCGATGACGGACGCCTTTGCGTCGAGTTGGTACCTGGTGGCCGGGATCTTGGCGATCTCGACCTGCCAGAGCGGCGTCTCGGCGGCGGCCGCCGGTGTGCCGAGGAGGGCTATCGGAGCAATGACGGCCGCGGACAGCGCGGCCGTCATTCTCCGGCGTACCGCAACGATCAACCCGGCGCGTTTCACCGCCCCAACCAGCCTCGTGGATCTCCTGGGACCTACTCGCATGGGACCTCCCCCGTGTGGAGTGGAATGGCCGTCGCCCCGAGGTCGCAAGCACTGCCCGTGCCAGCGCACCAACGTGACGATCTTGCACAGAGGATGTCAAGCATCCACGGATCTCGCTGCCCCACCTTCCAAAGGGGACCAAACAATCGATGCTGGGCCATGCTGCCGTCTGCCCTCGTACAAGACCCTGCCGTGCAACCGAGCGAGAGTTCAGGACTGATAGGGCGCAGGCCTACCGAGGCAGCAAGGAGGCAGCACAAGCCTCGATGTGGCTGGTCCGGAACGTCAACGAACGGCCGCCAGGCACCTGCTCGTATACGTGGGCAGCCTGGTACGCCGCCTCCGATGTGGACATCGACGACGTGTTACCCCTTGCGGAGGCGTGGCGATGCGGTGCCAGCAGCTGGACCACCAGCCGCCGGCAGAGCTTCCCCAACGACCTCACCCGCCCCAACTGATTGCCGTGACCGACATCGTCAACCAGGCCAAGGGCGACCGCCGATCGCGGAGCAGGTCGCCCAGTGGTAGCGGACCCTCGACGAACACCGCTGGTGCACCGGCCGGTGCGGTTCGTGCGGGGCGCCGCGGCGCTGTCGCCCGTGGGCGAAGCTGGACAAGCTGTCCGAGGCGAGACGAAGGCGGCCTGATCTGCAAGATCCGGAACATACGCGGAATGATCAAGCACATCGTGGGTGAGAGGTCAGGCGTATGCGCTGGTAGGAGGAGGGGCTGCGCGTTGAGCGCTACTCCCTTCCTAAACCGTGTGCGGCAGTACCTTGACCCGCCCTTGAGGTTCCCCCGGTAGCTCGGAGGCTTTCGATCATGCTCTGATGGAGCTGAAGGGAGTCATCCGTGGCAGCACCGAAGAAGTACCCCGATGAACTGCGTGAACGTGCGGTGCGTTTGTATCGGGAGTCGGATCCGAGGCCCGTGATCCGCCAGCTGGCCCGGCAGCTGGGCCTTTATCACGAGGCGTTGCGCAACTGGATCCGCCAGGACGAAGCCGACCGAGGCCAGCGCGATGACCGGCCCACCACCTCCGAGTTGGAGGAGCGGCGCCGGCTGCGGCGGGAGAACGCCGAACTGAAACGGGCCAACGAGATCCTGAAAGCCGCGTCGGCTTTTTTCGCCTCGGAACTCGACCCGACCCGGCGACGGTCGTGACGCTCGTCGACGAGCTGAAAGACCGCTTCGGGGTCGAACCCGTCCTCCGGGTCCTCAACGTGGCCGTCTCCACCTACTACGGCTGGCTCGCCCAGGCCGCGAACCCGTCCACCCGGCGACGCGAGGACGCGGAGCTGGCGGTGGAGATCGCGGAGATCCACGATGTGCGGGCGGCACCTACGGCAGTCCGCGAGTGCACGCCATGCTGCGCCGCCAGGGCCGCCACGTTGGCCGCAAGCGGGTCGAGCGGTTGATGCGCGACGCCGGCCTGCAAGGGGCGTTCCTGCGCAAGAAGTGGCGCATCCCCTCAACCCGGTCCAACCCGAAGGCGACACCGGCTCCGGATCTGGTCAACCGGCAGTTCACGGCTGCGGCGCCGAACCGGCTGTGGGTCGCCGATGCCACCCGCATCCCCTGCGGCGAGGGCGTGTTCTGGCTGGCTGCGGTTCGCGATGTGTTCTCCAACCGCATCGTGGGCTGGCGCTGCTCCGACCGCTGCGACACCGACCTGATCCTCGGCGCGCTCGAATACGGCATCTGGTCCCGCGGCGTCCGCGACGGACAACTGATACACCACTCAGACCGCGGATCGAACGGCGGATTCAACTGGTCGTCGCAACACCTTGATCACGGAGGTTTGCGATGGGACGCGGTAAG
>NZ_JBHSBO010000010.1:0-102177 GCF_042650685.1 Micromonospora sp. GCM10011542
CCGGACCGGCTCATCCACTGGCGGTCCAAGGGTGAGAAGGGCTCGGTCGACGGCACCGTCAGCTTCCACGAGATCACCCCGGACCTGACCCGCATCCTGGTGGTGCTCGAGTACCACCCGCAGGGTCTGTTCGAGCACACCGGCAACCTCTGGCGGGCCCAGGGCCGGCGGGCGCGGTTGGAACTCAAGCACTTCGTCCGGCACGTGATGACCCAGACGGCGCTCGACCCCGACTCGGTCGAGGGTTGGCGCGGCGAGATCCGCGACTCCCAGGTGGTCAAGGACCACGAGACCGCCCTCCGTGAGGAGCAGGAGCAGCAGGAACAGCAGGAGCAGCAGGAGCAGCAGGAGCGGGAGGAGCCCGAGCAGGAGCGTCGCGCCCGGCCGCCCGAGCGGGGCCGCCGCCGGCCGCCGGAGCGGCGTCGACCTCCGGAGCAGGAGTACGACGAGTACGAGGACGAGTACGACGAGGTGTACGAGGACGAGGAGCCGGAGGAGGAGCAGCCGCCGCCGCGTCGTCGGGCGCCGGAGCGTGCCCGTCGTCCGCAGCCGCGTGAGGAGCCGCAGCGTCCGGGCCCGGCCCGGCGTGCCCCGGAGGCGCCTCGGCGCCCGGTGGTCCGCCGTCGGCGGGAGGAGCGGGACGAATGAGCATCGCGACGAGTGGTGCCCAGACCGGCAGCGCGTTGGAGCGGGGTGGCTCGTCCTCCGGGCTGGCCGACGTCGTGGAGACCGTGCTGGACAAGGGCGTGGTGATCGACGCCCAGGTCTCGGTCGCCGTGGTGGGCATCCAGCTTCTGGAGATCAACGCCCGGATCGTCATCGCCAGCGTCGAGACGTACCTGCGGTTCGCCGAGGCGGTCGATCGCCTCGACATCACGCCCAGAAACCAGAAGGGGCTCCCGGATCTGGTCGGGGGCGCCTCGGGAGCGATCGGCGCCGGCAAGGCCGCCGCCGGTCTCGGCAAGACCGTCGGGGCGATCGGCGGTGCCGTGAAGGACGCGGTCGGCGAGCTCGGCTCGGACCGGGACCGGGACCGGGACCGACCGCGCCGACGGCGGGACGAGGAGCGCTGAGATGGCCGACGAGATCGGGCTCTTCGTCTACGGCATCGTCCCCTCCGACGTGGAGCCGACCCCGGACGCCGTCGGTGTGGGCGACCCGCCGGGCGAGGTGGACGTGGTCCGACAGGACCGGATCGCCGCGCTGGTCAGCGAGGTGGGGCTGGAGGAACCGTTGGGCCGGCCGGCTGACCTGACCGCGTACCAGGAACTGCTGGACGGGACGGCGGCGGTGGCGCCGGTGCTCCCGGTGCGGTTCGGCACGGTCGTCACCGGGCCGGACGCGGTGGCCGACCTGCTCGACGCGCACCACGACCGGTTCGCGGCCGCGCTCGACGAGTTGGAGGACCGGATCCAGTACACCGTGCACGGCCGCTACGACGAGCAGGAGGTGATCGCCGAGATCCTCGCGGAGAACCCGGCGGCCGCGGACCTCGCGGCCCAGGTGCGGGGACAGTCCGAGGCGGCCACCCGGGAGCAGCGGATCCGACTCGGCGAGATGATCAGCCAGGCGGTCGAGCTGCGCCGGGAGGCGGAGAGCCGGCACCTGATCGACACGCTCGCCGCGCTGTCGGTGGCGAACGCACCGCGCCAGCCCAGCAACGAACTGGACGCGGTGAACGCCGCCTTCCTGGTCGACGTCGACCGCGAGGACGAGTTCGTCGAAGCCGTGGAGGAGTTCGCGGAGCAGCGGCGGGACGTGATCCGGATGCGGCTGCTCGGGCCGCTGGCCCCGTACGACTTCGTCAGCGCACATCAGCTGGTGGAGTGACGCATGGACATCCTCTGGGGGCTGTTGACCCTTCCGTACGCCCCGGTGCGGGGGCTGACCGCGGTGGTGAAGGTGATCGCGCGGGAGGCGGAGTCACAGCGGTACGACCCGGCCAACATCCGGCGTGAGCTGGAGGAGTTGGACGCGGCGGCGGCCGCTGGCGAGATCACCTCGCAGGAGCGTGACCTGAGACAGCAGCAGGTGCTGGACCGGCTGACCGGTACGGGTGGCGGCGCTCGTCGCGCTGCCCCGGGCGCGGGCCGACCCGCGCCCGGGGCAGCGGGCCGGCCCGTGAACCGCCGGCGGCGGGGGAGGTGAGCGGGGTGCCGATCCGTGGCGACGGTGATCGCACCCGCCGAAGGGAGCCGGAGGGCGACGACGTCGACCAGTACGACGAGGAGGAGTACGTCGAGCCGGTGTCGGCCGCGGAGGCGGTCCGGGAAGGGGTGCGCCAGATCGTCGAGCTGACCGGCCGGGACCCGGTCGGCGCCACCTCGCTCGAGGCCACCGACGACGGCTGGCGGATCGGGGTCGAGATGGTCGAGGACCACCGGATCCCCGCGTCGACCGACCTGCTCGGCCTCTACGAGGTCGAACTGGACATCGAGGGCGGCCTGCTCGGCTACCGGCGGGTGCGCCGCTACCAGCGCGGAAAGGGCGAGGTGGGCTGAGATGACCAGACCACAGGCTCCGTCGGTCGTGCAGAACTCCGGCCAGGTCCTGCCCGCCGGGCACGAGCCGGCCAACCTGGGCGACATCCTGGAGCGGGTGCTCGACCGGGGCATCGTGATCGCCGGCGACATCCGGGTCAGCCTGCTCGACATCGAGCTGCTGACGTTGAAGCTGCGGCTGGTCATCGCCTCGGTCGACACCGCGCGGCAGATCGGCATCGACTGGTGGGAACACGACCCTTGGCTCAGCTCGCGGGCCCGACCCCCGGTGGAGCCGGGGCCGCGTGACCCGGAGCAGGTCGAGGCGGAGCGCCGGCCCCGCATCGCCGCCCGGGCGCGGCGGCTGGACGCGGAACGGGAGGACTGGGAATGACATCGACGGTTGAGCTGGCCGCCGGCCGACCCGTCCCGACCGCCGGAGCCTGGCTGCACGGTGTGGTCCGGGACGCCGAGCCAGCGGCGTTGGCCACGATCGTCGGCATGGACGGCGGCCCGGTCCGCCCGGTGTCCGCCGGCGGCCTGGTGGCCGTCGTCAGCACGGCACCGCTGGAGGAGTACGGCGAGCAGCCGCTGCGCCGCAACCTGGAGGACCTGGCCTGGTTGGAGCGGGCGGCCCGGGCGCACCACGAAGTGGTCGCGGCGCTGGCCCGCCGGGGGCCGGTGGTGCCCGCCCGGCTCGCTACCGTGCACACCGACGACGGGCGGGTGGCGGCTTCCCTCGTCGCCCGCCGGGCGGAGCTGGCCGCCACCCTGGACCGGTTGACCGGGCGAGGCGAGTGGGGCGTCAAGGGCTACCTGGTCGCGGGCGCCACCACCACCGCCGACGAACCGGACGGCGGCGGTGGGGTGGGTACGGCGTACCTGCGTCGGCGGCGGGCGCAACTGACCGCCGGGGAGGAACGCCAGCGGGCGGCCGGCGCGGCGGCGGACGCGGTGCACGCCGCCCTGAGCGAGCTGGCCGTGGCGGGTCGTCGGCATGCGCCGCAGGACCGACGGCTCTCGGGGGAGGCGGCCCCGATGGTGCTCAACGGGGCGTACCTGGTGGACGTCACCGCGCTGGCCGGGTTCACGGCCCTGGTGGGGGCGCTCGCCGGCCGCCATCCGGGGATCCGGTTGGAGCTGACCGGCCCGTGGCCGCCGTACTCCTTCGTGGCGGAGCGGCCCGCGGAGCCGGCGCATACCGTGCGGGAGCCGTGGTGACCACCTCGCTCGCGCCGAGCAGCGCCGACGATCCGCTGGCCTACCGCCCGGTCGCCCTGGTGGACCTGCTCGACCGGGTGCTCGCCACGGGGGTGGTGATCAGCGGCGATCTCACCCTGGCCATCGCCGATGTGGACCTGGTCCGGATCTCACTGCGCGCGCTGGTCGCCTCGGTCGGTGCGCTGGCACCGCCCGAGTTCGGCCCCGACCCGCTCGACGGGCCGGTCGGTGAGGCCGGATGACCGGGCGGGACGAGGCGGCCGAGCTGGCCGCCGCGCTGGGCGCGGAGCCGTGGCGACCACCCCGGGTCACCCCGCTGGACCGCCGGATCGAGGTGGACCGGGACTCGGTCGAGCGTGGGCTGGCCAGCCTGGTGCTGACCGTCGTCGAGCTGTTGCGGCAGCTGATGGAGCGGCAGGCGCTGCGCCGGGTCGACCTCGGTGACCTCACCGAGGAGCAGGTGGAGCGGATCGGCGTGACGCTGATGGCCCTGGAGGAGCAGATGGTCGGGCTGCGTCAACACTTCGGCCTGGCCCCCGAGGACCTGAACCTGGACCTCGGGCCGCTCGGCCCGCTGCTCCCCACCGACTGACCCGGCGCCGACGGCCGGCGGCGACCGTGTGGTCGCCGCCGACCGGGTCGATCAGGCCGGGACGCGGACGATGTCGTAGTCGGTCTCCGGCGTGGACTCGACGTCGAAGCGGCCGTTGACCACGTACAACGCCCGGCCGAGCAGGTCACCGGTGGCCGGCACGCGCAACTGCGGGCCGACGATCTCCCGCTGCACCACCCCGGCGGTGTACCGGGCGTTGAGCCGGACCACCGCGATGACGCTGGTCAGGTTCCGGATCACGTAGAGGGTGTGCCCGCGCAGCACCAGGCCGTCGGCGCGCTCCACCGAGTAGCCACCCAGGTCGACGAGGCGGCTGGCGCCGGTGTCCGGGTCGATGCGTACCAGGCGGCCGGGCAGCATCTGCGCGACCAGCAGGTCTCCGTCGGGCAGCGCCACGATCCCGTTGTGGTACGCGTCCGGCGTCGCCGCCGGGCCGGTCAGCGGCAGCACCCGCACGTCCGTGGCGGCCGGCAGCCGGCCGCCCGGGCCGAGCGGCACCACGTAGAGGACCTGCCGGGCGGAATCGGTGAAGTAGACCCCCCGCTGGGTGATCACCAGGTCGTTGACCAGGCTGCCCGGCTCGTCGGTGAACTGGTAGTGGGCCAGCCGGGCGCCGCTGTCGGCGTCGTAGACGCTGGCACCGCCGCCGGAGAAGTCGGCGGTCCACAGCCGCCCCTGCGGGTCGAGCTTGAGGCCCGCCTTGTCGGTGCCGGGCACTCCCGGAATCAGCACCGAACCCTGTCCGGTGCGTAAGTCGCCCCGCCAGATCGCACCGTCCAAGATGGACCCCACGAACACGGTGGTGCCACGGCCGATGGTCAGCCCCTCGGGGGTGAACCCGTCCGGCAGGGCGATCCGTGCCGGGAACGGCTTCGCCGGGTGGGCGGCCGCCGGCGTACCCACCGTAACCAGGGTCGCCGCCGCCACGAGGGGGACGGCGAGGAGAGAGAGCAGCTTGCGCAAGGGGCACCACCTGACGTCGATGTGGATTTCTCCACTGGGGAGTGTGACCTCCAATGAACGCCCTGGACGGGGCGGAAAGTTGGCGCTCGCGCCGGAGATCCGTACCGTCACCGGCCGGTCACTGGCGGTCGGCGGCGTACCCGGCCAGCCAGGCGACCTGTGCCGGGTCCAGCGACGGGCGGACCCGCCGCCGGGCGGTGGCCACGTGCCCCGCGGTGACCGTGACGGCGGTCAGCGACTCGCGCATCGCGGCCAGCGCCGCCTCGCGGACCAGCGCGGCGCAGTCCGCCGCGGAGAAGCCGTCCAACTCCCCGCCGAGCGCGGCGAGGTCGACGTCCGGGGCCAGCGGCACGTTGCGGGACGCGGCCCGCAGGATCTCCGCCCGGGCCGGGCCGTCCGGCGGCGGCACGTAGACCAACCGCTCCAGCCGGCCGGGTCGCAGCAGCGCCGGGTCCACCAGGTCGGGACGGTTCGTCGCGCCGATCACGACCACGTTGCGCAGCGCCTCGATTCCGTCGAGTTCGGTGAGCAGGGCGGCGACCACCCGGTCGGTGGTGCCCCCGTCGGTGGCCTGACCGCGCACCGGCGCGAGCGCGTCCACCTCGTCCAAAAAGATCAGCGTCGGTGCGGCCTCCCGGGCCCGGCGGAACAGCTCCCGGACCGCGCGTTCGCTCTCGCCCACCCACTTCGACAGCAGCTCGGCACCCTTCACCGAGAGCACGTTCGCCCGCCCCGACCCGGCCAACGCCGTCACCAGATAGGTCTTGCCGCAGCCGGGCGGGCCGTAGAGCAGCACCCCGCGCGGCGGCTGCACGCCGAGCCGGGCGAAGGTGTCCGGGTACGTGAGCGGCCAGAGCACCGACTCGGTCAGCGTCTGCTTGACCTCGACCAGGTCACCCACGTCGTCTAGGGTCACCGAGGCCAGCTCCAGGGTGGACGCCGCCATCGTCGTCGGCCGGACCACCTCCAGGGCGGCGGTGAAGTCGGCCATCGCCACCGTCGGCGTCTCGGCCGACTTCTGCCGCAGGGCCGCCCGCACCCCGGCCTCGCGGACCAGCGCGGCCAGGTCCGCGGCGACGAACCCGGGGGTACGCCCGGCGACCTCGTCCAGCCGCACGTCGTCGGCGAGCGGCACCTGCCGGGTCAGCACGGTGAGCTGCTCCCGGCGCAGCGCCGGATCGGGCAGCGGGATGCTGATCCGCAGCGACAGCAGGTCCGGCGCGCGCAGCGCCGGGTCGACGGCCTCCGGGCGACCGGTGGTGCAGACCACGGCGGTGCCGGCCCGGACGGTCTCCGCGAGCACCTGGCGGAACACCGTCGCCACCGGGCCCGGCTCGTCCGCCGGGGCGAGGGCCTCCACGTCGGTGACCAGCAGCACCGCCGGTCCGTCGGCGCGGGCCGCCTCGCCCGCGGAGCGCAGCCGGTCGGCGGCCGCCTGGTTGGTCAGTGCCGCCACCTCGGGCGCCCAGAGCGGGTGGACCCGGGCACCGACCTTCGCCGCCACCGCCCGGACCAGCGCCGACTTTCCGGAGCCGGCCGGCCCGCCGAGCAGCACCCCGAGCGAGATGGTGGTGCCCAGCCGGCCCAGCACCTCCCGGTGGTGGAAGCCCAGGTCGAGCAGCTCGGTCAGCTCCTCGGCCTGGGCCCGCAAACCGGGTAGCTCGTCGACGGCCGGCGCGTCGGGGACGGACTCCGCGCCGACGCCCGGGTCGAAGCGGACGGTCGGGGTCGGGGCCGGCCGGGCGACCGGAGCGGCGGGGCCGTGGGTCACCGGGCCGTGCTCCCAGCCGACCATCGTCTCCATGGTGACCAGGGCCCCGGCACCCGGTTCGACCGCGACCACGGTGAGCAGGGTGCTGGTCCAGGCGTACCCGACCGTGTTGGCGAGGCTGCGCCGGGCCGCCTCGACCAGGCTGCGCACCGAGGCGTCCGGCAGCACGTCCTGCGGCAGCAGCGACACGTCGTCGCCGGCGGTGACCACCTTGCCGAGCAGGGCGAGCCGGAGCATCTCGGGGCTGACCGCCGCGACCACCTCCACCGGCCCGGCCAGGACGACCCGACGCGCGGGGGTCACCGGGAGCGGGGTGACCCGTACCTGCCCGCCGTCGCGTACCCCCAGGTTGCCCAGCGTCAGGTCGTCGGCGTACAGCAGGGCGGCGCTCGCGCCCACCTCGGCCGCCGCCACGATCCCGGCGGTCTCCCGCCGCCCGTCCAGCCGGACCGGGTCGCCGGGGCGCAGCCCCAGCGCGGTCAGCACCTCCGGGTGCAACCGGACGATGCCCCGTCGGGCGTCCAGCGCGGCCGGCCGCAGGCTCGCGGTCAGGGTCAGGTCGGGTTGCGCCACGGACTGACCGTAGTCGCCGGAAGCACGCCCCGCCCGGTCAGCGGCGCGGATCCAGCTCGTCCAGCAGCGACGGGTCCCGCCGGATCAGCTCGGCCAGTCGGGCTGCCGGGTCCGGGCTCAACCCGTCCGGGCCCGGCGCCCAGTCCGGCACCGTGCGGCCCGACATCGGCCAGGCCGGCGGAGGCTCCGGCGGTGCCGGTGGCGCGTCGGTGGTCGCCGGGCCGACCGTGACGTCCGGGCCGTCCCAGTGGACCCGCAGCGGGTACGTCCGCCCGGCGTGCTCGACCCCGACGGTCACCACCAGCCCGGGGTGCGCGGCCACCGCCTGGCGGACCGCCTCGACGACCTCCTCGACCGGGCCCCACCCCACGGCCTCGGCGGGGACGTCCCGCCCCGCGTGCCGGCCGGGCCCGGCGTTGCGGTGGCCCGGGTGCCCGGTCCCGGGCCGGTCCGGTTCGCGGGTCGGACCGGGCGGCGCGGAGTCGTCCGCGCCGGCCACTCCGCCCGGGTCGGTGGCCCGCCGGCGCAGCGCCTCCTCGCGCCGGGCCAGCCGGGCCAGCGTCTCGTCCAGGTCACCCCTCACCAGATCACCCCTTCCCGCCACGGGCCGTCGCCGCCGATCGGCTCAGGCCCTCCTGTCCCGGGTGGCCCGCTCCAATGCACGGTCCAGGACGACCAGCAGGGCGTCCCGCACCGAGAGCCGGTCCCGGGCGTCGAACTGCACCAGGGGTACATGATCGCCGATGGCCAGTGCCCACCGGATCTCGCCGAGCTCCAGGGCCAGCCGCCCGTCGAAGGCGTTCACCCCGACCACGAAGGGGAGCCCGGCGCGTTCGAAGAAGTCGATCGCCGGATAGCACTCGTCCAGCCGGGCACTGTCCACCACCACCAGCGCGCCGAGTGCGCCCCGGGCCAGGTCGTCCCACATGAAGCCGAACCGGGCCTGCCCGGGCGTACCGAACAGGTAGAGCTTCAAGCTGCGGTCGATGGTCACGCAGCCGAAGTCCATGGCCACGGTGGTCGTGGTCTTCGCCGACCGGACGCCCGGGTCGTCCACGCCGATGCCGGCGCTGGTCATCTCGGCCTCGGTGGTCAGCGGTGCGATCTCGGAGATCGCCCCGACCGTGGTGGTCTTGCCGACTCCGAACCCGCCGGCAACCAGGATCTTGACCGGGATCGGCGGGGTGGCCCGTGGCCGGTCCACCGGGTCCGGCGTCGACGCGGCGCCCGGGGTGGCGGTCGGCGGCCGGTACGGCGGCGGCGGGTCCGTCGGCGGCGGACCGGTGCGCCCGGCAGCGGGGCCGGCGCCGGGCGAGGTGCCGTAGCGGGCGGCGGCGCTGTTGGCGGCGAGCCCGCCCAGCGGGGCCACCGGCCATTCAGGAGATCGCACGGAGTCCATCAATCACTCGCAGGATGAGGTCGGGGTCGAGGACGTCGTCCGCGTCGCCGACGTGCACGTCCAGGTGCCCGGCGGCGCTCAGGTCGCCGACCAGGACCCGGGTCACGCCGAAGTGCATCCGCATCCGGGCGGAGATCTCGGCGACCGAGATCGGCTCGGTGCAGAGTGCGACGATCGCCCGCAGCTCCGGCGCCAGCCGGACGGCTGCCGTCCCGTTCCACCCCCCGTCCTCGGGGCGGGCGGTCACCTGCGTCTCCAGCCCGATCGCCGGATCCGCACCGGCCACCCGCCCGGCGGTGAGCACGAACGGGCGCGGACCGGCCGGCCGGGCCGGCGCGGGTTCCGGCTCGGCCGGCGACGGTGGCGCCGGCACGCCGTCCCCGCTCGCGGGTGGCGTCCGCAGGTAGGGGCGGATCCGGACGGACTGGTCCGGGTCCGGGTCCTCGCCGGCGACGTCCGGGGTCACTGCTGGACGGCGTTCTTCAGCTCGGCGATCAACCGCGGGGTCAGCGCGCCTCCGGCCCGACCGGCGAAGAGCGTCATCTCGTACGCGACGGTGCCCAGGTTGGCAGACCGGTCGGCGACCACCCCGAGCACGGAACCGCTGCTGATCGCGCTGATCAGCAGGTAGCCGTCCGCCATGTCGACGATCACCCGGTTGAGCCCGCCGAGCGCGTACCAGCTGGCGGCGCCGCCGGCGAGGCTGGTCATGCCGGAGACCACTGCGGCGAGCCGCTCCGCGTTGGACCGGTCCTTGATCGCCGACATGGCCATCAGCAGCCCGTCCGAGGAGACCGCGATCGCCTCCAGCACTCCGGCCGTGCTGGAGGTGAAGGAGTCCAGGAGCCAGTTGAACGTGCGGGCCTCCGGGCTGAGGTCACCCCCCGGATGGTTCTGGTGGTCGACGTTGTCGTGCAGGAAGGGGCTGGTCACCGTGATGATCCTTCGTTCCGGCGGTCGGGGCTGACTTCGCGGAGAGCGCGGGCGACGCCCGCCTCGAAATCGGTGATGCGGTCGCGGACCTCGGCCGGGTCACCGGGGTGCGAGCTGATCGGCTGGCGTACCGGGCCGACTGCCAGGTTCGCCCCGGGCACCCGGCGGCTCAGGCGGGGCCGGCCGGGGGTCGCCCCGGCGGTGTCCGCCACCGTCGGACCGAGGCCGCCCGGCGTCGCCGGCAGGTCGACCGTCGCGCCCGGGTCCACCGTCGCCGTACCGGATCCGCCGGCGGGCACGTTGGGGACGGTCCGCATCGACCAGTGCCCGACGGGGAGGTCGAGGGCCGGCGCGCGGCTCAGCTCGGCCCGGCGTACCCCGGACTGGAACGCCTCGACCAGCGCGCGGGCGGCGTCCGGGTCGGCGCCGGTCGCGTCGACGGGCCCGACCGGCGGTGCGGCGGTGGGCAGGGTGGCGCCGGGCACCCGCTGCCGTACCCGGGGACCGGCCGGGTCCCCGAGCGGCGGCTCGGTCGCCCGTAGCGGACCTCGGGGTTGCTCTTCGGCGTCCCACCGCCCGGCGCCGGCGATGCCCGGCCCGTTGTCGGCGGCGAGGGTGGGCCGGCGGGGCAGCCCGGAGCCGGTGACGGGAAGTTCGGGCGGCGTGTCCGGAGTGGAGCCACCGGTGGCGAAGGCGTCCCACGACTCGCCGGCCTCCAGACTGCGGGTGGCGCGGTCGAGCAGGTTCGGGTCGAACCCGACGCCGGCCGGGCCGGGCACCGCGGCCGACGACGGGGTGTGAGGTATCGCGGTGGTGGTCGCCGACGCGGGGGTCCGCCCGCCCCGGCCGGCTTCCAGCGCGAACGGGGACCGCCGGTCCCGGGCCGGCACCGCGGCGCGGGCCACGGTCGCGCCGGCCCGATCGGCGCGCCGGATCACCAGTGACGACTGCGGGATCTCGATCCGGGCGGTCACCCCACCGCCGGGGGTAGGGGCCAGCTCCACCGCCCAGCCGTGCCGGCGGGCCAGCCGACCCACCACGAAGAGGCCGAGCAACTCGGTCGGGGCCAGGTCGAGCCGTTCCCGCCGGGTGAGCCGGGCGTTCTCCTCGGCCAGCCGCTCCTCGGTCATCCCGATCCCGTGGTCCACGACGGCGATCCGGGCACCGAGCCCGGTCAGCTCACCGGAGACCAGCACCCGGGTGTGCGGCGGAGAGAAGACGGTGGCGTTCTCCATCAGCTCGGCCAGCGCCAGCACGAGGTCGCCGACGGCCGCCGGGGCCGCGGAGATGCCCGACGGCACCTGCACGTCCACCCGGGTGTAGTCCTCGATCTCGCCGAGCGCCAGCCGGACCACGTCGGCCAGCGGCACCGGGGCCGTGTGCGCGTCCGCCCCGGTCGAGCCGGAGAGCACCACCAGGCTGCCGGCGTTGCGCCGGAGCCGGCTGGAGACGTGGTCGAGGCGGTACAGGTGCTCCAGCCGGCCCGGGTCGGTCTCCTGCTGCTCCAGCCGGTCGATCAGCTGGATCTGCCGACCCACCAGGTTCTGGGTACGCCGCCCCACGTGGCCGAACATCTGCGCCACGTGGCGCCGGCCGGCTACCTGCCGCTCGACCAGGCGGGCGGCAGTGCTCTGCACCCGGTCGAAGGCGCGGGCCAGGTCGCCGATCTCGTCCGAGGCCCGGATGTCCACGGGATCCAGTCGGACCGGCTGTGCGCTCTCCGCCTCGTCGTCGGCGACCCGGACCAGCTCCGCCTCGGCCACCCGGGCGACCCGGTCGGCGGAGCGGGTGAGCCGGGTCAGCGGCCGGGCCACCGTGCGCGCCACGGCCGCGCTGAGCAGCACCACCACCGCCAGGATCAGCATCGCCCCGGCGGCGACCAGGTACGCGGCGGTCAGCGCCCGCCGCTGCTCGGTGGTGACCTCGGCGAGCACGTCCGCGACCAGCTTCTTCTCCACGAACTGGCCCAGCCTGATCATGGAGCGGACGGACGGGAAGAGCGCGTCCAGCGGCACGTCGCGGATCGCTCCGGCCGGGTCCCGGGCGCTGGTGATGAGGAAGTCGCTGCTGGTGCGGGCGGCCACCGCCTCGTCGTTGAGCTGCGCCAGCCGCAACTGCTCCGGAGTGATGAGGCTGCGGAACCGTAGGTTGTCGACCTGCAGGGCGGCGATACAGGCGACGTAGCCCGCGCTGGCCTCGGCGCTCCCGGTGGCCTTCACCAGCACGATCAGGGTGGCGCACGCGCCCAGACCCTCGTCGGCGCGCAGCAGCGCGTCCAGGGCCAGCACCTGACGGCCGGGCTGGGTGTCGGTGTCCACGCTGAACGCCAGTCGCAGCGACTCGATCAGCGCCCGGTCGACCGTGCCGAACCCGTCCATCACCTGGGTCGGGCTCGCGGCGCGGGCCAGTACGGCGGTCCGCAGGTCGATGAGGCTGCGTACGCCGTCCAGGGCCTTGTCGACCCGTTGGGTCAGCGCGTCGCTGCCACCGGCGCGCAGGTCGGCCACCCCGTCGTCCACGTCGGTGGTCTTCTGCACCAACTCGCCGCGCTCCACCCGGCCGAGCAGGTAGCCGACCGAGAGGATGCGTTCCTGCTGGAGGTCCTGCACCAGGCTGCCGACCCGGCTGGCGAGCCGGACCCGGTCGGCGATGTCGTCGGCGCGTTGCGCGGCGGCGACCCGGTCGAGGACCACCGGCACGGCCAGCCCGGCCATGCTGAGCAGGGGGATCACCACGAGCAGGGCGAGTTTGCCCCGGATTCGGAGCCTACCGAGCAGCATCGAACGGCCCCCACTGGGCGGGGCCGGGGTCGCGGGCGGCGCCCACCGGTTGCAGCGGCCGGGACTCACCGTGCCGGCCCGTGGGCGGTTGCCACGCCTCGTCGCCCGGCTGCGGGTCGGTGCCTTCCCCGGTCGTGGTCGCGGTGGCCCGACGGCGGGCCCGGCGAACCGCCGCGAGCAGCAGCGCACCGATCCAGCCCAGCAGCAGGGCGGCGGCCGACGCGGCGCCGATGGCCCACCAGCGGTCCCGGTCCAGTCCGTCGATCCGCTCGGCCAGCAGCGCGTCGAGTTCGCCGAGGATGACCGGCTGGAGCTGCTTGCCGGCGGCCTGCGCGTTCAGCCGGGCCGCGGCCAGCTGGCCCGGGTCCACGGCGCCGGTGCCGCCGGTCGGGGCGGAGTACGCGGCGAGCGCCTCGACCGAGCGCTGGTACGTGTCGAGCGGGATGAGCACGTTCGCGCCCAGGTCCGTGCTCTCCGAGCTGTCCACGGCCGCCCGCAGGTCGTCGACGAGGTCGGTGGCGGGTGCCAGGGCGGCCAGCCGCAGGCTGGCGAGTTCGAGCAGGCTGCGGGTGCGCTCGGCGGCCGGTCGACGGGGAGCCAACGTCGCCATGTCGGCGAGCCGACCGGCGGCCACCACCGCCTGCGGCAGGTCCCGTCCCGCGCTGTCCTGAAGGAAGAAGGAGTCCGCTCCCGGATCGCGGACCAGGCCGGAGCTCTCCCGGACCTTGCGGTGCAGGGCCAGCAGCAGGTCGGTGACCTCCCCGTACGCGGCGTACGCGGACTCGGGGTCGGTGGGGCTGCGGTCGCGCAGCGCCTCCAGCTTGGCCCGCAGCCCCGCCCAGCGTTCCTGGCTGCGCAGCTCGAAGCCGATCCGGGCGTCCACCGCGGCGGCCTCCTCGACCGCGCGGGTCAGCGCCTCGCCGGAGGCCGGGCGACCGGTGACCGCGGCGGACTGCGCGTCCACCAGCGCGTCGGTGACCGGGGCGAGGGCGCGCAGGTACTGCACACCGAGCCGTTCCCGGGCGGCCAGGTCCCGGTCCTCGTCGGTCTGCCGCCAGGTCTGCGCGAAGAGCAGACCCAGCGGGGCAAGCAGCGCCACGACGAGCAGCAGCGGCAACAGCCGGCCCAGCACGGAGGGCCGGCGACGGGCCCGCGGCGCGGGGACTGTCATGGTGTCTGTCTCCTCCGGCGACGGCGGGGGATCGGCGGTGTCGGGGGTCGCCGAGGGAGTCCCGTACACCGGACCGGAAAAGTAACCGAACCGCCGGTGGCTCACCCCTTCGTCGGTGAGTCAGTTTTGCGTCAGTTCGAGCGATGTCACCGTTGGTCCGCCTTCCGGGCACGCTGTGTCGCGTCGACGGGTGTGACATGGAATGATCGAGGTGGATTTCCGCCGAAGATCGGAATTCACGGGATCCGAATTCAACTCACTGGGTTGCGCTGGACGATGCGCGGTCGCACCCGTCCGGTCGTCGATCGGGGCAACCGGACGAACGTACGGCGGATCTCAGCCAACCCTCAGGCTGCGCGCCGTACCGTGTGCCGCATGAGATCGCCGTCGCCGGCCGCGTGGATCCGGCGTGCCCTGCCCACCCGCCGCCGCGCGATCGCCGCGGCGGCGGTGCTCGTGCTGCTGGCCGCCGCCGTGACCTGGGCGGTGTGGCCGCGGGGGGCGGGCTTCCGCACCGAGACCGCGATGCTCACCGTCCGCTCCGGACCGGCCGGCGACCAGCCGGTGGCGCTGGACACCACCTACTATCTGCCGGCGGACGCCTCGCCCGGGCGGAAGGTGCCGGCGGTGCTGCTGGCGCACGGGTTCGGCGGCACCAAGGAGTCGGTGCGCGCCGACGCGGAGGAGTTCGCCGGTCGTGGATACGCCGTGCTCACCTGGACCGCCCGTGGCTTCGGCCGCAGCGGTGGGGAGATCCATCTGGACAGTCCGGACTACGAGGTCCGCGACGCCCAGCGACTGCTGGACTGGCTGGCCGCCCGCCCGGAGGTGCGTACCGACGCCGCCGGCGACCCGAAGGTCGGCGTGGTCGGCGGCTCGTACGGCGGCGGCCTGGCGCTGCTGCTCGCCGCCCAGGACCGGCGGGTGGACGCGATCGTCCCCATGATCACTTGGAACGACCTGTCCCGGGCGTTCCTGCCGGAGAGCACCGGTGGAGCGCCGACCGAGGGCGTGTTCAAGAAGGGCTGGGCCGGGCTCTTCTTCGGCGGGGGCGGCAACGCCGGCACCGGTCCGGCCGGGCTCTCCGGCGCCACCGCCGCCCAGCCGCAGGGCGCACCGGCGTCGGCCGGCCCGCCCAGCCCGGAGCCGGGCGCAGGACCGGGCACCGGTCCCGGTGGCGCCCCGGCCGGCGCCGCCGACCCGTCCTGCGGCCGGTTCGCGGCCGATGTGTGCGCCGCGTACCTGCGGATCGCCACCACCGGCCGGGCCGACCAGGCCGCCGTCGATCTGCTGCGCCGCTCCAGCCCGGCCGGCGTGCTGGACCGGATCGAGGCTCCGACCCTGCTGGTGCAGGGCGAGGCGGACACCCTCTTCCCGCTCGGCGAGGCGGACGCCAACGCCCGGGGCATCGCGGCGGCCGGCACCCCGGTCCGGGTGGCGTGGTTCACCGGCGGGCACGACGGCGGCGCGGGCCCCCGCTCGGACTCCGACCGGGTCAGGTTCCTGACCGCGCAGTGGCTCGACCACTACGTCAAGGGCGAGGGTGACGCGCCGGGCGACGACTTCACCTGGTCGCGGATCGCCGGCTTCGACGCCCTCGACCGGGGTCTGGTGGCCACCGGCTACCGCGGCACCGACTACCCGGGCCTGGCCGGCGACGCCCGGCGGGAGGTCACCGTCGCCGGGCCGGCCCAGCCGATCGCCAACCCCCCGAACGGCAATCCGGCCGCCATCTCCTCGGTGCCCTTCGCCGGGGCGCTCACCTCCCTGCTCGGCGGAGTGGCCGGCGACGTACCCGGCCAGCACGCCCGGTTCGAGTCGACGCCGCTGACCGAGGCGGTGGACGTGGTGGGCGCACCCACCGTCACCCTGCGCGCCGCTTCCCCGACCGGCGAGGCGGTGCTCTTCGTCAAGCTCTACGACGTCGACCCGGACGGCACGGCCACCCTGCCGAACGGGCTGGTCGCCCCGGTGCGGCTCACCGGCCTGCCGCAGCGGGTGCAGGACGCCACGCCGGTCACCGTGACGCTGCCCGGGATCGTCCGTCGGGTCGAGGCCGGGCACCTGCTGCGGCTGGTGGTCGCCAGCTCCGACCAGGCGTACACCACGCCGGCCCAGCCCACCGTCTACACGGTCGCGGCGGACGGCGCGGTCAGCCTGCCGACGGTGACCGGCGAGCCGATCCCCACCACGGCGACCGTCTGGCGCTGGGTGCTGGCCGGGCTGCTCGTCGCCATCGCGGTCGGGCTCGTCGTGGTCGTCGCCGTGGTCCGCCGCCGGCACCGCCGGCAGGACAGCTCCGTGCATCCGGAGTACGCGGACACACCGCTGGCCGTGCGCCGGCTGCGCAAGGAGTACGCGGACGGCTTCGTCGCCGTGTCGAACGTGGACTTCGAGGTGCACCCGGGCCAGGTGATGGGGCTGCTCGGGCCGAACGGCGCGGGCAAGACCACCACGCTGCGCGTGCTGATGGGGCTGACCCAGCCGACCGCGGGGGAGATCTACGTCTTCGGCCGTCGGCTGGTGCCCGGCTCGCCGGTGCTCTCCCGGATCGGCGCGTTGGTCGAGGGGCCCGGTTTCCTCCCGCACCTGTCCGGCCTGGAGAACCTGAGGGCGTACTGGCGGGCCACCGGCCGGCCGGCGGCGGACGCGCACTTCGACGAGGCACTGGAGATCGCCGGGCTCGGCGACTCGGTGCACCGGAAGATCAAGAACTACAGCCACGGCATGCGCCAGCGGCTCGCCATCGCCCAGGCCATGCTGGGCCTGCCGGAGCTGCTGGTGCTCGACGAGCCGACCGACGGGCTCGACCCGCCGCAGATCGCCGAGATGCGCCGGGTGCTCCAGCGGTACGCCACGGACGGGCGCGGGGTGCTGGTCTCCAGTCACCTGCTCGCCGAGGTGGAGCAGACCTGCACGCACGCCGTGGTGGTGAACAAGGGCCGGATCGTGGCGTCCGGGCCGGTGGAGGAGATCGTGGGCGAGTCGCCGAGCGTGCTCTTCGACGTCAGCGACCCGGTGGCGGCGCGGGCGGTGCTGGACCGGCTGCACGGGGTCCGGGTGCTGCCGGAGAGCGACGGCGAACTGGTGGTGGACACCAACGGCACGGCCCGCAGCGAGGTGGTGGCCGAGCTGGTGCGCGCCGGCATCGGGGTGGACCGGGTGGTGCCCCGGCGCCGCCTGGAGGACGCGTTCCTCGCCCTGGTGGGCGAGAACTCTCGGGGAAGCGGTGACCGGTGATGGGGAGTTCCACGGTCGGTGCGGCGGCGGGCTACCGGCCGTCGGCCACGATGCCGTTCGGCGCCGAGTTCCGCCGGCAGGCGTCCCGGCGGCGGACCCAGCTCGCGCT
This sequence comes from Micromonospora sp. GCM10011542, assembly GCF_042650685.1. Taxonomy (NCBI): domain Bacteria; kingdom Bacillati; phylum Actinomycetota; class Actinomycetes; order Micromonosporales; family Micromonosporaceae; genus Micromonospora; species Micromonospora sp. GCM10011542. The sequence continues at coordinate 17,254 of NZ_JBHSBO010000010.1, forward strand.
GGGGTTCATGGTGCTGCTGCCGCTGATCATCCTGGTCGCGTTCCAGTTCAACTCCGGCGGCGACGACGACAACGGCAACAACGAGTTCTCCAGCCTGGTCGACCTGGCCACCTCCGGCGGGCTCAACTTCACCCTGTTCTCGATCTTCGTATCGGCGTCGTTCCTGCTGGTGGTCGTGGTCGCACTCTTCTGCGGGGACACGGTGGCCAGCGAGGCGAGCTGGGGCAGCCTGCGCTACCTGCTGGCGATCCCGGTTCCCCGCGCCCGGCTGCTCACCGTGAAGCTGGTGGTCGCGCTGGCGTACTCGGGGCTGGCCCTGGTGCTGCTGGCCGGCACCGCCCTGGTCGCCGGCACCTTGCGCTACGGCTGGTCGCCGCTGCGCAGCACGGTCGCCGCGGAGCTGGAGCCGGGGGAGGGCCTGTTGCGGCTGCTGGCGGTGCTCGGCTACCTGGCGGTCGTACTGCTGGTGGTGGCCGGTCTGGCGTTCCTGCTGTCGGTGACGACGGACGCGGCGCTGGGCGCGGTGGGCGGAGCGGTCCTGCTCTGGATCCTGTCGAGCATCCTGGACCAGATCACCGCCCTCGGCGCGCTGCGTGCCTTCCTGCCGACCCACTTCAGCGCCGCCTGGCTGGGGCTGCTGTCCACCCCGGTGCAGACCGACGACGTGGTACGCGGCGCCATCTCGGCGATCAGCTACGCCACGCTGTTCTGGGGGCTGGCCTTCTGGCGCTTCACCCGCAAGGACGTCACGTCGTAGCCGACTGATCTCACAGCCGGCCGTCCGGCGGGCTGACCGACGAAGGCACGGCGCTGGGCACCGGCGGCATGGCCGGTTGCGAGGGCGCGGGCGACTCGGCCTTCTTCCAGGCGCTGACGCCGATCCGACCGGTGTTGCCCACGTCGATGGGGCCGTCCGGGTCGACGCTCTCGGCCGACCGCCCGGCGGCCGGCGCGACCATCAGGTACGCCCCGTTGGCGGCCGGCACGGTCGGGTCGGTGACCAGGTTGCGCCAGAACACCACGGCAGTGGCCCGTTCACCTCTGTGCAGCTCGACCGGCCGGGGCGCCTGGTCGAAGCCCGAGGTGATCTCCTTCGCCCCGTGCAGCACCCGCAGGGCGATCGGCTCGCGGTGGTCGTCCAGCACGCGCAGCACCGGGTAGCCGTTGAGCCGGTAGGGGCGGTCGCCGCAGTTGACCACTCCAGGCCGAGAGCGCGCAGCCCCATCGCGGCATCCGACCCGGTCGCCCGGATCAGGATGCCGAACTCCGGGCACCGAGCCATCGGGTCGATGCCCGCCGACGTCGTCGGGCTGGCCGGGGTCGTGAACCCGGGGATCGGGCCCGGGCCGTGCCCGCCCTGCCCTCGATCGTCGGCGGGACCGCAGGCGCCGAGCACGAGAGCCACCGCGGCCGCCGTGCCGGCCAGAGTGTGCCGTCGTGCCGCCGTGCCTTGGGAGATCATCCACCGATCCTCATCCACGCCACCGCCGCGCCGCCGCCCGCCCCTCGATCTCAGCTGCATTCGTCCTCGTCACGGCTCGGCACCCACTGTCGCTCGTCCCTGTCGCGAGTGGCGGCGGGCCCCTGCTCGGCGCCGCCCGCTGCTAGCGCCGCCCGCTGTTCAGCCCCGCCCGCTGTTCTGCCCCGCCCCATATCTGGGGCAGCTCGACAGGAGGTGCACGCAGGCTGCCGCCGGCTACTCCGTCCCGTCCCCGTTCACGGTCCCGCCTCTGTCTCGGTCCGCGGTTGGGTCGGGCGATCTGGAAGGAGAGCGCCCTCGCGGAGCTCGGGTTCCTTCCGAGATCTGCTGAGCGGGCCGGGTCTGCGCCGCCGGTCTGCGTCAGTCCTGCTGGGGCGGAGTTTGCCGAGTCAGAACGGCGTTCAACAGTCCCGGGTAGAGCTGCTCCAGGTCGGCACGGCGCAGTTGGACGTAGCGGCTGGTGCCGGCGGCCCGGGTGCGGGTCAGGCCGGCCTCGCGCAGCACCTTGAGGTGGTGGCTGCGGGTGGCCTTCGAGATGCCGAGTTCCAGGCTGCCGCAGGCACGCTCGCCCTCCTCGGCCAGCGCCCGGACGATCCGTAGCCGGATGTCGTCGGCCAGGGCTCCCAGCACGGCCGTGACGGGTACGTCGCGCAGCTCGGGTTCGTGCGGCTTCATGTGACCAGTGTAACCGTTGTTCGACAATCGTCGAACCTGCTCCTATGGTCGGTGGTATTGGTTCGAAAATAGTCGAACATTGGAGTTGTCGATGCGCTCGCGTACCGCCGCCTACCCGCTGTTGGCCGTGCTGAGCTGGGGAATGATGTTCCCGATTCTCGCCACCGCGCTGGCCCGGGTCGATCCGCTCAACCTGACCACCGCCCGCTACCTGCTGGCCGCCGTCGTCCTGGTCGCCATCCTGCTGCTCCGCGAAGGCGCCGGCGCGCTGCGCCCGGGGGGCCGGGCGGTCGAGGTGGTGGTGCTCGGGGCGGTCGGCTTCGCCGGCTTCAACCTGCTCACCAACCTGGCGCTCGAGCACGCCGCACCCCAGCAGGTGGCCCTCTTCGTGGCGACCACCCCCGTCATCACGCAGCTGGTCCGTTGGGCCCGGGACGGCGTACGCCCGACGCCTCTCCTGTTGGTCCTGTCCCTGGTCGCGCTCCTCGGAGTCGGCCTGGTGATCACCCGCGGGAGCCTGGCCGGGCTCGGCCAGTTCGGTCTCGGCGGCCTGATGATGATCGGCGCGGTGATCGGCTGGGCCGTCTACACCCACGGCGCCAGCCGGTTCGGAGCCTGGTCGCCGCTGCGTTACTCGGCGCTGACCGCGCTCGCCGGCACGGCCGCCCTGCTGGCCGCGAGCGTGCTCGCCGACGGCATCGGCTGGCAGCACGCGCCCGGCGCGGCCGATCTCGCGGCGGTCGCCCCGCAGTTGGCGTACGCCGTGGTGGTCGGCGCCGTGATCGCGGTGCTGGCGTGGAACACCGGCGTGCAGCGGCTCGGGGCCGCCAACGCCGCCCTGTTCATGAATCTGGTTCCGGTGACCACGTTCGCGGTGCAGATCGCCCGCGGCTACCGGCCGGAGCCGGTGGAGCTGGCCGGAGCCGCGATCACCATCGCCGCCCTGGTCGCCGCGAACCTCGTCACCCGGTCCCGGACGCGGGCCCCGTCGCTGCCCCGGCCGGCCGCGGTGACCGACCCGGTCGCGGTGGTCGCCCCGGCGGCGGTGGCCGACCGCTGACCGACCACCCGTCCGGCCCGGTGGCTCACAGCGTGGGAACGGCGGTGGAGGCGGCGTCCCGCGTTGCCTAGACTCGACGGCACAACTGCATACCTCATCCAGAGGGGCTGAGGGATACGGCCCGACGACGCCCCGGCAACCACCCCGCGCGCTCATCGCTGAGCGTCCCGCGGGGCAGGTGCCAATTCCGTCCCCGCCGCACGGTGCGATGCGGGGAAAGATGAGAGGACTCCTCGACATGACGTCGACGATCGCCGCCTCCGGCATCGACACCACCGCCAGCCCCGCCCGCGCCCTGGTCTGCCGCGCCTGTTCGGCCCGCTACCCGCTCGCCGCGCAGCACGCCTGTTACGAGTGTTTCGGCCCGCTGGAGGTCGACTACGACACCGCCGAGCTGGCCAAGGTCACCCGCGAGCAGATCGAGGCCGGCCCGAAGAACCTCTGGCGGTACGCCGCGCTGCTCCCCGCCGGCCAGGACCCGGCCACCCGGGTGACCCTGGACCCGGGGCTCACGCCGCTGGTGTCGGCCCCGCACCTCGCCGCCGAGCTGGGCATCACCGCGCCGCTCTGGGTCAAGGACGACAGCGCCAACCCGACCCACTCCTTCAAGGACCGGGTCGTCTCGGTGGCGCTCACCGCCGCCCGGGCGCTCGGGTTCCGCCGGTTCGCCTGCGCGTCGACCGGCAACCTGGCCAACTCGGTGGCCGCGCACGCCGCCCGGGCCGGGGTGCCCTCGGTGGTGTTCATCCCGAGCGACCTGGAGCAGGGCAAGGTCATCACCACCGCCGTGTACGGCGGCGAGCTGGTCGCCATCGACGGCTCGTACGACGACGTGAACCGGCTCTGCGGCGAGCTGGTGGAGACCGACGAGTTCGAGGACACCGCCTTCGTCAACGTCAACGTCCGGCCGTACTACGCGGAGGGCTCCAAGACCCTGGGCTACGAGGTGGCCGAGCAGCTCGGCTGGCGTATCCCGGCGCAGGTCGTCATCCCGATGGCCAGCGGCGAGCTGCTCACCAAGATCGACAAGGCGTTCCAGGAGCTGGTCGAGATCGGGTTGGTCGAGGCGCCGGCCGGCGGTTGGAAGGTCTTCGGCGCCCAGTCCGCCGGCTGCAACCCGATCGCCACCGCCCTGCACGCCGACAGCGACACCATCACCCCGGTCAAGCCCACCGGCATCGCCAAGTCGCTGAACATCGGCGACCCGGCCGCGGGCCTCTACGCGCTGGAGGCGGTGCGCCGCACCGGCGGCTGGATGGAGTACGCCGACGACGACGAGATCCGCGCCGGCATCCGGCTGCTCGCCCGTACCACCGGCGTCTTCGCCGAGACCGCCGGCGGGGTGACCGTCGCGGTGCTGCGCAAGCTGGTCGAATCCGGCAGGCTCGACCCGGCGGCGGAGACCGTGGTGTTCAACACCGGTGAGGGGCTGAAGACCATCGACGCGGTCGCCGCCGAGGTCGGCCCGACCCACCGCATCCGTCCGTCGCTGCGCGCTGCCCGCGACGCCGGCCTGCTCGGCTGACCCGCCGAGGGGGGATCGCCCGGATGGGGGAGCGGAGCGATCCGCCGGGTAACTGGCTTTTCGCTGTGAGTGTGGAAAACCCGCCGGTATGGACTTGACGACAGGAACCGGACGGCGCAAGATGCTCCGTGCGGGAGGGCACTTCGCCGAAGACTTTTGAAGTTCTTGCGACCCAACGCCGGAGGCGTTGTGCGAGTGCCCCTCCCGACCACGTCCGATCGGGCCAGCGATTAAATCGCTGGCCTGATCGCTTTTGCGGGGTGCAGGCTTCCCGGCATGAGCATCACCATCGCGTCGTTCGACGGCGCCGACCGGGCCGCGGTCGACGAGGCGTACCGGATCGGCGCGGCGGCGGGCGGCGTCGACGTGCCGGACTTCCCGCCGTTCTGTCGGCGTCGGTTCGACGCGCTCTTCTCCACGCCGATGCCGGGCACCGCCACGCTCTGGGCGCTGGCCCGCCTCGACGGCGTGCCGGCCGGCCACCTCCAGCTCGACCTGCCCCAGCTCGACAACACCGACAACGCCACCGTCGAGCTGGTGGTCCACCCGGAGCTGCGGCGTCGCGGCGTCGGCCGGGCACTGCACGAGTACGGGGTACGCCTGCTGCGCGAGCAGGGACGCAAGCGGGTGGTCGCGATGACCGTCTGCGCGCTGCCCGACGGGCCGGCCCGGTCGGGGGCGGGTGACGCGTTCGCCGCCGCGACCGGAGCCCAGCCCGCCCTGGTCGAGGTGCGTCGCCGGCTCGAGGTCGACGAGATCGACCGGATCGCACTGCGGGCGGCGCTGGCCGAGGCTCGCCCGCGCGCCGAGGGTTACCAGTCGGTCTGCTGGCAGGGCGCCACCCCGCAGGAGTACGTCGCGGACATCGCGTACCTGGACGGTCGGCTGCTCATGGACGCGCCCATGGGGGACGTGCAGTGGGAACCGGAGCAGGTGGACGCCGAGCGGATCCGGGGCACCGAGCGGGCGCTGGAAGCGCGCGGCCGGCGCCGTTACCACCTGGGGATGCGGCACGAGGCGTCCGGCCGACTGGTCGCCTGGACGCTGCTCGACGTCGGCGCGTCCGCCGACTGGCACGCCTTCCAGCAGATCACCATCGTCGACCCGGCCCACCGTGGGCACCGGCTCGGTCTGATCGCCAAGGCCGAGAACCTGCACCACCTGCTCACCCACGAGCAGTCGGTGCGGGTCATCGACACCTTCAACGCGGCCAGCAACAGCTACATGGTGGCGATCAACGAGCGGCTCGGCTTCCGCCCGGTGGACTCCTGGAACAACTGGCAGCTCACTCTCTGACGGACATCGGCGCTACTGCTCCCCGGCCGTCCTCAGGCATGATGGCGGGCATGACGGAGACCCCGCATCCCCTGTACAACAGGCACGCCGACACCCTCAACCGGGCGCTGACCGCGATCACGGAGCGGGGCTACTGGTCCGCCTATCCCGAGTCACCGAGCCCCCGGGTGTACGGCGAGACCGCCGCCGCCGACGGGAAGGCCGCCTTCGAGGCGTACCTCGGTGGCGACTTCCCACTCGACCAGCCCGGCGCCGGTGACCGGGTCGCCACCGAGGCGAGCCCGTTCGGGGTGGACCTCGCGGTGCGCTACCCGCACGCCACCGCCGACGAGCTGGTCGCCGCAGCCTCCGCCGCGCTGCCGGCCTGGCGCGACGCCGGCCCGCAGGCCCGGGTGGGCGTCTGCCTGGAGATCCTCGACCGGCTGCACAAGCACATCTTCGAGCTGGCCAACGCGGTGCAGTTCACCAGCGGTCAGGCGTTCGTGATGGCCTTCCAGGCCGGTGGCGCGCACGCGCTGGACCGGGCGCTGGAGGCGCTGGCGTACGCGTACGCCGAGATGACCCGGCACCCGGGCACCGCCGGCTGGGAGAAGTCCGCCGGTAAGGGCGACCCGCTGCGGATGACCAAGACGTTCCACGTGGTGCCGCGTGGGGTGGCCCTGGTGATCGGCTGCAACACGTTCCCGACCTGGAACTCGTACCCGGGGCTGTTCGCCTCGCTGGTCACCGGCAACCCGGTGATCGTCAAGCCGCACCCGCGCGCGGTGCTGCCTTTGGCGATCACCGTGAAGTACGCCCGCGAGGTGCTCGCCGAGGCCGGCTTCGACCCGAACCTGATCCTGCTGGCCGCCGAGGCGCCCGGCGAGAAGCTCGCCAGCGACCTGGCCCTGCACCGGGCCGTGAAGATCGTCGACTTCACCGGCTCCACCGAGTACGGCGACTGGCTCGAGACGCACGCCCGGCAGGCGGCCGTCTACACCGAGAAGGCCGGCCTGAACACGGTGGTGATCGACTCCACCGACGACTTCGCCGGCATGTGCCGCAACCTCGGCTTCACGCTGACCCTCTACAGCGGCCAGATGTGCACCACCTCGCAGAACATCCTCATCCCCGCTGGCGGCATCGAGACCGACCAGGGGCACAAGAGTTTCGCCGAGGTGGCCGGCGGGATCGCCGCGGCGGTCGGCAAGCTGACCGCCGACCCCGCCCGGGGCGTCGAGCTGACCGGCGCCATCGTCAACGACGGTGTGCTGGAGCGGCTGGCCGAGGTGACCAAGGTCGGCGAGCCGGTGCTGGAGTCGCGGGCCGTGCAGCACCCGTCCTTCGCCGACGCGGTGGTGCGTACGCCGACGATCGTGAAGCTGGCCGCGGACGACACGGCGACCTACGGCCGGGAGTGGTTCGGGCCGATCTCGTTCGTCATCGCGACCGACTCGACGGCGCACAGCCTGGAGATCATGCGCTCGACGATCGGTGCGAAGGGCGCGCTCACCGCGGGCGTGTACTCCACGGACGAGGCCGTGCTGGACGCCACCGAGGCCGCGGCGGTGGACGTCGGGGTGCACCTGTCCTGCAACCTGACCGGCGGAGTCTTCGTGAACCAGTCGGCGGCCTTCTCCGACTTCCACGGCAGTGGCGCCAACCCGGCGGCGAACTCGGCGTTGACCGATGGGGCGTATGTGGCTAATCGGTTCCGGATCGTGCAGTCGCGGCGGCCTGTCTGATCTTGTTGTAGGGGTTTCCGGGGCAGCCCGCCCCGGAAACCCTGCCGTGTCGCCCTGCGGCCGGTCGCTGCGACCTGGGGGTGAGCTCAGGGGCGCTGCCTCGGGTTGAGTCCTCGGGCTGGGGCTCGATCCCAGAGGTGCTGCCTCGGGTCGGGTTCTCGGGTTCGGGGTCAGGCGGGGCGGCGCATCTGTAGTTCGGTCAGGGCGGGGACCGTGGGGTGTGGGACGCGGATTCCGGTGTCGGTGAAGCCCAGCCGCTGGTAGGCCCGGTAGGCGCGGTCGTTGCCGACCACCACCTCCAGCAGCAGTTCCGGTCGACCGCAGGCCCGCGACCAGGCGGCCACCCCGTCGATCAGTTCGGCGAGCAGCCCGCTGCCCCGCCAGGCCGGGGTGACGTAGACGGCGTAGACCACGGTCAGTTTGGCCTCGTGCGGGGAGACCGTGCCGCCGGCGTGCCCGACGAAGCGACCACCGGGATCCGCCACGAACTGCGCGGTCTGCTCGCCGCGCGAGGTGTACGCGACCCGGGCCGCGTACTCGGCGTGCGGGCGGGCAGCCGCGTCGGCGATGGTCTCCAGGAAGGCAAGCGGCGCGTCGGCCAGCATCTCCAGCCGCAGCGCCCGCATCCGGGCGGCGTCCGCCGGGCGGACCCGACGGATCTCGGCCCGTCGCGCGGTGGGCGCGGCGCCGGTGCGGTCCGCCCGACCGGGCGCGCTCGTCATGCCGCATACCTATCACAGCGACCGGCGACAATGCCGCCATACCCGTCATGGCCTCGGAATATGCCCGATTTGTGGTCGTGCGCGGCGGTCACGCCTCGTGTAGCGTGCGATTTCGGTCACCCGTTTCAGCGGCCGTCGTCGATCGTGGAAGCAGTGGTCCGAGGCGCCGGCCGTGCCGTCGCCGGGCAGGGAACGCCGCACAGAGTGAGGAAGTGCACCGTGGCACAGGGCACCGTGAAGTGGTTCAACTCGGAAAAGGGCTACGGCTTCATCGCCGTCGACGGCGGTCAGGACGTGTTCGTCCACTTCTCGGCGATCGAGATGGACGGCTACAAGGCGCTGGACGACGGCCAGCGGGTGGAGTTCGAGATCGCCCAGGGCCAGAAGGGCCCACAGGCCGAGCAGGTGCGCGTCATCGCCTGAACGGGCCCGCCGGGTGCGCGTTCCCCGTCCGCTGGCCCGCCACCGGACGGCTCCGGTTGATCGCCCGGAGCGGGGATGCGCCGGGGGCCGTCAGCCGGGAAGATCATGAGCCGTTCCAGCAGACGCTGAGGAGGGTTCATGACCGACCAGCCGCCCCCGCCCGTCCCACCCACCGGGCCAGGCGAGCCGGGCCCGTCCGGCCCGTCCCAGCCCCACTGGGACCCGTCCGGCCAACCCCCGCCCGGGTCGGCGCCGTCGGGCACGCCGCCGCAAGGCTGGAACCCTTCGGGCACCCCGCCGCAGGGCTGGGTGCAGAGCGGTCCGCCGCCGCAGGGTTGGGACCCTGCGGGCATGCCGCCGCAGGGCCCGGGTCCCTACGGTGCGCCGCCGCAGGGCTGGGTGTCCCCGCCGACGGGCGGATACCCGCTCGGCTCCGGTCCGTACGGCGGGCAGCCGTGGTACCCGGGAGCGCCGGTCGGCTGGTACCCGCCCGGTCACGGACTCGACCCGAACGACCCCCTGGTCACGCCGCCCGGAGCCGGTCTGGGTGGCTGGTTCGAGCGGTGCACGGCCGCGGTGCGCCGGGGCTGGCGCCTGCTGGTCCCGATCATGCTGCTCACCCAGGTTCTGCCCGCAGCCGTGCTCTCCGTGCTCTCCCTCGGGGCGGACCCGTCGGCCAGATGGGCGGGCCCTCCGGGGGCGGACCCGACGGCGGGGCTGCCGGACACCTTCGCCCTCGACCTGGTGAGTCTCCTCGCCGTGTTGATCGGCGGCACCCTGGTGGTCGGGTTGGTGCAGTCCATCGGATGGGCCGCCGGCAGTTGGGTGATCGCCCGGCAGGCGGCCGGTGAGTCGGTCGATCTCGGGTCGGCCCTGCGCTACGGCCTGCGCCGGGCGCTCGGGCTCTGGGGCTGGACCCTGCTGATCAGCGTGATCATGGGCCTGGGCTTCTGTTTCTGCGTACTGCCCGGCATCTACCTGGCGTTCGCGCTCAGCATGGCGGGGCCGGTGTACCTCTTCGAGCGGGAGAACCCGATCGGCCGGTCGTTCCGGATGTTCCACGACCGGCTCGGGCTGGTGCTGGGCCGGGTGGCGCTGGTCGCCGTGGCGGTGATCATCGGCACCGTGATTCCCGGGACGCTGGAGTCGGTGGGCAGCGTCCCGTTCGGTACCGACCCGTTCGGCGCACCGGGCACCGCCGTCGGCGTGGTGGTGGTGATCGGGATCGCCGCGCTGCTGGCCCTGCCCGCCCACCTCGCGCAACTGGTCGGCCTGCTGGTGACGTACGCCGAGCAGCGGGCCCATGAGGCGCCGGTGAACAGCGCCCGGCTGGCCGCCGAACTCCGCTGAGCGACGCCATCGTGCTTGCACTCGGCAGGGGAGAGTGCTAAACAAGTCATTGGCACTCGCATACCGTGAGTGCCAATGGTCGGGACGGTGGGGCCACGGTCGCGCCGGCGCGGAGACGCCGGGGTGACACATGGCCGGTCGTCGCGGGCTATCCGGCCCGGCCGAAGGACGTCGTCGTCGCCAGGTGGCGACGTCCCAAGGTGCGTACACCAGGCGGCCCATCCGGGGCACACACTCGGGTGGCCCGTGAGTGTCCAGGAGGACAACGCCGTATGGCCAAGATGATCGCGTTCGACGAAGAGGCGCGCCGCGGCCTCGAGCGGGGCATGAACCAGCTCGCCGACGCCGTGAAGGTGACCCTCGGCCCCAAGGGCCGCAACGTCGTGCTCGAGAAGAAGTGGGGTGCCCCCACCATCACCAACGATGGTGTGAGCATCGCCAAGGAGATCGAGCTCGAGGACCCGTACGAGAAGATCGGCGCTGAGCTGGTCAAGGAGGTCGCCAAGAAGACCGACGACGTGGCCGGTGACGGCACGACGACGGCGACCGTCCTGGCCCAGGCCCTGGTTCGCGAGGGCCTGCGCAACGTGGCCGCCGGCGCCAACCCGATGGCCCTGAAGCGGGGCATCGAGGCCGCGGTCGCGAGCGTCTCGGAGGAGCTGTCCAAGCTCGCCAAGGACGTCGAGACCAAGGAGCAGATCGCCTCCACCGCCTCCATCTCCGCCGGTGACAGCACCGTCGGCGAGATCATCGCCGAGGCGATGGACAAGGTCGGCAAGGAAGGCGTCATCACCGTCGAGGAGAGCAACACCTTCGGTCTGGAGCTCGAGCTCACCGAGGGTATGCGCTTCGACAAGGGCTACATCTCGGCCTACTTCATGACCGACCCGGAGCGCATGGAGGCCGTCTTCGACGACCCCTACCTCCTGATCGTCAACGGCAAGATCTCGTCGGTGAAGGACCTGCTCCCGATCCTCGAGAAGGTCATGCAGGGCGGCAAGCCGCTGCTGATCATCGCCGAGGACATCGAGGGCGAGGCCCTGGCGACCCTGGTGGTCAACAAGGTCCGGGGCACCTTCAAGTCGGTCGCCGTCAAGGCGCCGGGCTTTGGTGACCGCCGCAAGGCCATGCTCGCCGACATCGCCATCCTCACCGGTGGCCAGGTCATCAGCGAGGAGGTCGGCCTCAAGCTGGACGCCGTCAGCGTCGACATGCTGGGCCGCGCCCGCAAGGTCGTGGTGACCAAGGACGAGACCACCATCGTCGACGGTGCCGGCGACGCCGACCAGATCCAGGGCCGGGTCAACCAGATCCGGGCCGAGATCGACAAGAGCGACTCCGACTACGACCGGGAGAAGCTGCAGGAGCGGCTGGCCAAGCTGGCCGGCGGCGTTGCGGTGATCAAGGTCGGCGCGGCCACCGAGGTCGAGCTCAAGGAGCGCAAGCACCGCATCGAGGACGCCGTTCGCAACGCGAAGGCGGCCGTCGAGGAGGGCATTGTCCCCGGTGGTGGCGTCGCGCTGGTGCAGGCCGGCAAGACCGCCTTCGACAAGCTGGACCTGGTCGGCGACGAGGCGACCGGCGCGCAGATCGTCAAGATCGCGCTGGACGCCCCGCTGCGGCAGATCGCCGTCAACGCCGGCCTCGAGGGCGGCGTCGTGGTGGAGAAGGTCCGCAACCTGGAGGCCGGCCACGGCCTCAACGCCGCCAACGGCGAGTACGTGGACCTGCTGGCCGCGGGCATCATCGACCCGGCCAAGGTGACCCGGTCGGCGCTGCAGAACGCCGCCTCGATCGCCGCGCTGTTCCTCACCACCGAGGCCGTCGTGGCGGACAAGCCGGAGAAGACCCCGGCCGCCCCGGCTGGCCCGGGTGGCGGGGACATGGACTTCTGAGTCCAGTTCCGACACCGGACGGGGCGGGCCGCTGACGCGGTCCGCCCCGTTCTTTCGTCAGGTGGGCAGCGGTCGCTGGTTGCGTCGCTTGTGCGCCCGGTCGTACGGCGGCGGCAGTTGGATGGGGGCGTCCACCATCTCCTGCGGCTCGTCGGGTGGGCCGCACCCGTCGGCGGTCATCTCCGCCAACTGCTCGGCGTCGCCGTAGTCGAGCCGCTCGAACGGCAGTTGCCCGGGAAGTTCACCGACCGGTTTCCAGGTGACGGGCGGGCCGTCGTCGATCTGGTCGTCGTCCGTGGTCATGGCTGCCTCCTCTACCGAAACGGTAGGGGGCGTCGATGGCCTTTGCCGACGAATGGCGCTATCTGGATCTATATCCTATTCGCCCTCATTTGCCGTCGAGGGTGCGTCGGTACAGGAAGAAGACCCGCTCGATCCGGGCGCCCGCGCTGCCCGAGTAGAACGGGACCGGCCCGACCCAGCCGATCTGCGCCGCTTCCACCCCCGACTCCCGCTGCTGGTCACGCAGGCAGCGGCGCAGCAGCACCCCGCCGATGCCCGAGCCCTCGGCGGCCGGTGCGGTGCCCATCGGCCCGAACCAGCTCGGCCGGCACGCCCCGTAGGCCGCGAAGCCCAGCAGCTCGCCGTCGCGCTCCGCCAGGTGGCAACCGGCGTCGGGGCGCCCCACCGACTGGGCGAGTTCGCCGTCCCACGCGCCGCCGAAGGTGGACCGGGCGAACGCGACCAGCGCCGGCAGGTCCGCCGGCTCCGCGCGACGTACGGTGACGCCCCGCTCGGCCAGCCGCCGCTCCGCCGCCTCCGTGGACCGCAGTGCCGGCGACTCCTCGTACGACAGGTCGGCGGTCATGTTCCAGGCGGTCCGGTCCTGCCGGTAGCCCAGCGCCAGGGCGGCGCAGACCGCCGGGGTGTAGCGCACGTCGATGCCCGGCCAGGCGTAGTACGGCGGGTTCCCGGCCAGCAGCAACTCGGTCGCTCCGCGCCCGCCGAGGACCTGCTCGGCCCGCTCCAGCAGTGCCCTCCCGACGCCCTGACGGCGCTGCTCCGGAAGCACCGCGATCAGGTCCACGTGCCCCAGCCCCGGGTCGGCCGAGGACACCGAGCCGAGCAGCACCCCGACCAGCTCGTCCCCCCGGTAGGCGCCCAGCGGCAGCACCGGTCGGTCGGCGGCGGCCCGCGGCCAGAGCGCGTCGACGATGTCGCCCGCCTCCTCGGCGTCCTCCGGCAGGTCGAGCGCCCGCTCGCAGAGCCGCACCGCCTCGGGGAGCAGGTCGACGGAAAGTTCGGTGATGGTGATCGCGGCGTCCATGGTCGCCGACCCTAGATCACCGGGTGCCGGTGGTGGCTTCCGCCCATCGCGTTAACAAGGGCCCCTCTACAACCGTAGGCGTTAGCAAGGTGCCCTTCCTTACCGCTGGGCGGCCTGCGCGGCGGCCAGGGCGTCGACCTGGCCGGCGCCGGTGATGGCGGCCGGACCGCCGCAGGCGTCCACCGGGTTGCGAGAGCGGTAGGTCGGCTCGGCCGCGGTCGCCGTGTCCCGCAGGATCTGGCGGGTCCGGGCCAGGTCGCCGACCAGCGCCGGGTTCGCCGACCACATCAACGCGACCACCCCGGCCACCTGTGGGGTCGCCATCGAGGTGCCGTCCAGCGCGGCGTACCCGCCGCCCGGCATCGCCGACACCACGCCCACGCCCGGCGCCAGCACGTCCGGCTTGCCGGCCCCACCCGGTACCGGCCCGCGTGAGGAGAACATGGCCACCCGCCCCTGGGCGTCGACCGCCCCCACGGTCAGCACGTCCGGGTAGGGCGCCGGCGGGTCGTCGATCGAGGCGCACCACGGGCCGGTGTTGCCGGCGGCGGCGACCACGAAGATCCCGGCGGCGTCGAGTGCGGCGGTCGCCGGCCGCAGGACATCCGGATCGCAACCCTCGATCGCCGGGCAGCCCCACGAGTTGGTCAGCACCTGCGGGGCCCGCTCCGGCCGTCCGTCGGTGAACGGGTCTCCGCCGGTCGGAAAGGGCGCAAGCATGAACTGGAGGCAGTCCAGGTAGTGCGCCGGGCTGCCCAGGTTCCGGGCCAGGTTGACGCAGCCCACCCACTGGGCGTCCGGCGCCACCCCGATGCCGCCGCGCCCCACCGCGCTGCCCACCGTGTGGGTGCCGTGCCCGCCCTGGTCGGTGGGTGCCCGGCTGCGCCGCCACGGGTCGTACCAGGAGTCGTCGCCACCGCGGAAACCGGCCCGCAGCGCCGGGTGGCTGCCGTCCACGCCGGAATCGGAGCTGCCGACCACGATGCCCGCACCGGTCACCCCGAGCTGGGACCAGACCCGGTCGGCGCCGATCTGGCGGATGTTCCACTGCGGGCCGGTGGGTGCGGGGGCGGTGCCCCGGGTCTGGCCGGCCGGCGCCGGCAGTGGACGCAACCGCTGGCTGACCAGCACCCGGGCCACCTCGGGCCGGCGGGCCAGCCAGGCCCGCACGGCGGGTCCGCCGTCCACCTCGATCGCGTTGACCAGGTAGTACGGCACCGGGTTCAGGTGCAGCCGGGTCAGGTCCCGGCGTAGGTCAGCCTGGGTCCGGTCGGCGGTGGCGACCAGCCGCCGGTAGACCTCGGTGGCCCGTGCGTCCCGACCGGCCCGGCCCGGGGCGCCCGCCGCCAGACCCGTGAGGTCGGCCTGCTGGCGCAGCACCACCAGCAGCCGCTCGCCGTGCAGGCCGGGCTGGCCGGGTCCGAGGTCGACCACGCCCACCGCCGCCACCAGCACCGCCGCGGTCACCGCGGCCACCCGACGGCTCGGGGTACGCGCGCCCGGCCGGGCCAGCAGCACCCCGTACCCGATGGCGACCAGGGCCGCGACGGCGAGGCCGAGGGCGGCGGCGACCGCCACCCAGTACGGCACGTCACGGGTGGTCGACAGCAGCAGGGTGATCTCTTCGGGGTCGGTGGTGGCCAGTGGGCCGAGCGCCGCCAGACCCACCAGCCAGGCGGTCGCGGACCGCCCGTCGCCCGCCTCGACGAGTGCCCCCGAGCTGGTTTCACCGGGCGGCACGGGACGCCGGTACGCCGCCTGGAGCGCGGCCAGCGCGAAGCCGACCGGCGGCAGGGTGAGCAGCGCGGGCAGTTGCGCGCCGGACTGGCCGGCGCCGGCGGCGAGGAGCAGCAGCGCCACCCCGGCGACCAGGCCGCCGACGAGCACCAGCCGGGCGGGCCGAGGTGGCCGACCCACGGCGAACCGGGACCAGAACGCCTCGTCCAGCAGCGTGGCGGCGAGGGTGCCGAGCGCGGTCGCCGCCAGCACGGCGAGGACCGTCTCCAGCAGCCCGCCGAGCGCGCCCACCCAGACCCACGGCAGCAGCAGGGCCAGCCCGGCCGCGATCGCGAGCAGCGTCACCGCGCCGGGGCGGGTGAGCCGCCGCGCGCCCTGCGCGGCGACCGAGCGCACGGCCGATCGGTGGGAGAGGCGGCGCAGGATCAGCGCGGCGAGCGCCGCCGTGCCGGCCAGCGCCGCCAGGTACAACTCGTGGTGCACCGGTGGTACGGCCCGCAGCAGGGTGAGCAGGCCGAGCGCGAGCGCCGCGACCAGCCAGGACCGACCGGTGGCCCGGACCGCCGCCGAGCGGGGCAGCAGGGCCAGCAGCAGCGCGGGCGTACCGACCAGCACGACGGTGACCAGGCCCAGCACCGGCCAGAGCCAGCCCACCCGGTCGCGCCCGAAGCCCAGCAGCACCTGGTCGGTGAGCCAGCCACCGGCCTGGGTGCCCACGGTCACCACCACGGTCCAGCCGCCGGCCAGCGCGGCGCCGACAACCGGCCACGGGTTGGCCCGACCCGGGGGTGACGGAGGGTGGGGCGGCAATTGACCAGCGGGTGTCGAAGGGCCGACCGGCATGTCCCGAACAGTACGGGGCATGCCGTGCATGTCGACGCACCGGCCGTGGCGGTTACGGTGGACGGGTGCGCGACCCCAACATCTCCCGCTCCGTCGCCGGGCAGCTCTCGCCGGTCCGCCGCGCCGCCGACCTGCGCCGACTCCGCTCGGAACGCTTCGACGTGCTGGTCATCGGGGGCGGGGTGACCGGTGCCGGCGCCGCCCTGGACGCGGCCTCCCGGGGCCTGAAGGTGGCCCTGGTGGAGGCGCGTGACCTCGCCTCGGGCACCTCCAGCCGGTCCAGCAAGCTCATCCACGGCGGCCTGCGCTACCTGGAGCAGCTGGAGTTCCACCTGGTCCACGAGGCGCTCACCGAGCGCGGCCTGCTGGCCACCCGGCTCGCGCCGCACCTGGTCCGGCCGGTGCCGTTCCTGGTGCCGCTGCCCGCCGGCCGGGGCCTGCGGGACCTGCCCGGCCGGATCTTCCGCCGCTCCTACTACGGCGCGGGCGTGGCCACCTACGACGCGTTCGCCGGGATCTTCGGCGGTGGCCGGGGCATGCCGCTGCACCGGCACCTCACCCGGGAGGGCGCCCGCCGGATCTTCCCCAGCCTGCGGGCCGACGCGCTGGCCGGCGCGATCCGCTACTACGACGGGCAGGTCGACGACGCCCGGCTGGTCGTCACCCTGGCCCGCACCGCGGCCAGCCTGGGCGCCACGGTGGTGAGCAGCGCCCGGGCGGTCGGCCTGATCCGCCAGGCCCGCGAGGTGACCGGGGTACGCGTACGCGACCTGGAGGCGCCGGCCGGCTCGCCGGACGCAGAGTTCGAGGTGCAGGCCCGCACCGTCATCGCCGCCACCGGCGTGTGGAGCGACGACATGTCCCGGATGCTCAACGACGTGGGCCTGCGCCCCGGTGTCCGGGTCCGGGCCTCCAAGGGCGTGCACCTGGTGGTGCCCCGCTCGGCGATCACCGGCGAGACCGGGCTGATCCTGCGCACCGCCACCTCGGTGCTCTTCGTCATTCCCTGGGGCGGGCACTGGATCATCGGCACCACGGACACCGACTGGCGGCTGGACCGGTCCCACCCGGCGGCCTCGGCCAGCGACATCGACTATCTGTTGCAGCAGGTCAACGCCGTGCTGGACCGCCCGCTGACCACGGCCGACATCGAGGGCGTGTACGCCGGTCTGCGGCCCCTGCTGGCCGGCGAGGCCGACTCCACCTCGAAGCTCTCCCGCGAGCACGCGGTCTTCGAGCCGATGCTCGGTCTCCTGCTGGTCGCCGGTGGCAAGTACACGACGTACCGGGTGATGGCCTCCGACGTGGTCGACCGGGCCGCCCGCCGGCTGGGCGGCGCCCGGCCGTCGCGCACCGCCGACCTGCCGCTGCTCGGCGCCGACGGGTACCCCGCGATGTGGCGCGACCGGGCCGACCTGGCCCGCCGCCACGGCGTGCCGGTCGGTGTGGTGGAGCACCTGTTGGAGCGGTACGGCACCCTCACCCTCGACCTGCTGGCCATGATCGACGCCGACCCGCTGCTCGCCTCCCCGCTCGCCGGCGCTCCGGAGTACCTGGCCGCGGAGGTCACCTACGCGACCCGGGCCGAGGGTGCGCTGCACCTGGAGGACGTGCTCACCCGACGGACCCGCATCTCCTTCGAGACCAGCCACCGCGGCCTGGAGTCGGCCGAGCACACCGCCGAGCTGATGGGCGCGGTGCTCGGCTGGGACGCGGCCACCCGGGCCCGCGAGGTCGAGCACTACCGCGCCCGGGTGGAGGCCGAACGGCAGTCCCAGTTGATGCCGGACGACGCCGCGGCGGACGCCGCCCGGCTGGGCGCCCCGGACGTCCGGGGCTATCCGGCCGACCGGGGCGATGACGACCAGGCGGAGTTGCGGCCGTCATCCCGCTGACCGAAAGCACCCTACCGAGTGGTAACCTTCAATGTTGCCCGGTTGGTGGTTACGGTCGTTCACAGCCGTGAGGTAGGTTTCCGCGCGTGCTTTTCCGCGCGCGCTCACGTCAGCTCATCCCCGCCCTCCTCGTGACGCTCGTCGTCACCCTCACCGGGTGCTCGCTGCTCGACCGGGGCGCCGATGCCGTCCCGACGGACCCGCCGGTGGGCGCGGCGGCGGGCGGGCCGGCTCCGGAGGCGCCGACGACCGTCGCCAAGGGGCAGGTGAGCCTGCTCCAGCGGCTCGGCGCCGACGCGCCGCTGCGGACGCTGAGCGTCGAGCGGGACGGGAAGTGGCAGTGCGTCGACTGCGCCGGCGACGGGGTCACCTCCCGCGGCACGCTCGCCCCCGAGCAGACCGAGCGGCTCCAGACGCTGCTCGCCGACCCGGCGTTGGCGCAGGAGACCGATCAGGCCCGGCAGTACCGGGTGACGTGCATCGACGCGTTGACCTCCAGCCTGCTCACCTCGGCCGGGCTGATCACGTCGCAGGACTGCCCGGGCGAGGAGCGTCCGCCGGTCGCCGGGGAGATCCTGCTGCTGCTCACCCAGGCGACCCCGGCGGAGATCACCGGCTGAGCCGAGGCCACTGCCCGGCCGGCGTCAGAGCACCTTGCCGGGGTTGAGCAGGCCGGCCGGGTCCAGCGCCGACTTGATCGCCTGGTGCACCCGGACCCCGACCGCGCCGATCTCCTGCGCCAGCCACTCGCGCTTGAGCAGGCCCACCCCGTGCTCCCCGGTGCAGGTGCCGCCGAGCGCCAGACCCAGCCGCATGATCTCGTCGAACGCGCGCCGGCCCCGGTCCAGGCTCGCCGGGTCGGCGCGGTCGACCACGATGTTCGGGTGCATGTTGCCGTCCCCGGCGTGCCCGACGACGCCGATCGGCACGTCGCAGTCCGCCGCGATCCGGGCCACGCCGTCGAGCAGCGCGGCGAGCGAACCTCGGGGCACCGCCACGTCGTCGATCACCAGGCCGCCGTTGCCGTCCGGGTACGCGTCGGCGGCGAACTTCTCCATCGCCGGGTGGGCCAGCCGTCGGGCCTGGAGCAGCGCCGCCGCCTCGACCGCGTCGGTCGCCGCGTAGACCTCGTCGGCGCCGGCCGCCTCGCAGACCTCGGCGAGGACCGCCAGGTCGTCGGCCGCCCGGGTGCCGGTGTCCGCGGCGGCCAGCAGCAGGGCCTGCGCGTCGGTGCGCAGCCCCATCGGTTGGTACGCCTCGATCGCCCGCAGGTGGGTCTGGTCGAGCAGTTCCAGGAGGCTGGGGGTGAGGCCCCGGGCGGCGATCCCGGCCACCGCCGCGCCGGCCGCCGCGGTGGACGGGAAGACCGCCACCAGGGTCAGCGACTCGGCCGGGGCGGGCCGCAGCGCCACGGTCACCTCGGTGATCACGCCGAGGGTGCCCTCGGAGCCCACGAAGAGCCGGGTCAGGTCGTAGCCGGCCACCCCCTTGGCCGTACGTCGGCCGGTGCGCAGCACCTCGCCGGAGGCGAGCACCACCTCCAGGCCCAGCACGTACTCGGTGGTCACGCCGTACTTGACGCAGCACATGCCGCCGGCGTTGGTGGCCACGTTGCCGCCGATCGTCGACGACTCCCACGAGCCCGGGTCCGGCGGGTACCACAGCCCCTGCTTGGCCACCGCCGCGGCCAGCGTCGCGTTGACCACGCCCGGCTGCACCACGGCGATCCGGCTCACCGGGTCGATCTCGCGGATCTCGTCCATGGCGACGGTACTGAGCACCACCGCGCCGTCGACCGCGTTCGCCGCGCCGGCCAGCCCGGTCCGCGCCCCCTGCGGCACCACCGGTACGCCGTGCCGGGCCGCCGCCCGGACCACGGCCACCACCTCCTCGGTGCTGCGCGGCCGGGTGACCACCAGCGGTGTGCCGGCGGCGCAGAGGTCGGCCTCGTCGCGCTCGTGCATCCGCAGCAGATCGGGGTCGGTGAGCACCGCGTTCTCGCCCAGGGCGGCGCGCAGTTCGTCGAGTAGCGGGGTGGCGGCCATGCAGCAGAGGCTAGGTCGCCGACCGCCGATCATCAACATGATCCACATCGCGGGTGAGGGCCTGGCGCATCGGCTCCGGCGCGGGTCCTTATAGCTTGGGCATCATGCTCTACCTGGACCGGCCGGCCTGGCCGTGGCGAGGTCGGCTCTGGTCACACCTGATCAGCGACGTCTCCTACGCCGAACTGCACGCCTTCGCCGAGGCCCTCGGTGCGCCCCGGCGCGGTTTCGACCGGGACCACTACGACATTCCCGCCGAGCGCTTCGCGGCGGCGGTCTGGCTCGGCGCTCGGGTGGTGTCGAGCCGGGAACTGGTCCGGCTGCTGCGCTCCGCCGGCCTGCGCCGACCGAAGCACCTGATCAACCCGCGCCCGTCGGATCGTCCGGAGCGGTAGCGGCCAGCGCCGCCAGCTCGCGGCGCAGGTTCAGCCGGGCCGGCCGCTCCCAACGCCGCGCCAGTGGCGGCAACCGGAACAGCGCGGGCAGGCCGAGCAGCCCGCTGAGTACCCGGGCCCGGCCGGCCCGGAAGTCCGGCTCCGGCACGTGCGCGTACTCCCGCCGGATCGCGGCGGCGTAGCGGTCGTAGACCGGCACGGGCGCCGCCAGCACGGCCAGGTCGGCGTCGCAGAGCAGGGCGCCGTCACGGTCGTCGGGGGCCACCGCGTGACCGGCGGTGAGCAGTACCAACCGGTGCACCTCGGCCACCGCGGCGGCGGGCACCCCGAGCCCGGTGAGCAGCGCGGTGGCCAACTCGGCGCTGTCGCGTTCGTTGGTGTCGCCGCCGGCCCGCGGGTCGTAGACCGCGTCGTGGCACCAGGCCGCCAGCCGGACCAGCGCGGCCCGGTCGGCCAGCCCGGCGTGCCGGTCGACCACGTCGAGGACGGCGGTGAGGTGGGCCACCGTGTGGTATTGCCGGTGCGGTTCCCGCCACCGCATCAGCAGGTCCTCGCCGGCGCGGGTCGCCGCCGCGTCGGCGGTCGCCCCGGCGTCCCGGGTCGCCGCCCGCCACCGGTCCAGCAGCTCGGCCACCCGCCGAGTCTGCCGTACCGTGCCGGGCCGTGGCGAGGGCCGGGACCGTGCTGGTGCGGGCCGGTGTGGCGGCGAGGTCGTGCCGGCTGAGGATTCAGCGGGCGGGTCGCGGGTAGTCGCGCCCATGGCCGTGGCCCGTGATGACCGACCCTCGTTGGTGCGGCGTGCCCCGCTGCGGGAGGGGCTGGTGAACGTCGACGAGCAGCGGATCGCCGAGGCGATGAAACAGCTCCGGCACAAGGGCAGGGCGACTCTGCACGACCGGTTGCACCGCGTGCGGATGGCCGGCGGCCTGGCCCTCCAGGCGGGTTTGGCCGCCGGGCTGGCCTACCTGGTGTCACACAAGGTGCTGGGCAACCCGCAGCCGGTCTTCGCGCCGATCTCGGCGGTCGGCACCCTGGCCGCGTCGGTGGGCCAGCGGTTCCGCAGGACCGTGGAGCTGATCGTCGGGGTCGCCGTCGGGGTGGGCATCGGCGACTTCCTGATCTACCTGCTCGGCACCGGGCCCTGGCAGCTCGGCCTGGTCGTCACGGTGGCCATCCTGCTCACCATCTTCGCCGGGGCCAGCGTGGCCATCGTCATCCAGGCCGCCGCCACCGCCGTCCTGATCGTCACGCTGAGCCCGTCCACGCAGAACCTGGAGATCCCACGCTTCGTGGACGCCTTCCTCGGTGGCGGCATCGCGCTGCTGGTGACCGCCGTGCTGCTGCCGCTCAACCCGCTCCGGGTGATCAATCGGGCCGCCCGGCCGGCACTGGACCTGCTCGCCGCCCAGCTCGACATCACCGCCGACGGGCTGCGCAGCCGGGACCGGGCCAGCGTGCAGCAGGCGCTGGACCGGCTGCGGAACAACAAGGAGGAGCTGGCCGCGTTCGGCGAGGCGATCGAGGGAGCCAAGGAGACGGTCACGCTCTCGCCGGCCCGCTGGCACCGGCGCAGCGAGCTGACCCACTACGCGGAGGCCGCCGACCCGATCGACCGGGCGATGCGCAACAGTGGCACCCTGATCCGCCGGTCCGTCACGCTGATCGAGGACGAGGAACCGGTGCCGGACACGATGCCGGACGCGCTCGCCCACCTGGCCGAGTCGGTCCGCCTGCTCAAACACGAGTTCGCCGTCGGTGAGGAGCCCAACCAGGCTCGGGAGCGGGCGCTGCGCGCGGTCAGCGAGGCCGGTCGGGCGTACGCCGACGGGGTCGGCTTTTCCGGCAGCGTGGTCGTCGCCCAGATCCGCACCACGGCGAGCGACCTGCTGGTGGCCTCCGGGATCGACCAGGAGGATGCGAACCGGTGCGTCCGCAGTTCGTTCGGTGACCTGGACCGCCCGGCCGGCAGCCCGGCCGAACCGGACGGCGGGAAGCCGAAACCACCGACCGCCCCGCCGGTCGGCTGAACGCCAGCGTCCCGGCCCCCGCTCTGGTCCTCGCGCCGCCCCGGCTCAGTCGAGCGCGGCCAGGGCTGACAACAGCCGATCCACCTGCGCGGCCGTGCTGCCCAGGCCGATGCTGGCCCGCAGCGCGGTGGCCGGAAGGTCCCGCCGGCCGCTGCGGGTCGCCGCCTCGGTGAGCAGCCGCCGGGCCAGCGGGTGGGCGCAGAACAGGCCGTCGCGTACGCCGATCCGGTGCTCCCGGGCCAGCCGGCCGGCCACCTCGGCGGAGTCGCGCCCGGCGACCACGAAGGAGACGATGCCCACCCGGGGCGCGTCCGGGCCGAAGGTTCGCAGTTCCACCACGTGCGGCAGGGCCGCGATGCCGGCCCGGAGCCGGGCCAGGAGGTCCTGCTCGCGGGCGGCCAGCGCCGCCCGGTCCGCGTCGGCCAGCGCCGTGCACACTGCGGCCAGCGCGACCGCGCCGACCAGGTTCGGCGTGCCGCCCTCGTGCCGGGCCGGGCCGGTCGTCCAGGTCACCTCGTGGGTGGCCGTACCGACGTGGCTGGTGGCACCGCCGCCGCTGAGGTACGGCGGGGCGGCGTCCAGCCAGTCGGCCCGGCCGATCAGCACCCCCGCGCCGAACGGCGCGTACAGCTTGTGGCCGGAGGCGGCCACGTAGTCGACGTCCAGCGCGAGCAGGTCCACCGGGACGTGCGGGGCCAGCTGGGCGGCGTCCACGACGATCCGGGCCCGGTGCCGGCGGGCCACCCGGGCCAGCTCGGCGACCGGCCAGAGCTCCCCGGTCACGTTGCTCGCCCCGGTGACCGCGACCAGCACGGGCAGCGCGGGGTTGCTGTCCCGGCGCAGCTCGGTGAGCGCGGCGTCCAGGTCGCGTACCGCGCCGGCGGGATCGGCCGGCACCGGCAGCCGGACCGAACCGCGCGGCCAGGGCAGCAGGTTCGCGTGGTGCTCGCCGGCGTTGGTGACCACCGTCGTGCCGGGCGGTAGCGCCCGGGCCAGCAGGTTGAGCGCGTCGGTGGTGTTGCGGGTGAAGACGACGTGGTCGTCGGCGCGCGCCCCGAAGAAGGCGCCGACACTCTGCCGGGCCCGCTCGTAGGCGAGCGTGCAGCGCCGGGACAGCGCTCCCGCGCCGCGGTGCACGCTCGCGTACCAGGGGAGCAGCTCGGCCACCGCGTCGGCGGCCGCCCGCGCGCACGGCGCGCTGGCCGCGTAGTCCAGGTTGATCTCACCCGGTACGCCGAGCACGTCGAGCGGAGCCGGCGTGGCGGCGGGCCGGGTGGGCAGCGAGGGTACGAGGGTGACGGACACGCCGGAACCTCCGGGGTCAGGGACCCCGGACGTGCTGTCGGGACGGGGTCCGCGCTTGCCCAGCACGCCGATCGGGCTGGGCCCGGTCATCACCCGGGGCACCCCACCGCGAACTCGACGAGGGTTGCCGGCCAGCAAGCCGGGGCTTGACGCTGGCGCTCGTGACCTGCCCGCAGCATAGCGGCTGCCGATGCGACCGGACCAGCCGGCGACGGATGGCTACGCTGACCGCATGGCCGACACCCCGCCCGGTGCACCCCTGCCGTCGTCGCCCGCGCCCGCCGATTCCTCCGGCGCCGCGGCGGTCCCGATGCCGACGCGCCGGTCGGCCCGCCGCCGCTACCTGGTGCTGTTCGGTGTCGTCCTGTTCATCGCCGCGTGCGCGGTGTTCATGGTCTTCACGCTGGGCCAGTCGCTCGGCGCGCAGGCGCTGGCGATCGGCGTGGTCGCCGCCGTCCTGCCGGTGCCGGTCCTGGTCGCCTGCTTCCTCTGGCTGGACCGTTACGAGCCGGAGCCGCTGCGTTATCTGATCTTCTGTTTCGCCTGGGGAGCCTTCGTCTCCACCGCCGCCGCGCTGACCGTGAACGAGTTCGCCGCCGCCCGGTTCGCCGACTGGGGCCTGCCGGCCGCGCTGACCGGCGTGCTGGTGGCGCCGTTCATCGAGGAGCTGACGAAGGCGCTCGGCCCGATCCTGCTGCTGGTGTTCCGCCGGCGGGAGTGGTCGGGGATCACCGACGGCCTGGTCTACTGCGGGCTCTCCGCGGTGGGGTTCGCCATGGTGGAGAACATCCTCTACCTCGGCGGGTACGGCTTCGCGGCCGGCGCGGACCGGTACGGGCCGGCGACCGGCACCCAGCAGGTCATCGCCATCTTCATCGTCCGGATCCTGCTGTTCGGCTTCGCCCATCCGCTCTTCACCTCGATGACCGGCGTGGGGCTGGGCGTCGCCGCCCGGGCGGCGGACCGGCGGGTCCGGGTGTTCGCCCCGATCGCCGGCCTGCTGCTGGCGATGATGCTGCACGGCACCTGGAACCTGCTGCCCACGCTGACCCAGGCCACCGGCCAGGCGCTGATCATGCTGTACGGGTTCCTCGGCGTCATGGTGCCGATCTTCTTCGGCATGGTGGGGCTGGCGGTGTGGCTGCGTGCCTGGGAGGGGCGGCTCACCGAGCGGAGGCTGCCGGACTACGTCCGGGCCGGCTGGTTGACCCCGCCGGAGGTGGCCGCGCTGAGCAGCCTCGGCCGCCGGCACGCGGCCCGAAGATGGGCCCATCGGGTGGCCGGGGACGGCGGGTTGAAGGCGATGCGCGGCTACCAGTTCGCGGCCACCCGGCTGGCCCTGCTGCGCGACGGCACGCTGCGCGGCCTGGACCGCAAGCCCGCCGACCGGGAGCGCACCGCCCGCGAGGAGCGGGAACTGCTGAACTCGATGAGCGCGTACCGGTCGTACTTCGTCGGCCGTGATCCGCAGGCCCCGGTCGGTGTCTGGGACGGCAGCCGCTACCACCTGCGCTTCCCGGACGGCTCGCAGCGTCCGGTGGACGCGCCGGACGAGCCGGTGGTGCCGATCCCGGTGGTGCTGGCCCCGCCGCCGCCCCCGGCCGGTCACGCCCCGCCCGACCGGTACGGCCTCCGGCCGGCAGCGCCCTGGCCGCACGGCCACCCGTGACCTCGTACCGCCGTCGCTTCGCCGGCCCGGACGACGGTCAGGTCATCAGGCTGGTGAGGAAGTCACCGAGGCCCTGGGCCAGCGCCATCAGCGCGGCTCCGATCGCCTTGAACAGGTCCGCGGCGCCGTCCGGCCGGAACGCCATGAAGTAGATCAGGAACGCGACGCTGCCCCAGGCCAACAGCTTCTTCACGAATACCGGCATCGTCCCTCCCCAGGGCCACGGTCGCCGGCTGGCTTCCCGACGTGCGGCCCGGCAAACGACGCCGGGTGGGGCGACGGATCAGAGGTAGAGGCCGGTCGGGTCGTTCTCGATCCGCTCGGCGGCGACCGCGTGCACGTCGCGCTCGCGCAGCAGCACGTAGCCGCGCCCGTGCAGTTCGACCTCCGAACGGTCGTCCGGGTCGAACAGCACCCGGTCGCCGGAGACGATCGCGCGGACGTTGGGGCCGACGCCCACGGCGGTGGCCCAGGCGAGGCGCTTGCCGACGGCGGCGGTCGCCGGAATGACGATGCCGGCGGTGGAGCGACGCTCGCCCTCACCGCCCTCCATCCGCACCAGCACGCGGTCGTGCAGCAGGCGGATCGGCAGGCCGGAGTCGAGATCGTGGTCGGCGGTCACGTCGCAGACGCTACCGTGTGGCCGACGGTCCCCCGCCGCTGGTTACGTCAACGGTGACCGGGGCAATATGCGGCGCAACCGCCCCACGAGGTCGGGAACGGACGTATGCTGTCCGACCTGTCGCCGTGGGCGGACCGGGTCTTCTGCCAGGAGGTGCGCTTGAGCCGCTTCGATCGGGTACGCCGACGGCTCCGCCGCGCGTACGAGTCGGGACGGGAGTCGGTGCGCTCCGAACGGAAGAAGTCGACGGAGGCCCCGGAACCCGCCGAGGTGGCCTCACCCACCTCGCCCGGCCCGGTCGCGCCGCCGACGGCGACGGTCGTCGGCGGGGAGCCGCCGATGGACCTGCACAACTCGACCATCAGCCGGGACGACGCCGACGTGCCGCACGCGCTGCGCATCGCCGCCGCCTGGTCCTGGCGACTGATCGTGGTCGGCATCGTGGTCTGGGTACTGCTCCGGATCGTCGGCACCATCCGGATCGTGATCATCCCGCTGGCGATCGCGCTGCTACTCTCGGCGCTGCTCGCCCCGGCGGTCGGCTGGCTGCTCAGGGCGCGGTTCCCCCGGTCCCTGGCGACCGGGGTCGTGCTGGTCGGCGGGCTGGCTGCGGTGGTCGGCACGCTGACCTTGGTGGTGAACGAGTTCATCCAGGGCGCGCCGAAGCTGACCGAGAAGTCGTCGGAGGGCGTCCGGCAGATCCAGAACTGGCTCAAGACCGGGCCGCTGCACCTCTCCGACGGCCAGCTCAACAACTACATCGACGAAGCGCAGGGCTGGATCGACGCCAACACCAAGACGTTCACCAGCGGCGCGATCTCCACCGCGGCCACCCTGGCCGAGGTGCTCACCGGCACCATCCTGGTGCTCTTCGCCACCTTCTTCTTCCTCCGCGACGGCAGCCGGATCTGGCGGTTCCTGGTCCGGCTGCTGCCGGTCGCCGCCCGCTGGAAGGTCGACGACGCCGGCCGGGCCTCCTGGTCGACGCTGGGCGCCTACGTCCGGGCCACCGTGCTGGTCGCCTTCATCGACGCGGTCGGCATCGGCATCTTCCTGGTCATCTTCGACATCCCGTTCGCCTTCCCGCTGGCCGCGCTGGTTTTCCTCGGGGCGTTCATCCCGATCGTCGGCGCCGCGCTCTCCGGCGTCGTGGCGGTGCTGGTGGCGCTGGTTGACAGCGGTCCGGTCACCGCGCTGATCATCCTGGGCGCCGTGATCGGCGTGCAGCAACTGGAGGGGCACGTGCTCCAGCCGCTGATCATGGGACGGGCGGTGGCCATCCACCCGCTCGCGGTGATCATCGGGATCGCGGCCGGGGTGGTCCTCGCCGGGATCACCGGCGCGCTGGTCTCCGTGCCGCTGATCGCGGTGCTCAACACGGCGATCCGCCGACTGGCCGCCCGTACCGTCCCGGACACCCCGCCGGACGCCGTGGTCGTCGCCTCCACCGCCCCCTGACCCGCGAGGTGGGGCCTCCCGGGCGGGAACGGCGGGAGGCGGTGGGTCAGGTCGTGGAGAGCCTTTGCAGGGCGCCGCGGGCGACCTCGGGTCGGGTGGTGTACCAGAACGGCGGCAGCGAGCGGCGCAGGAACGGCCCGTAGCCGCGGGCGGTCTCCAGCCGGGAGTCGAGCACCGCGACCACACCGCG
Organism: Micromonospora sp. GCM10011542; assembly: GCF_042650685.1. Lineage (NCBI taxonomy): Bacteria > Bacillati > Actinomycetota > Actinomycetes > Micromonosporales > Micromonosporaceae > Micromonospora > Micromonospora sp. GCM10011542. Next base: position 44,917 of record NZ_JBHSBO010000010.1, read on the forward strand.
GTCGCCGGTGGCCCGGATCAGCCGGCCGACCCCCTGCGCCAGCCGGACGGCCGCGATCGGCACGCTCACCGCCGCGAACCCGGAGCCGCCCCCCGCGTCCACGGCGGCGGCCCGGGCCGCCGCCAGCGGCTCGTCCGGCCGGGGGAAGGGCAGCCGGTCGATGACCACGAGCTGACAGGCGTCGCCCGGCACGTCCACGCCCTGCCAGAGCGACATCACGCCGAACAGGCAGCTGGCCCGCTCCTCGCGGAAGCGGCGGACCAGCAGCGGTAGCGCCTCCTCGCCCTGGAGCAGCACCGGCAGGTCGGTCCGCGCCCGCACCAGCTCCGCCGCCTGCTGCGCGGCCCGTCGGGAGGAGAAGAGCCCGAGGGTACGCCCACCGAGCGCCTCGACCAGCGCCAGCAGCTCCTCGCCGGCCGGCTCGGGCAGGCCCGAGACACTGGGCCGGGGCAGGTGCGCCGCGACGTAGAGGATGCCCTGCCGCGCGTAGTCGAACGGGGAGCCCACGTCCAGTGACCGCCAGCCCGGCCCCTCGGTCGCGGGTACGCCGGCACCGGGGTTGGCCTCGCCGGCGAGGCGGCGTGCCGGGGTCTCGGCGGCCGGTCGGCCCGGGCCGGTGCGGGCGGCCAGCGCGGCGGAGGCCGGGGAGGGCGGTGCGGGCGGCGGCGCGTCGAGCCCGAGCGCGCGGGCGACCGTGTCGAACCGGCCGCCCAGCGCCAGGGTGGCCGACGTGGCGACCACGGTGCGCTCGTCGTACAGGTGGGTGGCGAGGGTGCCGGCCACGGAGAGCGGCGCGACCACCAACGCCCTCCGGCTGCCGCTGTCGTTCTTCTCCACCCAGGCCACGTCGTGCTCGGCCTCCTCCAGCAGACGCTGAGCGGTGGTGGAGAGTTCGTCGAGCACGGCCTTGGCCTGCTGCTTGCGGACCGGGTCGGGATCGTCGGACTTGACGTCGCCGATCGCGTCCAGGGCGGCGCGGGTGGCGGCGTCGAGCAGGGTGCATGCCTCCCGCAGCGGCGTCGGCAGCCCGGCGGTGAGCCGCCCGGCCGGCGCCTCGGCCAGCCCGACGGCGAGGGCGTCGCCGGCGGCGGTGAGCGCCTCGGCGGTCTCCGGGCGCAGCAGCGGACGGGCCCGACGGGTGGACCGGTCGATCAGCTCGGGCACCAGCTCCGCCTGGGCGGCCGAGGAGACCCGGTCGGCCAGCTCGTGCGCCTCGTCCACGATGAGCAGCTTGTGCGGCGGCACGATGTGCCGGTCGGCCAGCATGTCGACAGCGAGCAGGCTGTGGTTGGTGACCACGATGTCCGCCTCCCGGGCCCGGGCCCGGGAGGCCTCGGCGAAGCACTCCGCCCCGAACGGGCAGCGGGTCGCCCCGACGCACTCCCGGGCCGGCATCGACACCAGCCGCCAGGCCTGGTCGTCGACGCCCGGGTCCAGCTCGTCCCGGTCGCCGGTGGCGGTCTTCTCCGCCCAGTCGCGCAGCCGCTCAATCTGCTTGCCGATCCGGCCGGCCTCGCCGAGCCACCTGGTGCCGGGGCGGGCGGCCGGCGCGTCGAAGAGGGTGTCCTCCGGCTCCTCCTCGGTGGAGTTGTCCAGCCGGGCCAGGCAGAGGTAGTGGTGGCGGCCCTTGAGCACCGCGAACGTGGGCCGCCGGCCGAGCAGCGGCTCGACCGCGTCGGCCAGCCGGGGCAGGTCGTGGTCGACCAGCTGGGACTGCAGGGCCAGGGTGGCGGTGGAGACCACCACCGGCCCGTCCACGGTGAGCGCCGGCGCGAGGTACGCCAGGGACTTGCCGGTGCCCGTGCCGGCCTGGACGAGCAGGTGCTCGCCGCTGGTCACGCACTCCTCGATCGCCGTGGTCATCTGCTGCTGACCGGGGCGCGCCGCGCCGCCGGGCACCGCGCCGACGGCGGCCGCCAGGAGCTCGGTGCCGCTGGGCCGGGCGCCCCGCCGCCGGCTCCCGGCACGGGCCGACGGGTTGGCGGAACCGGTGGCGGTGCGGGGCGGAGTCACCGTGCGACGGTACCCGTCGCCGCCGACAAGGGCCGCGCCCATCCGCCCCCGTGGCGCGGCACGCGGTCGACCCGACCGGTCCCGACCGACCCGTCCGGTTACGGCCGCGCTACGACGCGTGGGTGGTATCGGTTAGGGTGCGAATCATGCCGAGCGACGTGGTCCGCGTGATCTACCGCAAGTACGACGGCAGCGCCCACCGCGACTACCCGGCCCGCCGGCTGACCGAGGACGACCTCGGCATCTGGCTCGGCGTCCCCGCCGGCACGGAGTCGGTCTACCACGGCCGCCCGTCGGTGGAGAAGATCCCGTTCGTCCTGCTGGTGCCGCACCACGCCTGGTGGACGTGCATGTTCAACCCGCCGCCGCGGACCAGTGAGGTCTACTGCGACATCGCCACCCCGGCCCGGTGGGAGTCCGACGACACGGTGCACCTCGTCGACCTCGACCTGGACGTGGTCCGGCGCCGGACCACCGGTGTGGTGGAGCTGCTCGACGAGGACGAGTTCGCCGAGCACCGCGTCCGGTACGGCTACCCGGACGACGTGGTGGTCGAGGCCGAGGCGGCGGCCCGCTGGCTGTTCGGCGCGTTGGGCGACGGCACCGAGCCGTTCGCCACCTCGTACCGGAAGTGGCTGGCCCTGGTGGTCTGAGCGCCCGCGCCCGCACGGCCCGTCACCAGCGCGGCGGCCAGACGTCGTCCTCCGGGTCCAGCGGCGGCAGGTCGCCGAGCTTGTCCGGGTTGAGCTGGTTGTAGATGGCGGTGATCCGCCCCTGGTCCACCACGAACGCGGTGATCAGGCGGATCGGCCGCCCGTCGGTGTGCACCGTCTCCAACTGCAGCCCCAGCACGCCGTCGACCAGCACCGGGCGGGCCAGCACCCGGTGGGTGTACCGGCCGGCCCGGCCGAACAGGCCGAGCGCGAAGCGGGCCACCGCCTCCGCCCCGACCACCGGCCGGCGGGCCGCCGGGAAGTGCCCGCCCGAGTCACCGACGAAGACCACGTCCGGCGCTAGCACCCGGAGCAGCGGGTCCAGCTCGCCGGACTCGGTGGCGGCGACGAACGCGGCCACCATCCGGCGCTGTTCGCCGGCGTTGGCGGTGTGCCGGGGCAGGTCCGGCGCGGTGACCGCCCGGCGGGCCCGGGAGGCGAGCTGCCGGGCGGCCACCTCGGTGGTGCCGAGCACGTCGGCGACCCGGGCGAACGGCACCGCGAACACGTCGTGCAGCACGAAGGCGACCCTTTGCTCCGGCGCGAGCCGTTCCAGCACCACCAGCAACGCGGTGCCCACCTGGTCGCTGCGTACCGCACGCTCGGCCGGGTCGGGGGCGAAGCCGTCGGTCCGTGGCCCGGCGTCCAGCGGGGTCACCACCGGCTCCGGCAGCCACTGGCCGGGATACGCCTCCCGACGCACCCGGGCCGAGCGGAGCACGTCGAGGCAGATCCGGGCGCAGGTGGTGGTCAGCCAGGCGGACAGCTCACGGACCTCGGCGCGGGCCGCCGGATCGGCGAGCGCCCCGGCGTAGCGCAACCAGGTCTCCTGCACCGCGTCCTCGGCTTCGCTGCGGCTGCCCAGCATGCGGTGCGCCACCGCCATCAGCCGGCCCCGTTCGGCCTCGAACTCCGTCGCCAGGTCCCGCACGACCCACCACCTCTCCCCGCCGGTCGGCACCCCGTGCCGGCGTACATCCTCCCGCCAACCGGACGCGCCGGCCGCCCCGATCGTGACGGCCCGGCCGCCGGCGGGCGCTCGACGGGCGGTTCCGGGACGGTTGGGCGATGATCCGAGGATGAGCGCATCTGAGCAGACGGAGATCGTGGCGCCGATCGGCGGCTCGATGCGGGAGCTGTTGCGGGCCACGGCGCCGGTGGATCTCGGCGCGATCGACCCGCGGTCCACGCCCGCCCTGCCGCCGGCGGAGGTGACCGGCGAGCACCGCAAGAGCTGGGCCCGTGAGCAGGTCGAGCTGGTCGGCGCCGAGCTGGGCCGGCAGCAGGAGATGCTCTTCGCGATGGCCAAGGCCGACTCGGACCGGCCGGCGCACCGGGTGCTGCTGGTGCTCCAGGCGATGGACTGCGGTGGCAAGGACGGCACGATCAAGCGGGTGGCCGGCGCGATGAACCCGCTCGGCCTGCACATCCGCTCGTTCGGCCCACCCACGGCGGAGGAGTTGCGGCACGACTTCCTGTGGCGGATCCGCCGGGCGCTGCCGCCGCCCGGGTACGTGGGGGTGTTCAACCGCTCGCACTACGAGGACGTCCTGATCGCCCGGGTCGGCTCGCTGGTGCCCGAGGCCACCTGGCGGGCCCGGTACGACGAGATCAACTCGTTCGAACAGGAGCTGGCCGGGGACGGGGTCACCCTGGTCAAGGTGATGTTGCACATCTCCTACGCCGAGCAGGGCGAGCGGCTGCTCGAGCGGCTGACCGACCCGCGCAAGCACTGGAAGTACAACCCGTCGGACGTCGACTCCCGGGCCCGCTGGGACGACTACCAGGCCGCGTACGCGGAGGCACTGAGCCGGTGCGGCCCGGACGCCGCGCCCTGGTTCGTGGTGCCGGCGGACCGCAAGTGGTACCGGGACTGGGCGGTGGCCCATCTGCTGCGGGAGACGTTCGACACGCTGCATCTGGGGTATCCGCCTGCCGATTTCGACGTCGCCCGCGAGCGGGAGCGGCTGCGTGCTGGGGGAGCGGGGGCGGCTGGGACGGCCGAGATGAACGACAGGTGAACGACCAGTGAATCAGGCCTGGCCAGGGGTGGGCCGACGAATCCGCGGTTCTGTCGTTTCCTAGCATTCCCAGGGCATGCGCCTTGCGGGCGCCCGCCACCCTTCCACCGACACGACGAGGTCTGTGCTGTGAAGTTTTCCTTCCGCCCCACCGAGGGCGCCTTCTACGAGCTCTTCACCAGGGCCGCGCAGAACCTGGTCAAGGGCACTGAGCTGCTCAACGAGCTGGCCCTGCCCGGCGTCGACGTGCAGTCGGTCAGCGAGCGGTTGACCGAGGTCGAGCACGACAGCGACCAGATCACCCACGAGCTGTACAAGAAGATCAACTCAACCTTCATCACGCCGTTCGACCGGGAGGACATCTACCGGCTCGGCTCGCTGCTCGACGACGTGATGGACCACCTGGAGGCAGTCGGCGACCTGCTCTACCTGTACGGCCTCACCGAGCTGCCGTCGCTGCCCCGGGAGCTGCACGAGATGGTCAACGTGCTCGACCAGCAGGCCAAGCTGACCGCCGAGGCGATGCCCCGGCTGAAGTCGATGAAGGATCTCGAGGACTACTGGATCGAGTGCAACCGGCTGGAGAACGAGGGCGACCGGATCAACCGGCAGCTGCTCGTCCGGCTCTTCTCCGGCGAGTACGACGCGCTGACGGTGCTGAAGATGAAGGAGGTCGCCGACGAGCTGGAGGCCGCCTGCGACGCCTTCGAGCACGTGGCCAACACCGTCGAGACCATCGCGGTCAAGGAGTCCTGATCCTGTGACCGTGACACCCGAACTCATCGCCGTGCTGGCGGTGATCGGGGTAGCCCTGGCGTTCGACTACACCAACGGCTTCCACGACGCCGCCAACGCGATCGCGACAAGCGTCTCCACCCGGGCGCTGACGCCCCGGATCGCCCTCGGCCTCGCCGCGGTCGGCAACTTCGTCGGCGCCCACTTCGGCGCCGGGGTGGCCAAGACCGTCGGCGACGGCCTGGTCACCCTGCCCACCGGCGTGAACAGCCTCGGCGTGGTCTTCGCCGGCGTGCTCGGGGCCATCGCCTGGAACCTGATCACCTGGTACTTCGGCCTGCCCTCGTCGTCCTCGCACGCGCTCTTCGGCGGCCTGGTCGGCGCGACCCTGCTCTCCACCGGCGGCATCGTGCAGTGGGGCAACATCGGCGAGAAGGTCCTGCTGCCGATGGTGCTCTCGCCGATCGTCGGCCTGACCCTGGGCTACGTGCTGATGCTGGCCATCCTCTGGCTGTTCCGGAAGGGCCAGCCGGGCAAGCTCAACCGTGGCTTCCGCTGGGCGCAGACCGCCTCGGCGGCCGCCATGTCGGTCGGCCACGGCATGCAGGACGCCGCCAAGACCATGGGCATCGTGGTGCTGGCGCTCTACACCGGTGGCTTCCAGGAGAGCAAGACGCACATCCCCGGCTGGGTGTTCTGGACCTCGGCGACCATGCTGGCGCTGGGCACGTACGCCGGCGGATGGCGGATCATCCGCACCCTCGGCCGCAAGATCATCGACCTGGGCCCGCCGGAGGGCTTCGCCGCCGAGACGGTCGCCAGCGCGGTGCTCTACTTCAACGCCCTGGTGCTCAAGGCGCCCATCTCCACCACCCACACCATCACCTCGGCGATCATGGGCGTGGGCGCGACCAAGCGGCTCTCCGCGGTCCGCTGGAACGTCGCCGGCAACATCGTCATCGCCTGGATCATCACGTTCCCGGCCGCGGCGCTCATCGCCTGCATCTGCTACCTGCTGGTCCGCCCGCTCTTCGGCTGACCGCCTGTAAGGAGGGGCCCCTTGTTAACGCCTCGGCGTTAACAAGGGGCCCTTCCTCTCACAGATACCGCACGCCGATCTGCTCGCGCACCGAGTCCAGCAGGGCCATCACCTCGAGGGTGGTGGCGTGTGAAACCAGCGGGCTCTCGGTCAGCCCCTCGGCGAGGCAGCGCTGCACCTCGATCGCCTCGTACTGGTAGCCGCCACCGGTCATGTTCCCGGCGATGGTCTCCGGCTCGGCACCCGCGCGGTGCAGGGTCAGCGCGGCCGGCCGGAAGAACGGCTCCGGCAGGTCGATCCGGCCCTCGGTGCCGGTGATCGAGGCGGTCTGCCCGCTCGCCCCGACCATGCCGCAGCTCATGGTGGCCAGCGCGCCGGTGTCGTAGCCGAACAGGATGCCGGTGTTCTCGTCCACCCCCTCCGGGCTGAGTTGCGCCCAGGACCGCACCTGCTGCGGCACGCCGAGCAGCAGGTGGGCCAGGCTGATCGGGTAGACGCCCAGGTCGAGGAGGGCACCCCCGCCCAGCGTGACGGCACGCATCCGGTGCTCCGGCGGGAACGGTCCGGACACCCCGAAGTCGGCCCGGACACCGGTCACCGTGCCGATCGCGCCCTGCGCGATCAGGTCGACCACCCGCAGGATCAGCGGGTTCGTCCGCATCCACATGGCTTCCATCAGGAAGACCCCGGCGGCGCGGGCGGTGTCCACCAGTTCGGTGCTGGTGGCCAGGTCGAGAGTGAACGGCTTCTCCAGCAGCACCGCCCGCCCGGCCGTCAGGCAGGTCATCGCCGCCTCGTGATGGGCGACGTGCGGGGTGGCCACGTAGATCACGTCCACCTCCGGGTCGGCGGCCAGTTCCACCCACGAGCCGTACGCCCGCTTGGCGCCGTGCCGGTCGGCGAAGCGCCGCGCGCTGTCGGCGGCGCGGGAGCCGACCGCCACCAGTTCGGCGTCCGGCACCAGCCGGAGGTCTTCGGCGAAACGGCCGGCGATGTGGCCGGTGGCCAGGATGCCCCAACGTGTCATGCCGGCACGCTAGCCGAACCGGGTGAACGGCCGCCCGCACCCGCGCCGACCGGCCCACCGGCCGGGATGTCGACGGGTCGGCCGAGCGGGGCCGGGGAACTAGGCTCGCGGCATGACGATCGACAGCGACGGCTTCGCCGCCCCGGCCGCACTGGTCGAGCACGCCCGCCGGTTCCGGGCCGAGGGCGGCACCCCGGCGGTGCCCCGGGTCGCGGCCACCGTGCTGCTGCTGCGCCCCTCCGGCGTCGACTTCGAGGTGTACGTGATCCGCCGGGTCGCCGCCATGACCTTCGGCGGCATGTACGCCTTCCCCGGCGGCGGGGTGGACCGCTCCGACTCGGCTGCCCACCTGGACTGGGCCGGGCCCGAGCCGGCGCAGTGGGCCGGGCGGCTCGGGGTGACCCCGGAGGCCGCCCAGGCGGTGGTCTGCGCCGCTGCCCGCGAGGTCTTCGAGGAGGCCGGGGTGCTGCTGGCCGGCCCGGACGCGACGACGGTGGTGGGCGACGTCAGCGGCGACGACTGGGAGGCGGCCCGACAGGACCTGGAGGGGCGCCGGGTGGGCTTCGCCGCGCTGCTCGCCGAGCGGCGGTTGACGCTCCGGTCGGACCTGCTGCTGCCGTGGAGCCGGTGGATCACCCCGGAGTTCGAGCCGCGCCGCTTCGACACGTACTTCTTCGTCGCCCTGCTGCCAGAAGGCCAGCGGACCCGCGACGTCTCCGGCGAGGCCGACCACACCCTGTGGATCCGCCCGGCGGACGCGCTGGCCCGCGCGCAGGCCGGCGAGTTGACCATGCTGCCGCCGACGATGGTCACGTTGGCCCAGGTGGCGGCGGCCGGCGACCTGGCCGGCGTGGCGCGGGCCGCGGCCACCCGGGACGCCGCGGCGCCGGTCACCCCGCGTCTGGACCTGCCGCCGGACGGCGAACCCCGCTTCGTCCTCGGCTGAGCGCCGCCCACGGGGGCCTGCCCGAGCCGGGCCGGCAGCGCGGGTACGCGAAGGGGCGCCGGTCAGGTCGACCGACGCCCCTCGCGGACCGGGACCAGCGGCTCAGCCGAAGCGGCCGGTGATGTAGTCCTCGGTCTTCTTCACGCTCGGGTTGCTGAAGATCTTCTGGGTGTTGTCGTACTCGATCAGCCGGCCCGGGTCGCCGGTCTTCTCGATGGAGAAGAAGGCGGTCCGGTCCGAGACCCGGGCGGCCTGCTGCATGTTGTGCGTCACGATGATGATCGTGAACTTGTCCTTGAGCTGGAACATCAGGTCCTCGATCGCCAGCGTGGAGATCGGGTCCAGCGCCGAGCAGGGCTCGTCCATCAGCACGACCTGCGGCTCGACGGCGATGGTGCGGGCGATGCAGAGCCGCTGCTGCTGACCGCCGGAGAGGCCCGCGCCGGGCTTGCCCAGCCGGTCCTTGACCTCGTCCCACAGGTTCGCCGAGCGCAGTGCCTTCTCGGCGGCCTCGTCCAGGATCGACTTCTTCCGTACGCCGTTGAGCTTGAGGCCGGCCACCACGTTCTCGAAGATGCTCATGGTGGGAAACGGGTTGGGCCGCTGGAAGACCATGCCGATCATGCGCCGGACCGCGGTGACGTCCACGTCCCGGTCGTAGATGTCCTGGCCGTCGATGGTCAGGTTGCCCTCGACCCGGGCGCCGGGAAGCACCTCGTGCATCCGGTTGATCGACCGCAGGAAGGTGGACTTGCCGCAGCCGGACGGGCCGATGAGGGCGGTGACGGTCTTCGGCTCGACCGTCAGGTTGATGTTCTCGATCGCCTTGAAGCCGCCGTAGTAGGCGGTGACGTTCGAGGCTTCGACGCGCTTGGCCATGGTGGCGGTACCTCCGGGGTTCATCGGGCGAGCCGGTTTCGGCGGGCCAGCAGCTTCGCCGCGATCGTCAGGATCAGCACGAGGGCGACCAGGGTGAGTGCCGCGGTCCACGCCCGTGCCGGCGCGTACTTCGACGCGTCACCGGCCTGCTGGTAGACGAAGAGGGCCAGCGACGACTGGTTGTTCTCGAAGGGGTTGAAGTTGATCGCGGCGCCCCCGCCGGCGACCAGCAGCACCGGGGCCGTCTCGCCGGCCGCGCGGGCGATGGCGAGCATGACACCGGTGACGATGCCGGGCAGCGCGGTGGGCAGCACCACCCGCAGGATGGTCTTCCACTTCGGCACGCCGAGGGCGTACGCGCCCTCGCGCAGCGGCGCCGGGACGAGGCGCAGCATCTCCTCGGTGGAGCGGACGATGGTGGGCAGCATCAGCACCGCCAGGGCCAGCGCGGCGGCGAAGCCGGAGAAGCTCGGCCGGCCGTCGTTGAACCACGGCGACACGATCAGCACCCAGAACGCCAGGACGAAGAGGCCCGAGACGATCGACGGGATGCCGGTCATCACGTCGACGAAGAACCGGATCGCGAAGGCGAAACGGCCCCGGCCGTACTCGACGATGTAGATGGCGCAGAGGATGCCCAGCGGCACGGTGATCATGGTGGCGATGCCGACCTGCTCCAGCGTGCCGATGATCGCGTGGTACGCGCCGCCGTTCGGGTCGCGGGCGCCGATGTTGTTCATCGAGGCGTTGAAGAAGTCGGCGTCGAGCCGTTCGGCGCCCTTGCTTACCAGCGTCCAGACGACCGAGGTGAGCGGCAGCACGGCCAGCACGAAGGCGGAGTGGATCAGCGCGCTCCAGGTGCGGTTGCGCGCCGAGCGGCGCCCCTCGACCGCGTTGGCAGCGGCGAAGAGCCCGACCAGGTAGACGATCGCGCCGAGGACGACCACGAGGACCGGGCCGCCGATGTCGGTGCCGTAGACGATCACGGCGGAGAGCGCCAGGGCTGCCACGGCAATGGCCGGGGCGGCGTACCAGGGCAGCCGCCTGGCCCGCAGCGAGGCGGGCTGGGCCGGCGGCCGGGTGCGGTGGGAGGTGACGGTGGTGGTCATGCGGCCGACTCCGTGAACTCCCGGCGGCGGTAGATGATCGCCCGGGCGGTGATGTTGACGATCAAGGTGATGGTGAAGAGGACCAGACCGGAGGCGATCAGTGCGCCCCGACCGGTCTCGTTCGCCTCGCCGAACGCGTTGGCGATGTTGGCGGCGATGGTGTTGCCGCCGTTCTGGATCAGGTTGAACGAGATGCCGAAGGTGATGCCGAGGGTCAGCGCCAGGGCGATGGTCTCGCCGAGGGCACGGCCCAGGCCGAGCATCACCGCGGCGATGATGCCGGGGCGACCGTAGGGCAGCACCGCGGTGCGCAGCATCTCCCAGCGGGTGGCCCCCAGGGCGAGGGCAGCCTCCTCGTTGGCGGTCGGCGTCTGCAGGAACACCTCGCGCGAGAGCGAGGTGATGATCGGCAGCACCATGATCGCCAGCACCAGGGCACCCAGCATGATGGACTTGCCGAACGGCCCGTCGCCGCCGAAGATCGGGAGCCAGCCGAAGTACTCGTTCAGCCAGACTGAGAAGTCCCGGACCGGGTTGCTGAAGACGTCCCGCCCCCAGAGCCCGAAGACCACGCTGGGCACGGCGGCGAGCAGGTCGATCAGGAAACCGAGCGCGGTGCCCAGCCGGCGCGGCGCGTAGTGCGAGAGATAGAGCGCGATCCCCAGCGCCACCGGCACCGCGATCAGCAGTGCGAGTGCCGAGCTGAGCACGGTGCCGAAGGCGAGCGTGCCGATACCGAACTTGGGCTGGGCCTCGTTCGGTGCCCAGCCCTCGTAGGACCAGAAGTTCGCGGTGTTGGCGCGCAGGGCCGGCACCGCCTTGGCGACCAGGAAGATCGCGATGGCGGCGATGACGACCAGGACGGTGGCGCCGGCGGCCAGGGTGAGACCGCGGAAGGCCCGCTCGGCGCCGAACTTCCGGTTGCGCGGCAGCGCGCCGCCGCCGCCCAGCGCGCCGCCGTCCGGGGTACGGGTGCTGACTGGTGCCTCGGCCACACGCGCCGAGGCACCGGCGGGCCACTCGTGACTCTGGGTCACGCGCGTCCCGCCGGTGCCGGCGTCGGCCGAGCGGTGAGGGGTTTCACCCATCTGCTCGCTCGATTCGGTTGCGGAGTGGTGTGTCGGGTCAGGAAAGGTTCGTGACCGCGGTCTCGACCTTGGTGCGGACCGTCTCCGGCAGCGGGGCGTAGCCCAGGTCGGTCAGCGAGTTCTGGCCCTCGGCACTGGCGGCGTAGCCCAGCAGACCCTTGACCAGCTTGAGCTTGTCGGCTGCGAGGCCCTTGCCGCAGACGATCTCGTACGTCGCCAGGACGATCGGGTAGGCCCCGGCCTCCTTGGTGTTGTAGTCGATCGACAGCTTGAGGTCGTCGCCCTGGCCCTCGATCTTCGCCCCGGCGATGGTCTTGCCGGCCGCCTCGGCGGTCAGGGCGGCGAACTCGCCCGCACCGTTACCGATCTTGGCGGTCTTCAGGCCGGCGTTCTCGGCGAACGACCACTCCATGTAGCCGATGGCGCCGTCGGCACCCTTCACCGAGCTGGCCACGCCGTCCGAGCCCTTGGCGCCGGTGCCGCCCGGGGCCTTCCAGGCCTTGGCGTTGCCCAGGGTCCAGTCCGCCTCGGAGGTCTTCGAGAGGAACTTGGTGAAGTTGTCGGTGGTGCCCGACTCGTCCGACCGGTGCACGGTCTGGATGGTGGTCGCCGGCAGCTTGGCGTCCGGGTTGTCGGCCTTGATCGCCGCGTCGTCCCACCTGGTCACCTTGCCGGCGAAGATCTTCGCCAGGGTGGCCGGCTTGAGCTGGAGGTTGTCCACGCCGCTGACGTTGTAGGCCACGGCCACCGGACCGATCACCATCGGCAGGTGGATGGCCTTGCCGCCGACGCACTTGGCGTCCGCCTGCGGCTGCTCCTCCGGCTTGAGCGCGGAGTCCGAGCCGGCGAAGTCGGCGGTGCCCGCGATGAACGCCTGGATGCCGGCGCCCGAGCCGGACGGCTCGTAGTTGATCGTGGTGCCCTCGCACTTCTGCTGGTACGCCTTGATCCACTCGGCCATGGCGTTCTTCTGCGCCGACGAACCCTGGGCGTTCACGGTGCCGGTGGCGCAGTCGACCGCGGCGGCCGAACCCGAAGCGCTGGCGCTGCTGGAGGGCTCGTTGTTGTCCGAGCCGCAAGCACTGAGACCGAGCGTCGCGGTAAGAGCGAGGCAGGCAATAGTGCCGTACCGCTGGAGCTTCACCTGAGGGGTTTCCCTTCGCGTCTGACCTGGCGCCCCGCTACCGGGGCCCGAGGACCGGCGTTCGACCGGCTGACACGAAAGTTAGAAGTGCCAGGTAGCCGGTTCGCCGGTCGCGAATGAACGCGAGGTGAACACGTACGGCCCCCGAGGTGACCGCTCGCTGAGGGTGGGTTGTCCGTTAAGTGAACTCGGGTACGCCTGTCAGAAGTATCAGCATATTTCCGGTCCGGCGTTATCCCGCCGACGCGTGGCCGTGATCGGCCGGTGACGTGCCGCCGGCCGCGCCGGATCGGTCAGCCGAGGTGGTAGTTGACGTGCGCCGCCCAGTGGGCGAAGCCGAGTCGCTGGTAGAGCGCAACCGCCCCGGTGTTCGAGTCGTCGACGTAGAGCATCACCCGGTCCAGCCCGCGCCTGTCCCGCAGGTACGCCAGCCCGGCGGTGGTCAGCGCCTTCCCGAGTCCGCCGCCGTGCGCGGACGGGTCCACCCCCAGCACGTACACCTCGCCGATCCGGGCGGCGCCGGGCCGCTCGTGCACCTTGGTCCAGTGGAAGCCGAGCAGCCGGCCGGTCGAGGACTCCTCGGCGAGCAGGAACCCGGCCGGGTCGAACCACGGCTCGGCGAGGCGGACCCGCAGGTCGTCGGCGCTCCACCGGCCTTGCTCGGGGTGCTCGGCGAAGGCCCGGGCGTTGAGGGTGAGCCAGGCCGCGTCGTCCGCGCCCGGTTGGAAGGCGCGCAGCACCACCCCGTCGGGCAGCCGCGGCTCGGCCAGCGGGGCGGCCAGCGGACGGCGCAGCTGCCAGAGCACCCGCGCCCGGTGGAAACCGAGGTCGACCGCGAGCGCGGCGGCCGAGGGGTGGTCGCCGTGTGCCCAGGCCCGCAGCGGCCCGGTGGCCGAGGCGAGCACTCCCCGGGCGAGCGCCCGCCCGGTGCCGCGCCGCCGGAAGCCGGGGTGCACCACCAGCTCGACCCCGATCCCGTCGACCGGGTCGGTGGTGTCCAGGTGCGCGTAGCCGGTGAGCGCGCCGTCGTCGGCCCGTGCGGTCAGGTGCACCGACGGGGCGTCGGGGTCGCGCAGCCGCAGCAGCACATGTTCGTCGAGCGGGTCCGCGCCGTCCACCTCGCCCGCGGAGCGGACCAGCGCCAGCACGTCGGTGATCTCGGCCGGGGTCAGTCGGTCGGTCCGGGTCACCTGGTCGCTGGTCGGCTCCGCGCTGCTCATCCCGTCACCGTATCCGCAGCCGTCGGCCCTCGAACGCCATCCCGGCCGCCTGTGACGGCTGTATCCGCCGCCGTCGGCCCTCGAACGCCATCCCGGGCCGCCTGTGACGGCTGCGGCTCAGGTGGGATCGCTCGGCAGTGCCTCCAGCTCGAATCGCGAGGTCAGGTCGGGCAGGATCCGGGCCAGCGCGTCCACGGTGCCCTGCCGGTCCCCGCCCGCGTCGTGCAGCAGCACCACCGAGCCCGGCTCGACCTGGGTGACCACCGCGGCGGCGACCCTGCCCGCACCGGGCGCCTGCCAGTCCGACGGGTCCACCGACCAGTGCACCGGGCTCATGCCGAGTTGCTGCGCCACCGACACCACCGGACGGGTCCAGGCGCCCCCGGGCTGGCGGTACCAGACGATCGGCGCGCCCGGCGCCGCCGCCCGGATCGCGTCGTTGGTGCGTACCAGGTCGGCGCGGATCGCCTCGGGAGAGCGTTTGCCCAGGGTGACGTCGTGGTTCCAGGAGTGGTTGCACAGGGTGTGCCCGTCGGCCACGATCGCCTCGATCAGGTCCGGGTGGGCCTGCGCGTTCTCGCCCACGACGCAGAACGTGGCCTTCACGTGGTGCTCGCGCAGTGCGGCCAGGACCTGTGGGGTGTACCGGGGGTCCGGCCCGTCGTCGAAGGTCAGGGCAACGCGCGAGGTGCCGGTGGTGGTATGGGCGCCGAACAGGTTGTCGGCCTCGGGCTCGGGCGACGACCCGCGCCGCGTGGACCCGTCCTGGCCGGCCTCGCTGGGGCCGGTACCGTCGTCGCTGTTCGGCTGCGGTCCCGGGCTCGTCTCCTCGCCGGAGGGCTGATCGGCGTAGCGGGGGTCGTCCACGCCCGTGGTGACGCCGGTGGCGTGGTGTCGCGGTTGGTCGGGGATGAGGCTGCGGCCCAGCGCGTACGCCGACCCGAGCAGTGCCGCCACCACCAGCGTCACGATTCCGGCGGCCCGCGGCGCCGAGTTGACCCGCGTCACGGCTTCCGCCCGGCTGGCCGGTCACGCCGGCCCGTCGCCCCCGTGGTCAGTGCGCGCACCGTCGCCCCCTTCTCCGACAAACCCGGCAGTCAGAATAGAACTGACGAGCTGCGCAAAAAGGGCGTACAAGGAACAGTCCCCGGACGGGGTGAGGTCAGACCGACAGCGGCGAGTGCTCCGCCTCGGGCAGCGACCGCGAGGGGGGTACGACGAACTTGTAGCCCACCTGCCGGACGGTGCCGATCATGGATTCGTACTCGGAGCCGAGCTTGGCCCGCAGCCGCCGCACGTGCACGTCCACCGTGCGGGTGCCGCCGAAGTAGTCGTACCCCCAGACCTCGCGGAGGAGCTGGTCACGGGTGAACACCCGGCCCGGGTGCTGGGCCAGGAACTTCAGCAGCTCGAACTCCTTGTAGGTGAGGTCGAGCGGGCGTCCCTTGAGCTTGGCCGCGTAGGTGTCCGGGTCGATGGTCAGCTCACCGGCCCGGATCGAGCCGCCGGCACCGGCGGTCGCGTTGCTCAGCCGACCGACCGCGAGCCGCAGCCGAGCCTCCACCTCGGCCGGACCGGCGGAGGCGAGGATGACGTCGTCGACGCCCCAGTCGGCGTTGAGGGCGATCAGGCCGGCCTCGGTGACCACCGCGACCAGCGGAACGCCGAGGCCGGTGGCGTGCAGCATCCGGCAGGTCGCGCGGGCCTCGCTCAGCTCGGAGCGGGCGTCCACCAGCACCGCGTCGGGGCTCGGCCCGGAGACCAGGGTGCGGACATCGCGCGGCGCGGTGCGGACCGAGTGCGGCAGCAGGTCGAGTGCCGGCAGCACAGCCGACGGTTCCCCTGCGCGTGCGGTCACCAGCAGCAGGATCTCCACGATCACCTCCGTCCCGGCGGCCGCCTGGCCGCGCGCGACCAGTCACACTCGCGGAGGAGTGCGCTGAGAACTTGCGTGGTCCCGGCGTCACTGACGGGCGGGTAGCGGGTCGAGCGTAACCGATCGCCTCCGCCGCACCGTCGGGCCGTTTCCTGTTTGTCTGCCTTGCCCCTGATCGTGGCCCGAGTTTTAACGTCGCGGAAACCGTGACCTCCGCGGGCGCCGGTCGGTCTGGCACGATCGGGGCGTGTTTCCCTCCACCTCGCCCGAGGCCGGCCGCGATCCGTGGCCCGGCGGGCCCCGTCCGGGTCCGGCCGATCCGACCCGTGGCCAACCGCCGGCACCGCGTACCGGCCCGGCCATCGACGACGTCGAACGCCGCGAGCGCGGCGGACCACGCCGGGCGCGCCGGTCCGGCGTGCCCGCCCGGCGCAGCGAGGACGACGTCGAGGTGGAGGAGGAGGAGGTCGTACCGCCGGTCGAGGTGCGCCGGCCCCTCTCGCTGACCGTGGCCGGCTTCGCCGCGCTGCTCGGCGTCGGTCTGGTGCTCGGCGCGCAGACCTCGGGCCCCGGGCACCGGCTGCCGTTCGCCCTCATCATCTTCGGCGTCCAACTGCTGTTCGTGCTGGCCTGGACGATGGCCATGCGGCCGCCCGCGCTGCTGCTGGTCGCTGGCGTCAGCGCCGCGGTCGCCGGGGCCGCCGACGTCGCCGCGGTGCAGACCGAGGTCGCCGGCCTGGCGCCGCTGGGCTACCTGGCCGCCGCCGCGTTCCTCGCCGCGGTGCTCGGCCAACTGGTCCGTCGGGTCGACCGGGTCCGGGTCACCGACTCGCTCGGCACCACGCTGCTGATCGTGGTCGGCGTGGTGGCCTTCGGCACCCTGATCGTGCTCAGCCGGATCCCGGCCGGCACCCAGGCGATCACGGTCTGCCTGACCGCCAGCGGGGTGGCGCTCACCGTCGCCCGACTGACCGACGCGGTGCTGGCGTGGCCGCGGCTCGCTCCCCAGGTGCCCCGGGGTGCCGCCGGTGTCGTAGCCGGCGCCATGGTCGGCACGCTGGTCAGCGCGGTCCTCGGCAGCTACCTGGTCGCACCGTTCACGCCGACCCGGGCCGCGATGATCGGCCTGGTCGCGGCGGTCACCGCCGTGCTCTCCGACCTCGCCGTCGGGTACGCGGAGGCGGGCCGGCTGATGGCGGGCGAGTTGCCCACCATGTGGGTCGCCCGGCACATGCAGGGTCCGCTCGGCGGTTTCGCCCTGGCCGCGCCGGCGGCGTACGCGATGTGCATGCTGTTCCTCTGAACCACGGTTGAGCCCGGGGCGGGTCGGGTACGAACGGTGCGCCGCCTGGCGGCACCGGTCATGGGCGGCGACCCGTCGCGGTGCGGCGGGCGGAGACAGGAGGCGGCGTGGCGCAGGACGGTTCGGCGTACGAGGCTCGGCCCCGACGGCGTGGGCGCAAGCTGCTCATCGGGCTCGTCGTCCTGCTCCTGCTGCTGATCGGGCTGCTGGTGATCGCCGATCGGGTGGCGGCCGGGGTGGCCGAGCGGGAGATCGGGAAACGGGTCAGCCAGGAAATCGCCAAGCAGAACGCGCAGTCGGCGGAGCCCCAGGTCGACGTCGGCGGCTTCCCGTTCCTCACCCAGGTGCTCGACGGCCGGTACGAGCGGATCTCCATCCAGCTCACCGACGTGCAGGCTCCGGTCGAGGGTGCCACGGTCAGCCTGCCGGTGCTGGACGTGGACGCCCGCGATGTGCGGGCCTCGCTGGACACGCTGCGCACCGGGCAGGGCGACGTGGTCGCCGACACCGTCAACGGCACCGGCACGATCAGCTACGACAGCCTCGCGGCGCTGCTGGACCGGCCCGGCCTGAAACTCGGCGAGCAGGGCGGCAAGCTCGCCGTCACGGCGCCGGTCGACATCCTCGGGCAGAAGTTGACCGTCAGCGGCACCGCCGACGTCACGGTCGGCAAGAACGGCGCGGTCGCCCTGCGCTTCAACAACCTGGACGCGGCCGGGCTGCCGAACCTGCCGCTGGCCCGCACCCTGCTGAACAACTACGCCAAGGGCATCTCCATCGACGTGCCCCTGCCCGACCTGCCGTTCCAGCTCGCCGTGCGGGAGGTCCGGCCGCTGCCCGAGGGGCTCGCGGTCACCGCCGACGCGAAGAACGTGCCGATCAACTCTGCCAGCTGAGTCCTCGCTCGACGGTGGACGCCGGACCGTCGATGGTTCGGGTGGGAGTCCCGGATGCTGGTCGGTCCAGTGGTGACCACCACTCGGACTGGTAGGCTCCGTGCTCATGGGGACGCTCCTCACCAAACGGCGCGCGGTCGACCTGTGCCGCGTGGCCACCTGCCTGTGTCGCCCCGTCATCTGACGGCGGGGCTGTCTTCGGCCGCCTGAGAGCGGCCACCGGCACGCAGGGTCCGCGTACCCTCCGGTGATCCCACCCAACGCCCGGCAGCGGCGCCGTCGCACGAACCCGTGATCCCGTCCTTTCCCAGGGTCCCGCGCGTGGTGCGACAGTCACACCTATCGATACTCTCGCGCGTTGGCTCACCATCCATCCTCACCAGGGAGTGATTCGATGAGTCGCGACACCGCACTCGTCTCGGCCGAGTGGGCCGAGAAGAACCTCGACGCCCCGGGCGTCGTCTTCGTCGAGGTCGACGAGGACACCTCCGCCTACGACACCGGCCACATCGCCGGCGCGATCAAGCTCGACTGGAAGACCGACCTGCAGGACCCGGTGCGCCGGGACTTCGTCAACAAGAGCCAGTTCGAGGCGCTGCTCTCCGAGCGCGGCATCAGCAACGACGACACCGTGATCCTCTACGGCGGCAACAACAACTGGTTCGCCGCGTACGCCTACTGGTACTTCAAGCTCTACGGCCACCGCGACGTGAAGCTGCTCGATGGCGGCCGCAAGAAGTGGGAGCTGGACGCCCGTCCGCTGGTCAAGGACGCGGTGACCCGCCCGGCGACGCGGTACGTCGCGCAGGAGCCGGACACCTCCATCCGCGCCTTCCGCGACGAGGTCGTCGACGCGATCGGCACCAGGAACCTGGTCGACGTGCGCAGCCCCGACGAGTTCGCCGGCCGGCTGCTCGCCCCCGCCCACCTGCCGCAGGAGCAGGCGCAGCGGGCCGGGCACATCCCCACGGCGATCAGCGTGCCGTGGTCCAAGGCGGCCAACGAGGACGGCACCTTCAAGTCCGACGACGAGCTGCGCCGGATCTACGCCGACGCCGGGCTCGACGACAGCAGGGAGACCATCGCCTACTGCCGGATCGGCGAGCGTTCCTCGCACACCTGGTTCGTGCTCCAGGAACTGCTGGGCCACCGCAACGTGAAGAACTACGACGGATCCTGGACCGAGTACGGCTCGCTGGTCGGCGTGCCGGTCGCACTCGGCGATGAGCCCGGGGAGGCCTGACCATGACCGCTCCCACCGCCGCGGGCTGCGCCGCGCCCGACCAGGCCGCGCCGCTGCCGGCCAGCCTGGACCTGGAGAAGGAAACCGTGATCACCGGCGTCGTGCACTCGGAGGCGGGCGAGGCGGTCCCGGGTGCCTACGTCCGGCTGCTCGACTCGACCGGTGAGTTCACCGCCGAGGTCGTCACCTCTCCCGCCGGCCAGTTCCGGTTCTTCGCCGCGCCGGGCACCTGGACCCTGCGGGCGCTCTCCCGGCACGGCAACGGCGACACCGCCGTCACCGCAGGCCGGGGCATCAACGAGGTCACCGTCACCGTCGCCTGACCCACCGCTCCGATCGACCGGGGCCGGTCACCCGAGAGGGTGACCGGCCCCGGTCGGCTTTGCCGCTCAGATCCCGCCGGCTCTGGTGCAGGACGAGACCGGGTCGAGCACGAAGTCGAGCGTGTTGACGAAGCCCGCCTCGATCCGGGTGCGCTGCACCTCCGGCACCCAGCCGTCCTTGGCCACGATCACCTCGTACCGGCCCTTCGGCAGCCACCAGGCGTACCTGCCCTGGGCGTTCGCGGTGAGGGTGTGGCCGGTGGTGGTGTCCACCAGGTTCACCCGGACCGTCGCCGGCACGCCGACGGTCAGCCCGCCGGGGCGCGGCGTCGGCTACCGGCTGGATCCGCCGACCCGTGCCGCCGGGCGGGCCGACCACGCGTGACACGATGGCCGGGTGAGCGGTGCTGTCCGGGCGGGGTGGGTCCCGTCGACCGGTCCCGACGCGCCGGCACCCAACCGGCGGTGGCTGCGCTGGCTGCTGGCCGCGACGGTGGCCTGGGCCGTGCTGCTGGCCGGGCTCACCTGGCTCTCGGTCCGCGACGACCCGCCCACCGTGCGCGAGCAGCGCTCCCTCGGCGAGGCCGGGCCGGTGGTCGACCGGGCGGTCGGTGAGCTGGCGGCGGCGGCCGGCGCCGGCAGTGTGCTGGAGCTGGTCCCGCCCCGGATCGACCGGGGCTGCCGGGTCACTCCCTTCGCCGACGGCGCGACGCTGCGGCGTGCGGTGACCGTGCTGGCGCCCACGGGCACCGAACAGGCCGTACTGGACCGGATCGCCGACCGGCTCCCGGCAGACTGGCGGGCGGGCGTCCGGAGGACCCCGGACGGTCCCCGGCTGAGCGCCGACGCCGGTGAGTTCGTGGCCGTCGAGGGCGGCCCGACCGGGGACGGCCGGGTGCGGTTGACCGCCGACACCGGCTGCCGGCCCGTGGGCTCCGGCTACACGCCGGCGCCGGTGGCGGCCGACGGTCCCGAGGTGGCCGCCCTGTCCGCCGCGGCACGGGCGCTCGGCCAGCCGGTGCCACCGACGCCGGAGCTGGTCCGCGCGCCCTGTCCGGGGGGCGCGGTGGCCCGGACCGCGTGGTCCGTCGCCGCCCCCGGCCCGGCCGCGCCGGCCGGCCCACTCGGGGCGCTGACCGACGGAACCCCGCTGCTGGACGCCCCCCCGGTGTACGCGTACCGCGCCGGCCCGGTCACCGTGCTGGCCGAGCTCACCCCGGACGCCGCCCGGCTGACCGCCACCGTCGCCTGCCCGAGCTGACCCGCGGCGGCACCGGACTCCGACGACCGCAGCTCAGCCGTCGCGCCGCTGCTGCTCCTCCTCGGGAGTACGGCTGCGGCCCAGCGCGTCGACTCGGCCCCACCGGCCGGGGATGTCCAGCAGCTCGATCCGGCCCATGCCCGGTGGCACGGCCGGATCGATGATCAGGTGCTCGCCCTGCGGCTCCAGACCGAGCATCACCCGCAGCAGCAGCAGCGGCGTGCCGGTGGACCAGGCCTGCGGGCTGCACGCGGTCGGATACTCCACCGGATAGTCGGTCAGGCCGCGCTCATAGCCGGCGAACGCCTCCGGCAGCCGCCCGTTGAAGTACCGGGACGCGGCCAGCATGGCGTCACAGATCTGTCCGGCCTCCTCCCGGAAGCCGTACCGCCACAGCCCCCAGGCGATGAGCGAGTTGTCGAACGGCCAGACGGTGCCCACGTGGTAGCCGATCGGGTTGTACCCGCCCTGGTCGTCGGCGAGGGTCCGTACCCCCCAGCCGGAGAAGAGCCGTGGACCGAGCAGGTGCTCCGCGATCCGGCCCGCCCGGGACTCGTCGACGATCCCGCTCCACAGCAGGTGCCCGATGTTCGACGACAGCGCGTCCACGTGCCGGCCGTCGGCGTCCAGGGCGAGCGCGTAGTACTCCCGGTCGGCGATCCAGAAGTCGCGGTTGAACCGCTGCTTGAGCTCGGCCGCCTCCCGCTCGAGCCGGTCGGCGTACGCCGGGTCGTTCCAGAACTCCCGCGCCATCCGGGCGGCCCGGATCTTGGCGTCGTACGCGTACCCCTGCAGTTCGCAGGTGGCCCGGGGAAAGCCGGGCATCCGGCCGTCGGCGTACGAGATGCCGTCCCAGGAGTCCTTCCAGCACTGGTTCGCCAGACCGGTGTCCGGGTTGCGGGTCTGGTACCAGAGGTAGCCGGTGCCGAGCAGGTCCCCGTACGTGTCGATCCACTCCAGAGCCGAGCGGACGGTGGGCTCCAGCCGCCGGACCAGTTCGACGTCACCGGTCCAGCGCTCGTACTCGTCGATCAGGATCACGAACAGCGGGGTGGAGTCCGCCGACCCGTAGTACGGCGAGTGTGGCTGCTCCTCGAAACCGGCGGTCTCGCCGTACCGCAGCTCGTGCAGGATCTTGCCAGGCTCCTCGTCTCGGAAGTCGTCCACCCGGTGGCCCTGCAACCCGGCCAGCATGAAGATCGTCGGCGGGATCAGCTCCGGCAGGAACGGCAGCACCTGCAACGAGGTGATGATGCTGTCCCGGCCGAAGAGGGTCATGAACCAGGGCAGCCCGGCAGCGAGCAGCCGGACGCCGAGCGCGATCGACTCGTAGCGCAGGGCGGCCAGGTCGTTGAGGCTGCGCCGGTACGCTCCGGCCAGCGGCTGGCAGTCGCAGCCGAGCTTCGGGGCCCGGTCGATGAGCTGCTGCTGCTCGGTGTGGATGGCCTCGGCGTTGCGGCTGCCGCCGTACGGCAGGGTGGCCCGGATGTCCTCGCCGCGCGCCCCGTAGACGACCGTGGCCACGTGCAGCCGGGTGGTCCACTCGCCGTGCCGGCCGATCCGGATCCGGAAGGTCATCCCGGCGACGTCGACCTGTGCCGGCATGCTGGTGCTCACCACGGTCTCCCGGTGGAACGCGTCCCGCCGGTACGTCAGCCGCAGCTCGTCGGTGGCGACGGTGGCCTTGGACCGGCCACGCTTCTGCCGGGCGTGCTTGATCTCGAACAGGTCGGCGAAGTCGGCGCCGATGTCGATCCGGAGGGTGAACTCGACCTCCTCCCCGCTGTGGTTCAGCACGGTCAGCTCCTCGTCGAAGCTGCCCCCGATGGCCCGGCTGCGGATCACCGAGGCCTTCGCGTCCAGGTAGTGCGTGGGCTCACCCGGGGCCAGGAAGAACCGGGTCCGGTAGGACTCTCCTTCGTCGATGGAGAGGGCGTGCAGCCGCTCGCCGTTGAGGGTGAGGATCCAGCTGGACAGAAAGCGGGTGTCGAAGGAGAACAGACCGGTGGGGAAGTCGAAGGACGGCTCGATGTCCCCCCGCCGGTCGCTGACCAGGAAGGTGTTGCCGTCCAGGATGCTGACCAGATCCTTCACGCCAGCCGCCTGACCTGCTCCCGGGCCACCTCGCGCGGGTCGCTGGTGCCGGGCGGGTCCGGGAAGAAGCGGCGGAAGGCCAGGAAGAGGATGACGTTCCCGCTGAACGTGCTCTCGTTGCGCAGCACCGCGGCGATCCCCTGAGCCCTGCCGGTGACCAGCCGGTCGAAGAGGTCCACGCTGCTGTACCAGATGGCGTCGGCCGGGCCGCGGGCCCGGCTGACCTGCACCTCCCCGGGCCGCATCCGGACCAGCCAGTGCTCGGTCCGGTCGCCGGTGCCGAGGTCGATCTGAAGGGTCCCGTCGGCCAGGCCGCGCAGGATCTCCGGAGCGCGTGCCGGCAGTGATTCGAAGAATCTCTCCGTCGCCTCGGTCACATGCGAATCGTAGGCATCTGTCCGAGATGCCGGGTCGGTATCCGCACTCCGCCCGTGCCGGCCGCGGCACCGGCGCCCGGGTCAGTAGACGAGTGCCTGCGCGCCCTCGGCGAGCGCCTCCTCGACGAAGACCGCTGCCCCGGCGATCCGTACGCCGGGCAGCACGTCGTCGGGGCCGATCTCCCGGCGGGCCGCGCACTGCGTGCAGGCGGTCACCCGGCCCGTGGCCAGGATGACGTGCAGCAGCTCGGCCAGCGGGGCCGAGTGCGGCAGCTCGAAGTCCTGGGCCCGGCCGGGCAGCGCGAACCAGGTCGACTCCCCGGTGAGCCAGAGCGAGACGTCCACCCCGGCGGCGACCGCCGTCGCGGCGACCGTGAACGCCTGCGCGCACCGCTCCGGCGCGTCCGCACCGGCGGTGACCTTGACGACGAGAGAGCGGGCCATGGGGCCCAGCATAGGATGGTCGGGATGGTTACCGAGATCGGGTTCGTCAGCCTGCTGGTCGCCGGCCTGGGCGCGCTCGCCGGTGGCCTGGTCTACGTAGCCGTACGCATTTCGAGAGGTAACTGGTGACCGTGAGGAGTGAGCCGGGTTTGCGAGCCCCGCAGTCGCGAACGAAGGTGGCGCGGTGAGCGACGAGAACCCCCTGCAGCCGCCGTGGCTGAACGCGCCGCCGGTCGACCCGTACCCCTTCGAGGAGAGTCACGACCTGCGGGTCGGGCCGAAGCTGCACCCGACGCTGGACGGCCTGCTGCCGTACATCGGGGTGTGGCGTGGCCGGGGCAAGGGTGGGTTCCCCACCGTCGAGGACTTCGACTACGCCCAGGAGATCCGGATCAGCCACGACGGCCGGCCGTTCCTGTCGTACGAGTCGCGGGCGTGGATCCTCGACGAGCAGAGCAAGCCGGTCCGCCCGGCCGGGCGTGAGGTCGGCTGGTGGCGGCCGGTGGTGGTGGACGGCCGGGCCACCGACGAGCTGGAGGCGCTGCTGACCACCCCGTCCGGGGTGATGGAGCTGCACATCGGCAAGCGCAAGGGCACCCAGATCGAGTTCGTCACCGACGCCGTGGTCCGCACCTCGACCGCCAAGGAGGTCACCGCCGGGCACCGGCTCTTCGGCATCGTCGAGGGCGCTCTGCTCTACGCGCAGGAGATGGCCGCGATGGGGCACGGGCTGAGCCCGCACCTCTCCGCCCGCCTCATCCGCGTCGCCGGCTGAGCGGAAGTCCGGCGTCGAGCCGGTCGGTCAGTCCAGCGGGAAGCCCAGCAACGACTGGATGGCCGGGGTGCGCGGGCAGCGGTTGCGGGGCACGGCGTCCAGGGTGTGCACCTCGATCAGGCCGCGCACGGACGAGGTGAACCAGACCGCGTCGGCGGCGTGCAGCTCGGCCGGGGTGACCAGTCGTTCGGCGGCGCCGAGGCCCAGCTCGCCGGCGTGCCCAAGCAGCCAGGCGGCGGTCGTGCCGGGCAGGATGCCGGTGCTGGCGGCCGGCACCGTGCAGAGCGTGTCGCCGGTGAGCCACACCACGTTGGCGGTGGGCCCCTCCAGCGCGTACCCGTCGGAGGAGACCCAGAGCACGTCGTCCACCCCCGCCCGGCCCGCCCAGCGACGGGCGGCGGTGTTCACCGCGTACGAGGTGGACTTGATGCCCGCGGGCAGCCAGTCCAGGCCGGTGCGGGCCGCGGCCGGGACCCCGAGCGGCAGGGTGGCCACGCTGATCCCGTTCCGGCGGGCCGCCCGGGACGACGCGGGGACCTCGGCCAGCGTGGCGTACACGGTCGGCGGGCCGCCGGCCTCCGGCCCCCGGGTGCAGACCAGCCGCAGCGCCCCCTCCACCGCAGCCGGCCAGCCGGCCCGGACGACGTCCAGCAGCTCGACCAGCGCGTCGGTGGGCGGCAGGGTCAGCTCCACGGCGGCGGCCGCCGCGGCCAGCCGGGCTAGGTGCTCGTCGCGCAGCCACGGCCGCCCGTCGCGCAGGTGCATGGTCTCGAAGAGCCCGTCGCCGCGCAGTACGCCCAGGTCGTCGCCGCGCAGCACCGGCTCCCCGGCGGGCACCGCGCCGCGCCCCAGCACGGCGATCCGTGCGGTCGGCGCGGTGGCGGGATTCCGGACGGACGGCATCACCATGACCGTCGAGCGTAGTGGCGGTCGGTCGCGGCGCGAGGACCGGCGCCGTGGCCGAACTATGATCGGACGGTGTCCGAATCCTCCCTCGCGGAAATGCTCCGGGCCCGTGGGCTGCGGCTGACGGCCCAGCGGCAGCTCGTCCTGCAGGCGGTGCTGGATCTGGGCCACGCCACCCCGGAGCAGGTGCACACCGCCGTTCGGGAGGTTGCCGCCGGCGTCAACATCACCACCATCTACCGCACGCTGGAGCTGCTGGAACGGCTCGGGCTGGTGACCCACACCCACCTGTCGCACGGCTCACCGACCTACCACGCGGCCGGCGAGCACCAGCACGTCCACCTGGTCTGCCGGGAGTGCGGCGCGATCGACGAGATCGATCCGGAGCTGCTCCGCCCGCTCGCCGACCAGTTGGCCGCGCAGCGCGGGTTCCGGGTGGACATCGGGCACGTGTCACTCTTCGGCGTCTGCGACCGCTGCGAGAACGGGGACCAGAAATGATCGACATCGCGGGTGCGGTGGCCGTCGAGAGCATCGACGAGGCCAGCCGCGACCAGCCGGAGCCGGCGCACGCCGCGGCCGGGGTACGGGGGGTGGCCGCGCACTACGGCGACCCGCTGCGTGAGCAGCGCACCCTGGACACCGAGGTCGGCCTGGTGGACCGGTCGCACCGGGGGATCGTGGCGGTGCCGGGGGAGGAGCGCGCCGACTGGCTGCACACCCTCACCTCGCAGCACCTGGCGACGCTGGCCGCCGGCGAGGGCACCGAGCTGCTGGTGCTCTCCCCGCACGGGCACGTCGAACAGCACGCGATGGTCGCCGAGGATGGCGAGACCACCTGGCTGGACACCGAGCCCGGCGCGACCGCCGGTCTGCTGGCGTACCTGGAGAAGATGCGGTTCTTCAGCAAGGTCGAGCCGCGCGACGCGACCCCGGACCACGCCCTGCTGTCGCTGGTCGGGCCGGCGGCGTTGGAGGCCCTGGGCACGCTCGGCGTGACCGGGCTGGCCGCGCCGGACCTGGTCGCGGTGCCGGGCCCGAAGTTCACCGCCGGCGCCGTGCCGCCCCGGCCCACCGTGCGCTACGACGTCCGCCTGCTGCCGTCCGGCGGCTGGGCCCGACGGGGGCCGCTCGGCGTGGACCTGCTGGTGCCCCGGCCGGCGATGGAGCAGGTGGTGGCGGAGCTGCGCGGCGCGGGCGTACCGGTCGCCGGGCTCTGGGCGTACGAGGCGATCCGGGTGGCCGCCCGGCGGGCCCGGGTCGGGGTGGACACCGACCACCGGACCATCCCGGCCGAGGTGGACCTGATCGGCCCGGCCGTGCACCTGGACAAGGGCTGCTACCGGGGCCAGGAGACGGTGGCCCGGGTGCACAACATGGGCCGGCCGCCCCGGCGGCTGGTGCTGCTGCACCTGGACGGGGTGACCACCGACCAGCCCCCGACCGCCGGTACGCCGGTGACCCTGGACGGTCGGCCGGTCGGCTTCGTCGGCACCGCCGTGCTGCACCACGAGCTGGGTCAGGTCGCCCTCGCGGTGATCAAGCGGAACGTCCCCGAGGACGCCCGGTTGACGATCGGCGAGACCGCGGCGGCGATCGACCCGTCCTGACCGGGGCGTCTAGGATCGCCGGCATGACGACAGGGACGTTGATCACGGTAGCCCCGACGGGTGCGGAGTCGGCCAAGGCGGAGGTGCCGGCCCTGCCGGTGACCCTCGACGAGCTGCTGCTCACGGCCAAGGAGTGCGAGGCACTGGGTGCCGCCGTGATCCACGTCCACATCCGCGACGACGAGGCGCGACCCACCCTCGACCCGGTCCGGCTGCGGGACACGGTGGCGGCGTTGCGGGAGAGCACCGACCTGATCGTGCAGCTCTCCTCCGGCGGCGCGGTGACCGACCCGGAGTCCGCCCGGCTCGCCGTGCTGGACGCCGGACCGGACATGGCCTCCTGCACCATGGGCACGCTCAACTTCGGCGACGACGTCTTCCTCAACCGCTGGGAGTTCATCGTCGACCTGCACACCCGGATGCAGGAGCGCGGGATCGTGCCGGAGTACGAGATCTTCGACCTCGGCCACCTCACCGCGCTCCAGCGGTTGCTCGGCAAATACGGCCTGCCGGCCGGCGGGCACGTGCACGTCGACTTCGTGATGGGGGTGCCGGGCGGAATGCCGGGCACCACGGAGACGCTGGTGGCGGCGCACCGCATGCTGCGCGACCTGCCGGAAGGCACCACCTTCTCGGCGACCGGCATCGGCCGCAGCACCATCGCGGTGCTGCTGGCCTCGCTCTCCGCCGGCGGCCACCTGCGGGTCGGCATGGAGGACACGGTCACGTACGCCAAGGGTCGGCCGGTGGAGTCCAACATGCAGCTGGTCGCCCGGGCGGTCGGCTTCGCCCAACTCGCCCAGCGTCCGCCGCTGACCACCGCCGAGGCCCGCGAGCTGCTCGGCCTGTAAGGACGGCCCCGTCCGGCACCCCTGTCACCCGGGCGGTGGACGACCTGGTCACCCCGCCGCCGGACCCCCGGGGGGCCTCGGTACCGTCCAGCACGTGGGAAAGACGTACGAGGGCGGCGCGCCGCTCGCCGAGGTGGTCCGGTCCGGGTTCGTGGAGGGCGTGCACCGCGGCTCGGTGGTGGTGCTGGACGCCGCCGGCGCCCCGGTGGCCACCGCCGGGGACGCCACCTCCCCGATCTTTCCCCGCTCGGCCAGCAAGCCGATGCAGGCGATCGGGATGCTGCGGGCCGGCCTGACGCTGACCGACCCTGCCGACCTGGCGCTGGTCTCGGCGAGCCACGCCGGCGAGGACTTCCACCTGGCCCGGGTCGGCGCCCTGCTGGATCGGGGCGGCCTGGATCCCTCGGCCCTGCACTGCCCGCCCGACCTGCCGGTGGGTGCGGCGGCGCGGGAGGCCGTGCTGCGCGCCGGGGGCGGACCGACCCGGGTGCAGATGAACTGCTCTGGCAAGCACAGCGGGATGCTGCTGACCTGCCAGGCCGCGGGGTGGCCGCTGGACGGTTACTGGCGGCCGGAGCACCCGTTGCAGCAGCGGCTGCGCGCCGCCATCGAGGAGTTCACCGGCGAGGAGGCGGCGGCGGTCGGCGTGGACGGCTGCGGCGCTCCGGTGCTCGCCGTGTCGCTGACCGGGCTGGCCGGGGCGTACCTGCGGCTGGTCGACGCCGAGCCCGGCTCGGAGCCGCGCGCGGTGGCCGACGCCATGCGCGCGCACCCGGAGATCGTCGGCGGCACCCGGGCCGAGGACACCCGGCTGATGCGGGGCATCCCGGGCCTGCTGGCCAAGGTCGGCGCCGAGGGAGTGATCGCGGCGGCGGTGCCCGGCGTCGGCGCGGTCGCCCTGAAGATCGACGACGGTGCCGAGCGCGCCCGGATGCCGGTGCTGGTCTCCGCGCTGCGCCGGCTCGGGGTCGACGCCCCGGTGCTGGCCGAGTACGCCGAGGTGCCGCTCTTCGGCGGCGGCGTCCCGGTCGGCGCGGTCCGCCCGCTCTGGTAGTCCCCGGCGGGGCTCCCGGGCAGGTGCCGACCGGCCCGGACGGGCGTGTCCGCATCAGCGCTATGACTCAGCGTCATAACTATGACTCTGAGTCATAGCGCTCGTTTTATCTCGTCGTTCGCGGCCACCCGGGAGCCGGGGTGGCGCGGGGTCAGGTCAGGAAGTCGAGCAGGGCGGCGTTGACCGGCTCCGGGCGCTCCAGCGGCAGCAGGTGCGCGGCGTTCGGCACGTCCGGTAGCCGGATGGCGCCGGGCACCTCGGCGGCGATCCGGTCGGCGAGGCGGCTGATGTCCGGCACATCGGCCGCTCCGGCGGTGACCAGCACGGGCAGCCGCAGCTCGCCGAGGCGGCCGATCGCCGGAGGCTCCAGCTCGGCAACCTCCACCGCGCCGAGCGCGAGTTCGGCGGCCAGCGCCCGCTGGTCCATCTCCTGGGCGAACGCGATCAGCTCCGGGTCGACGTCGGACGGCTGGCGGCCCGGCCCGACCACCCAGAACCGCACCTCGCCGGCCGCGCCGGCGGTGAAGTCGTCCGGGTCGACCTCGCCGACCAGGTCGTCCCAGAGGTCGTTGGCCTCCTCGGACCACTCGTTACCGGACACCGCCGTGTCGAACAGGGCGAGCGCGCTCACCCGGTCGGGGTGGGCGAGCGCGGTGTCGATGGCGACCGATCCGCCGAAGGAGCAGCCGACCAGGGCGGCCCGGGGCAGGTCCAGCGCGTCCAGCAGACCGACCACGTCGTCGTGGTGCGCGAACGGCGTCGGGGGCAGCTCGGAGTCGCCGTAGCCGCGCAGGTCCGGGACGATCACCCGGTGCCGGGTCGCGAGCGCCGCGACCTGGCCGCGCCACATCCGGCGGTCGGCGATTCCGGCGTGCAGCAGCACGACCGGCGAACCGCTGCCGGCCTCGTCGTACGCGAGGACTGCTCCGTTGACTGTGATCTTGTGCACGGACGGACGGTACGGATCGGACGAGCGGCGCGCAACCGGGATGGTGAGACATCGCTAACTCTGGCTAGCGTTTTGCTTGCAGGAGTTAGCGGGGGCGGTTAGCGTTCGGTCCATGGCCACACCCAAGGACCTTCCCGACGTCGGCGGGTTCATCCGCGACCTGCGGCGCAACGCCAAGATCTCGCTTCGGCAGCTCGCCGAGCAGGCGGGGGTCAGCAACCCGTACCTCAGCCAGATCGAGCGCGGCCTGCGCAAGCCGAGCGCCGAGGTGCTCCAGCAGCTCGCGAGTGCCCTGCGGGTCTCCACCCCGGCGATGTACCTGCGCGCCGGGTTGCTCGACGACAAGGAGGGTCAGGGGGTGCTGGCCGCCATCGCGGTCGACGCCGACCTGACGATGGCCCAGAAGCAGTCGCTCACCCAGATCTACGAGACGTTCCGCCGGGAGAACACGCGGCTCGCCGAGGCGCAGGCGGCGGCGGACGGCAACGCCCCCGCACCGGCCGCCGCTAGCGGCGGGACCGGCCCGACCGACGTGGCCGACGAGCCGGCGGACGTGGCGAACCTGGCCGCCACCGGCCCGACCACCGCCGGCGGCACGCCGACCGAAGCGGTTCTCGAGTCGGTGGCCGTCACCGAGGCGGGTTCCGCGCCCGCCCCGACGACCAGCACCGAAGGCACCAGCACCGAACGCACCAACACCCCCGAGAAGAAGGCCGCCGGTCCGGCGGTCCGGAAGGCCGCGGACGCGGCCGAAGAGGAGATGTCATGACCCAGCCGAAGACCAACCGCATCCCGGCCCCGATCTACGCCGCCGCCGGCGCCGGCGAGCTGGCCCTGCAGCAGCTGCGCAAGTTGCCGGCCACGGTCGGCCTGCTCGGCACCCGGGTCGTCGCCGACCTGGGCGGCCGCGCCGTGCTGACCGGCTTCGAGCTGCGGCAGAAGGCCACCGAGACGCTGCGCACCGCCAACGAGACGGCCGGCACCCTGCGCGAGCGGGCCCAGGCCGAGCTGGACCTGGTCAAGCTGCGCGAGTCGGCCGACCTGGCCCGGCTGCGCGAGGTCGCCGACCTGAACAAGCTGCGTGAGGTCACCGACCTGGACAAGCTGCGCGCCGCCGCGACCCGCAACGCCGCCGTCGTGGTCGCCGGTGCCCAGGCCGCCCAGGAGCGGGCGTTCGCCGCGTACGGCGCGCTCGTGGCCCGGGGCGAGCGGGTGGTCGGTGCCGGCGTGCTGGAGGCCGCCGAGACCGTCAATTCCGACATCGAGGCGACGCAGGCCGAGGTCCCCGCCACGGCCACCGCTCCGGCCGAGGCCACGCCGGCCGCGACCGCCCCGGCCGACGTGCCGACCCCGGCCGACGTGGCCGAGGTCATCGAGGCCAAGCCCGCCGTGGCCAAGAAGGCCACCCGGGCGCCGAAGGCCGCCAAGCCGGCCGCGACGCCGTCGGCGAAGCTGCCCCGCGCCACCAAGCGCACCCGCCCGGCCGCCGAGTAGTTCACGTCGTCGGCGACCCCGGGGCGTCCTTGTCGGACGTATCCGGGGTCGCCGACATAAGCTTGCCGTCATGGCCAACGCCGCGCCGATCTTCGCCTTCGCCGTCCGTGACGTGATCGAGCTGATCCTGCTCGTCTTCGCGCTGATCGTTCAGGGCGTCGCCCTGGTGCACGCCATCACCCAGCGCTCCGACGCCTTCCCCGCGATCGGCACCCTGCCCAAGGGCGGCTGGATCGCCATCCTCGCGGTCTGCCTGGTGCTGACGCTGCTCGGCTTCGGCCCGATCAGCCTCTTCGGACTGGTCGGCATCGCCGCCGGCCTGATCTACCTCCTGGACGTCCGGGTCGGCCTGCGCGATCTCAGCGACGGCAAGGGCTTCTGGTGAGAGGCTTCCGCTGGCCGCCCCCGCCGGACGGCGGTCCCCGCACCTGGGGGCCCGGTCCGGGCGGGCCGCGCACCGGCCGGCCGGCCCTGCCCGAGCCGGAGACCGAGCTGGTCACCACACCGCACGGCGTACGGCTGGAGCGGCTGGTCACCGGCGTAGGTGACCCGGTCACGGTGTTCGCCCACGGGCTGGGTAACGGCATCGCCACCACCCGCCCGTTCGGCAGCGGGGTCAACGGCCGCAAGGTCTTCTTCCAGTTTCGCGGCCACGGCCGCTCCGACGCGCCGGCCGGGCCGTGGAGCTACCTCGACCTCGCCCGTGACCTGCGGGCCATCGCCGACCTGAGCGGCGCCACCCGGGCGTTCGGGGCGAGCCTCGGCGCAGGTGCGCTCTCCCGGCTCCTGGTGGAGAGCCCGGATCGTTTCGACAAGCTGGTCTTCTTCCTGCCCGCGGTGCTCGACCAGCCGCGCGGCCCGGTCGCCCGGGAGCGCGTCGCCGACCTGCTGGCGGCCGTGGAGAGCGGGGACGCCTCGGCCGTCGCCGACGTCGTCTCGCTGGAGCTGCCGAGCGCCATCCGCAACACCCCGGCCGGCTGGGCGTACCTGCGGCAGCGCCTCGACCAGTTGCTGCGCGACGGCCTGGCCGACGGCCTGGCCGCCCTCCCGGAGCAGGCGCCGCTGCGGGACGCCACGGCCCTGGCGGTGGTGACCGCACCGGCGCTGGTGATCGGCTGCGCCGGCGACGACCTGCACCCGGTCGAGGTCGCCGAGCGACTCGCCGCCGCGCTGCCGAATTCCACCCTGCACGTGTACGACCGCCCCGGCGTGCTCTGGTCGGACCGCGCCGATCTGCGAGAGCGCATCTCCGGCTTCCTCAACGAGTAACGTGCCCTGTCATGGGCGTCACACATCACGGCCGCACCCACCGGCTCGACCTCGCCGACCCGACCCTGCGCGAGTGGACCTGCACGGTCCTGCACGTCGACCCGGAGCAGGGCATCGTGCTGGACCGCTCCGCGTTCTACCCGGGTGGCGGCGGCCAGCCGCCGGATCACGGCGTGCTGCTCTGGCAGGGCGTGCAGACCCGGATCGTCGGCACCCGCAAGGGCGACGACCCGTACCTGATCCCCGCCGAGGGTGACCCGCTGCCGCCGCCCGGCACCGAGGTCACCGGCGCGATCGAGGACGAGCGCCGCAACCGGCTGATGCGTACCCACTCCGGGCTGCACGTGCTCTGCGGGGTGGTGTTCCGCGACTTCGGTGCGCTCGTGACCGGCGGCAACATGGAACCGGGCGAGGCCCGGATGGACTTCAACCTGCCCGAGGTGCCGGCCGACTTCAAGAGCCGGATCGAGGAGCTGGTCAACGCCGAGGTGGCCGCCGACCGCTCGGTCGCCGTCCGGGTGCTGCCCCGGGCCGAGGCGCTGGCCCTGCCGGACATCATCCGCACCCAGTCCAATCTGATCCCGCCGGACGAGCAGGAGGTCCGGATCGTCGACATCGTGGGCCTGGACGTGCAGGCCGACGGCGGTACGCACGTCGCGTCCACCGCGCAGATCGGCAAGGTGCAGGTGGTCAAGGTGGAGAGCAAGGGCCGGGCCAACCGCCGGGTCCGCGTCCGCCTCGCGGACTGAGCGGCACCGTCGCCTCGCGGACTGATCGCCTGGGAATTCGGACGTCGCCTGTCAGGTATTGCTGACAGCCTTTCAGGCATGACACAACCGCTGACAGGAAAGATCGCGCTGGTGGCCGGGGCGACCCGGGGCGCGGGCCGGCAGATCGCGGTCCAGCTCGGCGCGGCGGGCGCCACCGTCTACGCCACCGGTCGCAGCAGCCGGGCCGGCCGCTCCGAGATGGACCGGCCGGAGACGATCGAGGAGACCGCCGAGCTGGTCAGCGCCGCCGGCGGCACCGGCATCGCGGTACGGGTCGACCACCTCGTACCCGAGCAGGTCCGTGACCTGGTGGCCCGGATCGACGCCGAGCAGGGGCGCCTCGACGTGCTGGTCAACGACATCTGGGGCGGCGATCCGCTGGTCACCTGGGAGAAGCCGGTCTGGGAGCAGCCACTGGAGGCGGGCTTCCGTACGCTGCGACTGGCGGTCGACACGCACATCATCACCAGCCACTTCGCCCTGCCGCTGCTGATCCGCCGCCCCGGCGGCCTGGTGGTGGAGATCGGCGACGGCACCAAGACGTACAACGACGCCAACTACCGGCTCTCCGTCTTCTACGACCTGGCGAAGACGTCGGTCAACCGGCTCGCCTTCAGCCAGGCGCACGAGCTGAAGCCGCATGGCGGCACCGCGGTCGCGCTCACCCCGGGCTGGATCCGCTCCGAGGCGATGCTGGAGCACTTCGGCGTGACCGAGGAGAACTGGCGCGACGGGGCGGCCACGGACCCGCACTTCCTCATCTCCGAGACGCCGGCCTTCGTCGGGCGCGCGGTGGCCGCCCTGGCCGCCGACGACGACAAGGCCCGCTGGAGCGGCCGGTCGGTCTCCGCCGGTGAGCTGTCCCAGGTGTATGGCTTCACCGATGTCGACGGCAGCCGGCCGGACGCGTTCCGCTACCTCAGCGAGGTGGTCGACGCCGGCAAGCCGGCCGACGTCACCGGGTACCGCTGACCCGAATGGTCAGGGGCGGGCCGGGCCGGCGTAGCGTGCGGCGGCCCGGCGGGCCGCGTCGGCCAGGCGTTCGCGCAGCTCCGGCGGGTCGAGCGCCTCCACCTCCGGGCCCAGGGCCAGCAACTGGGTGTACGCGACCACCACGGACTCGACGGGCAGGCGGGTCACCACCCAGCCCTGCTCGTCGGGTGGGCCGGCGGCGGCGAGCACGTCCTCGTACACGAAGGGGGCATCGACCAGGTGCCGGAGCTGGCGCAGGCCCGCCGGGCTGAGCCGGACGGTGACCTCCGCGCGCAGCATCGTCCGCAGGAACGACCCGGCCTGCTCCCGCCAGTGCCCGGCCAGGTCGAAGCCCTCGTCCCGCTCGAAGGCCTCTCCGGTCACCTCGACGCCGGTCACCCGGTCCACCCGGTACGTGCGGTGCCCGTCGCCGACGCGGCCGATCAGGTACCAGGTCCCGCTCTTGAGCACCAGGCCGTAGGGCTGCACCCGCCGGGTCACCTCGCGCTCGCCGCGCCGGTAGCGCAGCTCGACGACCCGGTCCCGCCAGGCCGCCCCCGCCAGCTCGGCCAGCCACGGCGGCGGCCCGGTCTCCCGGAACCACCCCGGCGCGTCCAGGTGGAAGCGTTGCCCGGCGCGGGCCGGCGCGTCGCGCAGGGCGGGCGGCAACGCGGCCAGCACCTTCAGCTCGGCGCCGGCGACCGCGTCGGCGAGCCCCATGTCGCCGGCCGGCCCGGGCAGCCCGGCGAGGAACAGCGCTTCGGCCTCGTCCCGGGTGAGCCCGGTCAGCCGGGTCCGGTAGCCGCCGAGCAGCCGGTAGCCACCGGCCCGGCCGCGATCGGCGTAGACCGGCACCCCGGCGGCGGAGAGCGCCAGCACGTCGCGGTAGACGGTCCGCTCGGAAACCTCGAGCTCACGGGCCAGCTCCGCCGCCGTCATCGTCTCCCGGGACTGGAGCAGCAACACCAGGGAGATCAACCGGGACGCGCGCACCTGCCCATCCTGCCCGTGCCCGTACGCGCGTCCCGGTGGTACCCGTCCGTCACTTGGTGGTAGCGGCCTTGTCGATGAGGTCGAAGACGACGTCGGGGTGCGAGACGGCGACGGAGTGCGACGCGGTGTCGACCTCGACGGTGTGGCGGGAGCCGGCTCGCTCGGCCATGAACCGCTGGCCGGCGACGGGGATGTTCTTGTCGGCTCCGGCGAGCACGAACCAGGACGGGATCGTCTTCCAGGCAGGGGCGCCGGAACCCTCGGCGAGAGCGGCGTCGCGGACCGGGCGCTGCGTGACCGCGGAAAGGGCGGCCTTGGCGGGCGACACGTCGGCGGCGAACTGGCCGTGGTAGGCGTCCTGCCGGATGTACAGGTCGTGGCTGCCGTCACCGAGCGGTACCGGCGGTGCCAACGACTCAGGCAGCGTGCTGCCGGGGACCTGGCTGGACAGGCCGAGCACGCTCTCCCCGGCGTCGGGGGCGAATGCCGCCACGTACACCAGGTCGGTGACGTTGGGGTTGCCCAGGGCGGCGTTGGTGATCACCGATCCGCCGTAGGAGTGTCCGACGAGGACGACCGGGCCCGACACCGTGGCCAGCAGCTGCTTCAGGTAGTCGGCGTCGGAGCTCAGGCCGCGCAGCGGGTTCGCCGGGGCGAGGACCGGGTAGCCGCTCTTCTGCAGCCGCGACACCACCCCGTGCCAGCTCGTCGAGTCGGCGAACGCCCCGTGCACGAGCACCACGGTGGGCTTGGGGCCGTCGGGGCGGGCTTCCCCGCCGGGCGTGGCGGCGCTGGAGGCGGTGCCGAGGCTGGCGAGGGTCACGAGGCTGGCGAGGGCGGACAGGCCCAGCAGCTTCCGGATACGCATGGGAACTCCTAGCGGATGGGAGAACGATCGGTCTTTCTGCCGGAGATACTACTGGTTCCCTCGGGTGCCGCAACGTGGCGTGGAGCACGCCGGCTTTCGGCGGCGCGGGCGGCAGAACGAACGGTCTCTTCTTATGCTGGGGGGATGACGTCGATCGCGGAGCAGAAGCTTCACCCGAGAGACCGGCTGCTGCGTACCGCCTCGCGCCTGTTCTATGCCTACGGCCTGCACACCGTCGGCGTGGACCGCCTGGTGAGCGAGGCCGGCGTGACGAGGGCGACCTTCTATCGCCACTTCCCGAGCAAGGACGACCTGATCGTCGCCTACCTGCGGAGCAGGAGCGAAGAGATCCGGAACGGAGTCGAGCAGGTCGTCGCGGACAGCCGGGGCCGCGAGGCTCTGCTGCGCATCGTGCACGTCCTCGGGGAGGACGTGTGCAGCACCGGCTTCCGGGGCTGCCCGTTCCTGAACGCCGCGGCGGAATTCCCGGATCCGGCGCACCCCGTGCGGGTGGCCGTCTCCGATCACCACGCGTGGTTCTTCCAGGTTCTGCGCGACCGGGCGGCCGAGGCCGGGCACGCCGACCCCGACCACACGGCGCGGGTGCTGGTGCTTCTGCGCGACGGTGCTCTGCAGGGCGGCGCACTGGGCGATCCGCAGCAGGCGCGCGCCACGTTGCGCAGGGCGGCGGAGGAGTTGCTCACCGCGGCCGATCGGTCATCGCGCTCCGCGTAGGCAGGTAGACAACAGAAGGGGCCGTGGCGTGTCCAGCGACCGTCTCATGCGCATCCACAGTGCCGAGTTCCAGGCCATGGCCGAGAGGGTCCTGCGGGTCACCGAGCTGACCTCCCGCCTGAACGTCCTGCCCTTCGAGGACGAAGCGGGCAAGGCCGAGCTGTTCGAGCAGATTCTCGGCAAGCCGCTGCCGCCGAGAGTCACGATCTATCCGCCCTTCTACACCGATCACGGCCTCAACCTCGACCTCGCGGAGCGCGTGTTCATCAACCAGAACTGCACGTTCCTCGATTACGCCGGCATCCGGCTCGGCGAGCGCGTGATGGTCGGCCCGAAGGTCACCTTCATCACCAGCGGCCACCCGGTCGATCCGGAGGAGCGGCGGCTGTACCTCACCGGCGCGCCCATCGACGTGGGGGAGAACGTGTGGATCGGCGCCGGCGCCACGATCCTGCCCGGCGTCAGCATCGGCCGTGATGCCGTGGTCGCCGCTGGCGCGGTCGTGGCCGATGACGTTCCGCCGGCAAGCCTGGTGACCGGCACCAAGGCAACCATCCACCGACGGTGGTGACGGCCTTTCCTGAGGAGTCTCCCGCTTGCGTGACCTATTTGGATAGGTAAGGCCCAGAATTATGCGGATGAGCGAGGGAGTCGAGTGGGCGCTCCACAGCTGCCTGAACCTGACCTGGGTCGAGCCGGGGCAGGCGGTGACGGCGGCCAAGCTGGCGGCCTTCTACGAGCTGCCCGCGGCGTACCTGAACAAGCAGCTACAGGCACTGGCCCGGGCCGGCATCCTGTCGTCGTCCTCGGGGCCGCGCGGCGGGTTCCAACTCGCCCGCAGCCCGGAGGCGATCACGCTGCTCGACGTGGTGATCGCCATCGAAGGGCCGGACGAGGCGTTCCGCTGCGACGAGATCCTGCGACAGGGGCCCGGGGGCAACGCCAACACCGACTACCGGCAGACATGTCTGATTTCGCAGGGCATGCGCCGGGCGGATCTTGCCTGGCGCCGTGAGCTAGCCGCGCAGACCCTGGCCGACATCAAGTCCACGGTGGAGCGGCAGTTTCCCGCCACGCCGCAGAACACCCGCAACCGGCTCGCCGGGCTGCGGGCCTGACACGACAGCGCCCCGCACCAGGCGGGCCGTCCGTCGACGTAATTCTGGATATTAGCTGTCCAGAAAGAGAGTTACGAAGGAGACCGGATGTCCACGATCCAACCCCAGCCACCCGTCCTCGTCCCGGCCGCCGACGCCGAGGTCCTGGCGGACGGACCCACCAGCCTCATCACCCTGCTCGCCGACGCGAATGCCACCCACGGGGCGCTGACCGTCAACCGCTCCCTGCTGCGCAAGGGATCCCCCGGCGCACCGCCGCACTTCCACACCCGCGCCACGGAAACCTTCTTTGTCATCGACGGGGTTCTCCAGGTGCTGGCCGGCGAGCAGATCCTCACCCTGCACCCGGGCGACCTCCTCGTCGTACCCCCGCACCTGCCGCATGCCTTCGCCCCGGCCTCCGGCGAGGAAGCCGACGTCCTCGTCACCTTCACGCCCGGCATCGCGCGATTCGACTACTACCGACTGCTGGAACGCGTCTACAAGGGCGACGCCGACCCCCGCGAGATCGGCGCCTCATCCGAGCAGTTCGACAACCACTACTTCGACAGTCCTACCTGGCGAGGCCGCGGAGCCTGAACCGGTTGACGTCCACGACCACTAGGCTCTGCGGGCGTGGACGCACCCCGTATCGCCGCGCCGGTGACCGGCGCCGTCGGCCGGTTCCTCGCCGGGGCCGGCCTCCTGCTGCGTGGCCTCGGTCTCTACGTCCGCAGCCCCGGGTTGATGCTGCTCGGCGTGGTGCCGGCGCTCATCTCCGGCGTGCTCTTCCTCGGTGCGTTCGCCGCGTTGGTGTGGTTCGCCGACGACCTGGCGGCGCTGGTCACCCCGTTCGCCGACGACTGGTCGGACACGCCGCGCGGCCTGGTCCGCGTGATCGCCGGGCTGGCCTTCCTCGGCCTCGGCG
Source organism: Micromonospora sp. GCM10011542 (assembly GCF_042650685.1). Classification (NCBI taxonomy): domain Bacteria; kingdom Bacillati; phylum Actinomycetota; class Actinomycetes; order Micromonosporales; family Micromonosporaceae; genus Micromonospora; species Micromonospora sp. GCM10011542. Next base: position 83,939 of record NZ_JBHSBO010000010.1, read on the forward strand.
GCCTCCTCGCGGTGGTCAGCTTCACCGCCGTCACCCTGGTGATCGGTGACCCGTTCTACGAGAAGATCTCCGAGCGGGTGGAGGCACGGTACGGCGGCACGCCGGGGGCGGTGGAGGTTCCGTTCTGGTCGTCGCTGCGCCGCAGCCTCGCCGACTCGGTACGCCTGGTCGCGCTCACCGCGCTGGTCGGCATCCCGCTCTTCGTCGCCGGCTTCATCCCGGTGATCGGCCAGACGGTGGTGCCGGTGATTGGGGCGGCGGTGGGCGGCTGGTTCCTGGCCGTGGAGTTGGTCGGCGCCCCCTTCTACCGGCGGGGTATGCGGCTGCCGCAGCGCCGGTCGATCCTCAAGGCCGACCGGCCCGCCGCGCTGGGCTTCGGGGTGGCGGTCTTCCTCTGCTTCCTGGTCCCGCTCGGCGCGGTGCTGGTCATGCCGGCGGCGGTGGCAGGCGCCACCCTCCTGGCCCGCCGCTCACTCGGCCAGCCCATCGACGAACCGGCCCGCCGTCCGTCCGGCCACCTCGTCCAGGAGCGCTGACATGGAGATCACCCTGGTCGAGGGCGACATCACCACCCAGCGGGTCGACGCGATCGTGAACGCCGCGAACTCGTCCCTGCTCGGCGGCGGTGGGGTCGACGGCGCGATCCACCGGCGCGGCGGGCCGGCCATCCTCGCCGAATGCCGGGCGCTGCGCGCCTCGCGGTACGGCTCGGGCCTGCCGACCGGGCAGGCGGTGGCCACCACCGCCGGGGAACTGCCGGCCCGCTGGGTGATCCACACCGTGGGCCCGGTCTGGTCGTCCACCGAGGACCGCTCGGCGCTGCTGCGCGACTGCTACGCCAACAGCCTCGGGGTGGCCGACGAGCTGGGTGCGACCACGGTGGCGTACCCGCTGATCTCCGCCGGCATCTACGGCTGGCCGGTCGAGGACGCGGTCCGTCAGGCGCTGTCGGTGCTGCGGTCGGCCACACTGGCGAGCGTCACCGAGGCCCGCCTGGTGCTCTTCGGCGCGGACACCCACGCCACGGCCCGTCGGGTCTTCGACGCCGCCTGACGAGGCCAGCTCGGCGCCCGATCCTGGCAAGGAGACTCAGGGCCCCGGCAAGTTCGGGCCGCCGGTGAATCAGCGTGTGACAGGTGCCGCCGTGCCGGACAGGTAGGGGGCATGGACACGCAAGAAGGACCCGGATGAGCCGCGCCGACGATGTGGGTGCACGGCAGGAGCGCTTCCGCTCTCTGCACATCGAGACCTATGCCGACCTGCTGCGCTTCGTCGAGCGTAGGGTCCCGGTCGCCGAGGCTGAGGACATCGTCTCGTCGGTCTTCCTGACGGCCTGGCGGCGATTCGACGAGTTGCCGGACGATGCACGGCCGTGGCTGTTCGCGGTGGCACGCAAGACCATGGCCAACCAGTCGCGCGGCTGGTTGAGGCGCCGGGCCCTGGACGTCCGGCTGGTGTCGCTGGAGGCACGTGAGCCGTCCGACGACGCCGGGAGTGCCGCGGTGCGTATCGACCTGGCACGCGCCTGGCGCGTTCTGCGTCCCGCGGACCGCGAGGTGCTCGCCCTGGTCGCTTTCGACGGGTTGACGGCTGAGCAGGCGGCCGCCGTGCTGGGCTGCGGCCGGTCGACCTTTGCCATGCGGCTCGGCAGGGCCCGGCAACGGCTGCGGGCCGCTCTGGAACCGGCCGAATCTGTCGCCCCCTCATCTTTCCGCCCTCACGATTTCAAGGAGCAGCAGGCATGGACTCGAGCATGAAGGACCTGGAGCAGTTGGCCGTGCTCGACCCGGCGCGTGGGCGCGAGCCCAGCGCCCTGGAATGGACCCGTTCGGAGGCGTTCGTGGAGCGTGTGATGGCCGGTCAGGCCACGGAGACGGTGGCTCGCCGGCCGATGCGACGCCGGCTGGTGATGGGTCTCGCCGCGGTCGCCGCGGGTGCCGTCGCGGTCGTGGCCGTGCCCGCGCTGCTGCCGGGGACGGCGGAGAAGGCGGCAGCGGCGTGGACGCCCGTACCCGGTTCGCTCACCGGTGCGCAGGTGCTGCCGCAGGCCCGGATCTGCGCTGGAAACGACGTGGGGGGCAGCTCGTCGGCGGTCGACCCGGCGGACGTGCTCCTCGCCGAGCAGCGGGGGATGGCGACGCTGCTCATCATGAAGAAGAGCAGCGGCGTGATCGTCGAGTGCATGAGCGCGGGAGCCGACGACGACCAGCTCGCCTCGATGGGGCTGGCCGCCGGCCCGCTGCCGGCCCTGCCCGCCGGCACGGTGGACCTGCAGACGATGAGTTCCATGGGCAGTGGCGACGCGATGTGGTCGAACATCGTGGGCCTGGTCGGCCCGGGCGTCACCGGGGTGGACGTGCGTCTCGACAACGGGAAGGTCTTCCAGGCCAGCGTGAAGTCCGGCTGGTGGGCCGCCTGGTGGCCGGGTCCCGAGGGCGGCGAGGTCGACCACCTCACGGTGACCGTGCACACCGCCAAGGGAACGACCAGCTACCGCCCTTCCGAGCTGGCCTGACGTGAACCGGCTGCGGCGGCCCGCAGGCCGCCGCAGCCGGCCCTTCCCGCCCTGCTGATCAACCCAGCTCGGCCAGGCAGGACCACTGGGACGCGACCGGCCGGTAGCCGAGCCGGACGTTGACGGCGAGCATCGGCCCGTTCGCCTCGTCGTTCGACGTGTACGCGACGCGCACGCCGTCGGCGGCGGCCCGGTGCAGCGCCGCCGTCTTGACCAACCGCGCCAGCCCCCGATTCCGGTACGCGGGAACGGTGCCGGTGTAGTCCGACCAAATCCGGTCCCCGTCCCGCTTCACCAGACTGAACGCGGCGATCTCGCCGTCGACCTCGGCGGCGGTGCTGGCCGCCTTGTCCAGGCCCAGGTTCTCCCAGACGTCGTACCGCCAGCTGTCGTAGCCGACCGCGTCGACCGGCACGTCGCCGGGTTCGTCGACCGCCGAGGCGCTGTTCGCCGCGTACAGCAGTCGCGGGTCCAGCTCCGCGATCGGGCGCAGGCGTACGCCCGTCGGCGGGCCGAGCAGCGCGGGCGCCAGGTCCAGGTTGAGCGCCGAGTAGCGCAGCTCGCGGCTGGGTTCGAAGCCGTGCCGGCGGGCGAACGGCAGCGAGTCCGGCTGCGCCCAGGTCCGCATCCGGCGGATGCCCAGCGGAGTGAGGTGGTCTGTCGCGGCGGCCAGCAGAGCGCTGCCGATGCCGCGCCGCCGGTGCTCTGGGTGGACGTGCAGCAGGGCGATGTCGCCGACGTCCGCCGTCGAGGACCAGCCGACACGCTGCGCCGTCACCCAGCCGACCACCCGGGCGTCCACCTCGGCCACGAACGCCGTCCAGCCCTCCTCGGGGGGCGGTTCGGCGATCATCTTTCGGGTCGACCGGACCCCGCGCACCAGGTACGGGTAGACCGTCTTCCGCAGCGCCACCACGGCCGGGGCGTCATCGGGTCGCGCCACGCGGATCCGCATCAGGCCACCTTCCGGACGGCGGCGACCGCCTCCACCTCGACGAGTTGGTCGGTGTAGCCGAGCACGGCCACTCCGAGCAGGGTGCTGGGCGGGTCGTGGTCGCCGAAGAAGTCCCGGACCACCTCCCAGACGGTCACCAGGTCCGCCTGCCGGGACGACGCCACGTGGACGGTCGTCTTGACCACGTCGGTGAGGGTGGCGCCGGCCGCCGCGAGGGCGGTCTCCAGGTTCGTCATCACCTGCCGAGCCTGCGCGGCGTGGTCTCCGGGGGCGACGGTCCGGCCCTCGGTGTCCAGCGGGCAGGCTCCCGCGGTGAACACCAGCCGGGCGGGTGCCTCGACGGTGGCCGCGTACGCGTATTCGGCGACGTCGGCGAGGGCGGGCACGTGCAGCAGCGCGACGGGATCCGGCATGCCGGCGAGGCTAACGGCGATCGGATGCCCAGGCGACGGATTAATGCTGCGCGCGATCCTCCCTCGGAGTGCGAAAAAGGTCGGAAACGCCACAAAACCCTACCAAGCCGCCGACCAGCGCGCCGCCCACGACGGCCACTCCGACGAAGAGCGAGTTGCCGGTCACCGGTACGTCGGCGGGGGTCTGCTACCCATGGCGATCCTCGGCCTGGGCGCGGTGGCGCTCGGTGCCACGTTCATCGCCGTACGCCGTCGGCGGGACGCGGACGGCTGATCGCCGGCACCACAGCGGACACGGACCTCCGGGTCGTGTCCCGGGGGCCCTCCTCGCCGAGGAGGGCCCCCGGCTACGCCGAGTCGCGCAGGATCAGCTCGGTGGGGAGCATGATCGCCGGTTCGATGGACTCGCCGGCGGCCAGCCGGAGCAGCTGCCGGGTCATCCGCCGCCCGATCTCCACGATCGGCTGCCGGACGGTGGTCAGCGGCGGCTCGGTGTACGCCGCCGTCTCGATGTCGTCGAAGCCGATCACGGCTACGTCGTCCGGCACGCGACGGCCGGCCTCCCGCAGCGTCCGCAGGGCGGCGTGCGCCATCAGGTCGGAGGCGGCGAAGACCGCGTCCAGGTCGGGGTGTTCGGCGAGCAGCCGGCGCATCGCCTCGGCGCCGGACTCCCGGGTGAAGTCGCCGACCGCGACGAGCTCGGGCAGCCCGGCGTCCGCCACCGTGTCCCGGTAGCCGCTGAGCCGTTCGATCCCGGCGACCATGTCCTGCGGGCCGGCGATGGTGGCGATCCGCCGGCGACCGCTGTCGATCAGGTGTCGGACCGCCGCGGTCACCCCGCCCACGTGGTCGACGTCCACGTACGGCACCGCGCCGTCGAGCGGCCGACCGCTGCACACCACCGGGATGCCGAGCCGGGCCAGCGTGCCGGGCAGCGGATCGGCGCCGTGCAGGGAGGCGAACAGCACCCCGTCCACGTGCCGCCCGGTGGTGAACCGCTCGACCCGGTGGTGCCCGGCCGGCGAGCCGGCCAGCATCAGCACCAACTGCTTGTCGGCGGCCTCCAGCTCCTGGCTGACGCCGCGGATGATGCCGGGGAAGACCTGGTCGTCGGAGAAGACGCGGGTGGCAGCCTCCGGCATGACCAGGGCGATCGAGTCGGTGCGCTGGGTGACCAGGCTGCGGGCGGCGAGGTTGGGCACGTACCCCAGCTCGGCGACCGCCCGGTTGACCGCCTCCCGGATCGGTTCGGCGACCGTGGTGGAGCCGTTGACCACGCGGGAGACCGTGGCCCGGGACACTCCGGCCCGCGCGGCCACCGCTTCGAGCGTCGGCCGTTGCGCCGTCGTCATCGCGCCCTCCCCGCCTGTCACAGCCCGTTCCGGGAGATCACTTCCTGGTACCACCGGGCGCTGGCCTTCGGTGTGCGCCGCTGGGTCAGGTAGTCGACGTGCACGATCCCGAACCGTTTGCGGTAACCCTCCGCCCACTCGAAGTTGTCCAGGAACGACCATACGAGATAGCCGCGCAGATCCACGCCCCGGGAGATCGCCTCGTGCGCGGCGCGCAGGTGCCCGTCGAGGTAGGCGATCCGGTCGGCGTCGATCACCTGCCCCGGCCCGCCCGACCCGTCGGCGCCCGGCTTGTCCGGGAAGGCCCCGCCGTTCTCGGTGATCAGCAGCGGTACGCCCGGGTAGTCGGTGGCGATCCGCTCCAGCAGCCGGGTGAGCCCGTCCGGCTCGATCATCCAGCCCATGTCGGTGAGCGGCCCGGCCGGCGGCAGGAAGTGCACCGCGCCGTCGGTACCCGGGTACGCGCCGCCGCCACCGGCACCGTCGGGTCGCCCGGCGACGTAGCTGGGCTGGTAGTAGTTGATTCCCAGCAGGTCGATCGGCGCGGCGATCAGCTTCTCGTCGCCGTCGCGGATGAAGGTCGGCTCGACGATGCGGGCCACGTGCTCCCGCACGTCGTCGGGGTAGCCGCCGGCCAGCAGCGGGTCCAGGAAGATCCGGTTGTGCAGGCCGTCGATCAGGCGGACCGCGGCGGCGTCGGCCGCGCTCCGCGGGTCGGCCGGCCGGACGTCCGCCGGGTTGAGGGTGATCCCGACGGTCTGCGCGCCGGCCGCGCGCAGCGCCCGGGCCGCGAGGCCGTGCCCGAGCAGCAGATGGTGTACGGCGGTGAAGGCCGCCACCGGGTCCTGCTCGCCCGGGGCGTGCACACCGTTGCCGTAGCCGAGGTAGGCCGAGCACCACGGCTCGTTGAGCGTGGTCCAGACGTTCACCCGGTCGCCGAGCCGGGCGTGCACCGCGCTCGCGTACGTCGCGAAGTGCTCGGCCGTCTCCCGGTTGGTCCAGCCGCCCCGGTCCTGCAGGGTCTGCGGCAGGTCCCAGTGGTAGAGCGTGATGATCGGGTCGATGCCCCGGTCGAGCAGCGTGTCGGTCAGCCGGTCGTAGAAGTCCAACCCGCGCGGGTTGACCGGGCCGGTGCCGTCCGGCTGGATCCGCGGCCAGGCCACCGAGAACCGGTACGCCTTGAGCCCCAGCTCCGCCATCAGCGCCACGTCGTCGGCGTACCGGTGGTAGTGGTCGCAGGCCACGTCGCCGGTGTGGCCCTGGTACACCTTCCCCGGCGTACGGCTGAAGGTGTCCCAGATGGACGGGCCGCGACCGTCGTCGCGCGCCGCCCCCTCGATTTGGTACGCGGCGGTGGCCGCCCCCCAGAGGAAGTTGTCGGGGAACCGGAGATCACTCACGCCTTGACCGCACCTTCCATGATCCCGCCGATGATCTGTCGCCCGAACAGCACGAAGACCAGCAGCAGGGGCAGCGTCGCGAGGGCCGTCCCGGTGAACACCTGCGACATGTCCTGGTAGTACCCGTCCGACAACGCCCGCAACGAGAGCTGCACGGTCGGGTTTGCCGGGTCGTTGAGCACAGCGTACGGCCAGAGGAAGTCGTTCCAGGTGGTCATGAAGGTGAGCAGGCCGAGCACGGCGGCGGCCGGGCGCAGGGCGGGCAGCACGACGTGGAACCAGATCCGGGCGGTGCCGCAGCCGTCCATCCGGGCCGCCTCGATCAGCTCGTCGCTGACCGCCTGGCCGGCGTACTGCCGCATCATGAACACCCCGAACCCGGTGACCAGCGCGGGCACGATCACCGCCGGCAGCCGGTCGTTCCAGCGTAGCGGGATGGCCACCCTTGGTCTCGCGTGGTCCGGGCTCCGCCCGGCGGCGTCAGCCGGTCTGCAGGCCGTCCAGCAGGCGGCGGTCGCCCGCGACGCCCAACGTGTCGAAGCTGATCCGGCCCCAGAGCGCCAGCAGCAGATCGCTGGCGGTGCCGCTCACCTGTGCCCGGGCGTGGTGGTCGTCATGGTCGAAGATGGTCGCCGTGTCCAGCAGCGCGACTCCCTGGCCGCGCAGCCGGAGGAACCAGTCCTGCGCGGCGTCGGTCGCGGTGAGCTGCACCACGCCGTGCCAGTCGCCCGGCACCCGGCGGCGCCCGGCCGGCAACCACGTGTCCAGCACCTCGCTCACCCCGTCGGCCGCGAGCTTGGCCTCGACCGGCTCACCGGCGGCGATGGCGAGCTGCGCGTCCCAGCGGTGCACCGCCGTCTCGTGCGCCATCCGGCGCGGCCAGAAGCCGGCCCTCTTCGGCTGCGGCGCCCAGTTCCACGCCGGGGCCTCCGGGTCGAGCCCGTCGAAGAGGGTCATCAGCCGGTCGTACCCCTGCTGCCAGAACTGCAGCGGGCTCAGCCCGCGGGCCGCCTCGTCCCGGTCGGGACGCGGCGGTACCGTGGTCCGGCCGGAGCCGGCGAACGAATAGACCCAGTGGTAGACGCCGGCGAGGTGCAGAGTGAGATCGTTGACCGTCCAGCCCGGACAGGACAGCACCGGTGTCTCCGGCGGCGCCTCGGCCACCGCCGCCGCGAAGGCCGGACCCTCCGCCCGCAGTGCCCCGATCCAAAAGTCCTTGGTGCCCTGCAGTCTGCTCATCGCCATCCTCCCGGGGGTGCCGGGCCACCAGTGGGTGCCACGGCTGCCCCTCAGCCTAAGGTGAAAGACGTGTCAGACGCCTACGCCCAGCCCACAACCGAAGCCGATCGTGCCATCCCTGGTCCGCTGGCCAGCTACACCACGCTGCGGATGGGCGGGCCGGCCGGCCGGATAGTGACCGCGGGCAGCGCCGACGAGATCATCCGGGCGGTACGCGCCGCGGACGACCCGGTGCTCATTCTGGCCGGCGGCAGCAACGTGGTGATCGGTGACGCCGGCTTCGCCGGCACGGTCGTGCTGGTGCGCTCCCGGGGCCTGCGGGTGGTCACCGAGGACGCCGACTCGGTGACGGTACGCGTCGAGGCCGGCGAACCCTGGGACGACCTGGTCGCCACCACCGTGGCCAACGGCTGGGCCGGCCTGGAGTGCCTCTCCGGCGTTCCCGGCTCGACCGGGGCCACCCCGATCCAGAACGTCGGCGCGTACGGCCAGGAGGTCGCCGAGACTATCACCGAGGTCGAGGTGTACGACCGGGTCGACGGGAGCCGGCAGCGGATCGCCGCCGCCGACTGCGGCTTCGCCTACCGCAAGAGCATCTTCAAGTACCGGGACCGCTGGGTGGTGCTCTCCGTCGACTTCCGACTGACCCGCTCCCCGATCTCCGGGCCGGTGCGCTACGCCGAGCTGGCCAGGTCGCTCGGCGTCGAGGTGGGCGACCGGGTGCCGCTGGCCGAGGCCCGGGAGGCGGTGCTGCGGCTGCGCGCCGGCAAGGGCATGGTGCTCGACGCCGCCGACGCCGACACCCGGTCGGTCGGCTCCTTCTTCACCAACCCGGTGCTGACCCGGCCGGCGTACGAGTCGTTCCGGGAGCGCGCCGCCGCGCTGGGCGAGCCGCCGGCCTGGCCCGGGTCGGACGACACGGTCAAGGTGAGCGCCGCCTGGCTGATCGACAAGGCGGGCTTCGCCAAGGGCCACCCCGGCCCGGACGGAGTGGCCATCTCCGGCAAGCACACCCTGGCCCTGACCAACCGCACCGGCACCGCCAGCACCGCCGACCTGCTCACCCTCGCCCGCGAGATCCGCGACACGGTCCACGCCCGCTTCGGCGTCACCCTGCACCCCGAACCCGTCCTGATCTCCTGCACTCTCTGACCCCGGCCGCGCCCGCGCCGGGGGCGGGTCAGGTACGGGGGGCGACGGCGGTCCAGGGGAGCGTGACTTCGCCGAGGCGCCAGCGGTGCGGGCGATCCAGGACGGGCCAGCCGGTCTGCCTGAGCTGAGCCACGGACCGCAGCCAACGTTGGCGCGGACCGAAGGCGGCGTAGGGGGCGGCGGCGTGCCAGGCGCCGTCCAGCGCGCGGATCAGGTCGTGCACACCCTCGCCGGGGACGTTGCGGTGAATCAGCGCCTTGGGCAGCCGCTCGGCCAACTCGGCCGGGCTGCCCAGGGTGCCGAGCTTCGCGGCGAGCGTCAGCGTGCGGGGGCCGTCGGCGTCGATCAGCAGCCAGCCGCCGAGCCGGCCCAACTCGTCGCAGGTGCCCTCGACGAGCACCCCGCCCGGGGCGAGCGCGGCGGTCATCGTCCGCCAGGCGGCGGGGACGTCGGCCTCGTCGTACTGGCGCAGCACGTTGAACGCGCGGACCAGCACCGGCCGTAGCCCGGCCAACTCGAAGCCACCCCGGGCGAAGGTGAGGCCGGGCGGGTCGGCGGCCGGCGCGGCGGCGGCCACCCGAGCCGCGTCGATCTCCAGCCCGACGAGCCGTACGTCGGGTCGGACGCCGGCGGCCAGCCGGGCCCGCAGCTCCACCGCCGTCACCGGTGTGGCGCCGTACCCCAGGTCGACCACCAGCGGGTCGGTTGCCGCCCGCAGCCGGTCGGCGCAGGTGGCGACGATCCAGTTGTCCACCCGTCGGAGCCGGTTCGGGTTGGTGGTGCCCCGGGTCACCACGCCCAGCGGCCGGCGCCGCGCCGCTCCGGTCATCGCACCCCCGCGCTCCTCAGGGCTCGCAAACCCGGCTCACTCCTCGCGCTTCACTGGGCGACCCGGTGCACCTTGTGCTGGGCGGCCTGTGCCCGGGGGCGGACCACCAGCCGGTCCACGTTGACGTGCGGCGGGCGGGTGGCGCACCAGGCGATGCAGTCGGCCACGTCCTCGGCGACCAGCGGCCCGGGCACGCCGGCGTAGACCGCGGCGGCCCGCTCCGCGTCGCCGTCGAAGCGGACCAGCCCGAACTCGTCGGTCTTGACCATGCCGGGGTCGATCTCGATCACCCGCAGCGGCCGGCCGGACAGCTCCAGGCGGAGCGTGCCGGCCATGGCGGTCTGCGCGTGCTTGGCCGCGGTGTAGCCGCCCCCACCCTCGTACACGGCCAGGCCGGCGGTGGACGAGACGATGACGACGGTGCCGTCGCCGGAGGCCTCCAGCGCCGGAAGCAGTGCCTGGGTGACCCGCAGCGTGCCGAGCACGTTGACGTCGTACATCCACTGCCAGTCGGCGACCGGACCGGACTCCACCGGGTCCATCCCACGGGCACCGCCGGCGTTGTTGACCAGCAGGGTGACCGGCCCCGGCGCCTGCGCGGCGGCCTCGGCGAGCCCGGCCACCGACGCGTCGGAGGTGACGTCACAGGGCACGGCGGTGGCCTGCCCGCCGGCGGCGGTGATCTCGGCGACCAGGCCGGCGAGCCGGTCGGCCCGGCGGGCGGCGGCGAGTACGTGGAATCCCTCGGCGGCCAGCCGGCGGGCGGTGGCCGCGCCGATCCCGCTGGATGCTCCGGTGACGATGGCGACAGGGGTCATCGGGCCATTGTCGCCCCGGCCTCACGGCACCATTGCGCCGGGCGCGGGGGCCGCCCACGAACCGCCGGACCGCGAGCGGCGGACCGGCCGCGCGGATGAGGTCCGTCACCCTCGGGGGCCACCACGAAGCATTTCCGTAGTCCGATGGGGAAGATGACATCCGGCGTAGAGGTTGAGCGAGAAGCGCCGGTCGTGCGAGACGGCATTTACCGTGACAAGGGGAGCGGACGTGGCGGAACTGCACACCGGTGTCGGTCGTCAGCGGGGTACCCAGCCGTGGCCCCGGCCCCGTCGGATCGCCACCCTCTCGGTGCACACCTCCCCGCTGCACCAGCCGGGTACGGGCGACGCCGGCGGCATGAATGTCTACATCCTGGAGGTCGCCCGGCGGTTGGCCGAGGCCGACGTCGAGGTGGAGATCTTCACCCGGGCCACCTCGGGTGACCTGCCGCCGGTGGTGGAGATGGCGCCCGGCGTGCAGGTCCGGCACATCACCTCCGGCCCGCTGGAGGGGCTGACCAAGGAGGAGCTGCCCGGCCAGCTCTGCGCGTTCACGGCCGGGGTGCTGCGGGCCGAGGCGGCGCGCCCGCCTGGCCACTACGACCTGATCCACTCGCACTACTGGCTCTCCGGTCAGGTCGGCTGGCTGGCCAAGGAGCGCTGGGGCGTGCCGCTGGTGCACACCGCGCACACCCTCGCGAAGGTGAAGAACGCCCAGCTCGCCGCCGACGACCGGCCGGAGCCCAAGGCCCGGGTGATCGGCGAGGAGCAGGTGGTCGCCGAGGCCGACCGGCTGGTGGCCAACACCCGGGTCGAGGCCCGCGACCTGGTCGAGCGGTACGACGCCGACCCCGGCCGGGTCGCCGTCGTGCAGCCCGGTGTGGACCTCGCCCGGTTCCGACCCGCGCCGGGCGACCGCTCGGTGGCCTCCCGGGACGCCCGCCGTCGGCTGGGCCTGCCCGTCGACGGGTACGTGGTGGCCTTCGTCGGCCGGATCCAACCGCTCAAGGCTCCCGATGTGCTGATCCGCGCGGTCGCCGCGCTGCGCGAGCGCGATCCGGCTCTGGCCGACGAGGTGACCGTGGTGATCTGCGGTGGCCCGAGCGGCAGCGGGCTGGACCGACCGACCGCCCTGATCGAGCTGGCCGCGACGCTCGGGGTCACCGACCGGGTCCGCTTCCTGCCGCCGCGCACCGGGGACGACCTGCCGGCGCTGTACCGGGCCGCCGACCTGGTCGCGGTGCCGTCGCACAACGAGTCGTTCGGCCTGGTGGCGCTGGAGGCGCAGGCCTGCGGTACGCCAGTGCTGGCCGCCGCCGTCGGCGGCCTGGTCACCGCCGTACGCGACGAGGTGAGCGGGGTGCTGATCGACGGGCACGACCCCGCCGACTGGGCCCGGGCGCTGAGCCGTCTGCTGCCGGACCGGCGCCGCCGTGCGGCGTTGGCCCGGGGCGCCGAGCAGCACGCCCGCCACTTCTCCTGGGACCGTACGGTCTCCGGCCTGCTCACTGTCTACGGCGAGGCGATCGCGTCGCACCGCGCCCGGCTCGCCGCCGACCTGGCCGCCGACCCGGCGCTCTCCTGCTCCTGGTGACCTGACGCCCCGGCCGCCACCCGGTGTGCCGGCCGGGGCGGTCGTAGAGTGGGTCCGGTGAGCCCCAAGAGCGATCTTGCGACCCTGATCGAGTCGGTCTGTGACGAGCGCGAGCTGGCCTGGGAGTCGACCGGGCCGGGCTCGTACGCGGTGACCCTGCCCGGCACCCACAAGCTCAAGACGATCTGCAACCTGATCGTGGGCGAGCACGCGCTGAGGGTGGAGGCGTTCGTCATGCGCCAGCCCGACGAGCGGCGCGAGGAGCTGTGGGCCTGGCTGTTGCAGCGCAACGCCCGGATGTACGGGGTGTCCTTCTCCATCGACGCGGTCGGCGACGTGTACCTGACCGGGCGGGTGAACCCGTCCGGGGTGGATGCCGACGAGCTGGACCGGTTGCTCGGCGCGGTGCTCACCTACGCCGACGAGTCGTTCGACACGATGCTGGAGATCGGTTTCGGCAGCTCCATCCGCAGGGAGTGGGAGTGGCGGGTCAAGCGCGGGGAGTCGACCGCGAACCTCGCCGCCTTCGCCCACCTCTTCGAGCCCTCCGGCACAGGCCCCGACCCGGCCTGACCGGCCCTCGCGTGGTCCGCCCGCCGCCCGGTTGGCCCTCCGTCGGTGGTTCGGACCGGTCCTGACGGGTATGCCGCACCGCGCGGTGCGGCACTGGGACCCGCCGCGCGCCGAGGACGGAGTGTCGAGGAGCGGGAGCGTCCCATGGCTCAGCGGAACAGCTCAGGTCGCGGCGGGACTGCGACCAGGACCAAACGACAGGCCGGCAATCAGACGCCGAACACTCCCGGGATGTCGGAGTCCGAGATCTCGCGGATGCGGGTGGACGACATCCGTGGGCAACTGCGCAAGCGCGGGGTCTCCGGCATCTCGGCGTTGCGCAAGCCGGACCTGGTGAAGGAGCTGGCGCGGTCGATGCGCGGGGAGCGCGGCGGCGCGGGCCGGGGCAGCACCGGCCCGGCGGGCCGGGCGGCCGGCACCAAGGCGTCGGCGGGTCGCGCCGCCGCCACGAAGAAGTCGGCAGCCAAGGCGGCGCCGAGCCGTGCGAAGGCCGCCCCGGCGAACAAGAGCGCCCCGGCGAAGCGGGCCGCGGCAGCGAAGCAGGCGGACGCGAAGAAGGCCGCGGCGGCGAAGCAGGCGGACGCGAAGAAGGCCGCGGCGGCGAAGCAGGCGGCGGCGAAGAAGACGGCCGCGAAGAAGACGGCCGCGGCGAAGAAGACCGCCGCCCGGAAGACGACCGCGGCGAAGAAGGCGCCTCCCGCGAAGAAGACCACCGCGGCGAAGAAGGCGCCTCCCGCGAAGAAGACCACCGCGGCCAAGCAGACCACGGCGGCACGCAAGGCGCCCGCACGGAAGGCTCCGGCGAAGAAGGCTCCGGCCCGGCCGACGGCGGCGAGACGGGCGGCGCCCGCCGGTGGCGGCACGGCGGCCGGTGGTGCGGCGGCCGGTGGTGCCGTTCGGACCGGGCGGACCACGTCGCGGTCGGTACGCAGCTCGCAGGTGATCTCATCGCCAGCGGATCGGCCGGAGCGCCCGGGGCGGAGCCTGGTCACCACGAACCACGAGGTGATCCAGCGCTGGGCCGGGGAGCGCGGTGCCAAGCCCGCGACCATCGCCGGGACGGAGCGGGAGGGCCGCGCGGGCGTGCTCACCTTCAACATCCCCGGCTACCGGGAGAGCAGCCGGATCCGCGAGATCACCTGGGACGAGTGGTTCCACACCTTCGATCTGCGCCGGCTGAACCTGATCTACCAGGAGCAGCTGCGCGACGGGCGGCCGAGCAACTTCTTCCGCACCGAGTCACCCGAACGGGAGGACGCGTGAAGTGTTTGCGGGAATGCCCGGCGGGTATGCGGCGGTTGGCTAACAACGAGTCCGGAGCGTTCCGGGTTGCTGTGACCGGCGAGACAGCCGGCCAGGTTGAATCCGGAATCTGGGCGAACTAGCTTTATTACACCGCGCCATGCTTGGAAACGTTCGGGGGAGCGGCGGATCGATCAGATCCGTGCACCAGGCGAGGCGCGGGGGGACGGGTGGATCCACCGTTGGGGGACGGTGTCCACCTGTTTGGACCGGCGGCGCGAGCGGGCGACGCTTACGGGGGTGAGTGTTGCCCGCCGCCGCCGGCCCCACCTTGGAGTGCCCACCACGACCTTCGGGACGTGGTGGGCGCTTTGCGTCGTCAGTGCGGTTCGGTGAGCCCGGTCCTGATCGACGCGGTGTCGGTCCGTCCGGGAACGCTGGTTCCCACCCCGTCCGGCCGCGCCGGCTTCCGTTCGGCCGCCCGGCGCAGCGCTGCCACGTGCCGCTCCCGGCTCGGCCCGGTGAGCAGGTGGCCGAGGGCGGCCAGCAGGCCGAGCCCGCCCACGATCAGCCAGTGCCGGTCGCCCAGGTACTGCAGACTCACCCCGCCGAGCGTGGGCGCCACGAACGCCGCCGCGGGGAAGGTCAGGTAGAACACCGACTGGTAGCGGGCCCGCAGCTCCGGCGGCGCCAGGTCCGCGTTGATCTGGGCGTTCGGCGGGGCGGCGAGCATCGAACCCACCGTCCAGACCACCGCGGCACCCAGGTAGACGGCCAGCTCGTCGGCGAGGGCCAGCGCCCCGAAGCCGAGGGCCAGCAGCGCGGTGGAGACGGCCAGCACCACATCCTTGCGGTGCCGGTCGATGAGTCGGGGCACGAACAACTGACCGAGCACGATCAGCGCGCCGCCGAGCGCCACCACCACGCCGTACGCCGACGGGCGCAGGCCGTCCGCGCGCATCGCCAGCGGCATGATCGTGGAGGTCTGGAGGGTGAGCACGGCCAGCACGAAGGTCAGCCCGACGAAGGTCATGAAGGTCCGGTCGGTGAGCGCGGTGTGCAGCCCGGGTCGCCGCGGGCCGGCCGCCCGGCCCGCGGGTGGTACGGCGTCCACCCCCGCGGCGGCGCGGCGCAGGGTCTCCGGCACCTTCCAGCCGATCACCACGGCGGCGGTCAGGGTGGCGCCGGCGTCGACCAGGAACAGCGCGGTGAAACTCGCCTCGGCCAGTACGCCGGCGAGCAATGAGGCGACCGCCATGCCCAGGTTGAACGCCCAGAACTGCAGGTTGAACGCGCGCGAGCGGCGCTCTGCGGGCACCACGTCGACGATCGCCGCGACGAAGGCCGGACTGGGCATCGAGTGCACCACCCCGACCAGCGCGGAGAGCACCGCGATCAGCACCAGGTGCCGGCTGAAGGCCAGCGCGACCATCAGGCCGGCGGTGACCAGGTGCGCGGCGAGCAGGGTGGCCCGGCGGCCCCACCGGTCGGCCAGCACCCCACCGAGCAGCACCCCGACCGCCCCGCCGGCGCCGTACGCCCCGACGACCGTGCCGGCCAGCGCCTCGCTGGCCCCGCGGGCGTCGGTCAGGTACAGCGACAGGAAGAGCATCGCGAACGCGCCGGCCCGGTTGATCAGCAGCCCGGCCCAGAGGTACCAGAAGGTGGCGGGGAGCCCGCCTGCGGTGTCGTGCCACCAGCGCCGCAGGGCTCGCACCCGACCTCCCGACAGTTCAGTTTCCTAACCGTTCCGTCCCGACCGTAGGAACTCGAGCCGGCTCGCGCCAGTCGAATTCCTGATCATGGGCGGTGCTTGGCGGTGTACGGTACGCGATCGGTCAGCGCGCGGGCGCGGTGGCGGCGGCCTCGGCGGCCTGCGGTGCCGGCGGTTGGATGGTGGTCACCGGCACGGGCGCCTCGCCGGCGGGGCGCAGCGCGGCCGCCCGCCGCTCCCGAGCCGGGCCGGAGATCAGGTGGGCCAGCGCGGTCAGGCCGCCGATCGCGGCGCAACCGAGCCAGAGGGTGGCGTTGCCGGCGTGTTCGCGTACCAGGCCGCCGAGGATCGGGGCGCTGGCTCCCGCGACCTGCCAGGACAGCGAGAAGACGCCCTGGTAGCGACCGCGCAGCTCGGCGGGGGAGAGTTCGGCGATCAGGCTGGAGTTGGACGGCGAGTTGAGCATCTCGCCGACCGTCCAGATCAGCACGGTCAGCCCGTAGAACCAGACGGTGCTGGCGAAGGCGGTCAGCCCGAAGCCGACCCCCATCACCACGGAGGCCAGGGCGAGCACGTGCGAGCGGCTGCGGCCCCGGATCAGCCGGGGTACGAAGAGCTGACCGACCACGATCAGGACGCCGTTGAGCGCGATCACCGAGCCGTAGGTGGCCGGGCTCAGGCCGGCGTCGCCCATGGCGATCGGCAGCATCGAGATGTGCTGGAGGAAGACCAGCGCGGCGAAGAGGTTCAGCGCCACGAAGCCGAGGTAGACCCGGTCGGTGAGGATCGTGCGCAGGGCGCCGCGCGGCGCCGCCGCTCCCGCCGTTCGCCCGGCGCCGGCGTGCCGGGTCTCCCTGACTCGGGCGAAGATGATCAGCGCGGTGATCAGCGTGGTGGCCGCGTCGATCACGAAGAGCGCCAGATAGTCGACCTGCGCGGCGAGGCCGGCGAGCACCGCGGCGCAGGCGAAGCCGAGGTTGATCGCCCAGTAGTTCAGCGAGAAGGCCCGCAGCCGGTCCTTCTCCGGCACCACGTCGATCATCATCGCCCCGAACGCCGGTCGGGAGGCCTCGGCGAAGAGGCCGAGCAGCAGCGCGCCCAGCGCCACCGCCCACAGGCTCCGGGCCAGGCCGAGGCCGAGCATCATGGCCGCCCCGCCCAGGTGTGCGGTGAGCAGCGTGGGCCGCCGTCCCCACCGGTCGGCCAGGGTGCCGCCGATGGTCGTGCCGACCGCACCGCCGACACCCCAAAGCCCGATCACCAGGCCGGCCTGGGACGGCGAGAAGCCGCGTTCCTGCGTCAGGTAGATGGCGAGGAAGACCAGGACGAACGAGCCGAGCCGGTTGATCAGCGTGCCGGTCCACAGGTACCAGAAGGTGGTCGGCAGGCCGCCGGTGGTTTCCCGGAACCAGCTCCGCATCGTCCGCACGTGGTGCCCCCGCTTGCAGTAATGACCGGTGTGACTTGAGCGCCTTACAACCTAGTCGCGGACGGAACCGCAGGTCACCCGCTTTTCCACGTGGTGGTCGTCACGACGGGTGCCCGCGTGTCCCTCGGGCGGGTGCGGCAGGATGACCGGTATGACTGCGAGCGAGGGACCCACCGTGGGGACGCTGGTCCTGCTGCGGCACGGTGAGAGCGACTGGAACGCCAAGAACCTCTTCACCGGCTGGGTGGACGTCGACCTGACCGAGAAGGGCGAGAGCGAGGCGCGGCGCGGCGGCGAGCTGATGCGCGAGCACAGCCTGCTGCCCGACGTCGTGCACACCAGCGTGCTGCGCCGGGCGATCCGCACCGCCGAGCTGGCGCTCAACGCCGCCGACCGGCACTGGATCGCGGTGCGCCGGTCGTGGCGGCTCAACGAGCGCCACTACGGCGCCCTGCAGGGCAAGAACAAGAAGCAGACCCTCGACGAGTACGGCGAGGAGCAGTTCATGCTCTGGCGCCGCTCGTACGACACCCCGCCGCCGCCGATCGCCGACGACGACGAGTGGTCCCAGGTGGGCGACCCCCGGTACGCGCTGCTGCCGAGCGAGCTGATGCCGCGCACCGAGTGCCTCAAGGACGTCGTCGACCGGATGCTGCCGTACTGGTACGACTCGATCGTGCCGGACATCCTGGCCGGCCGGACGGTGCTGGTGGCCGCGCACGGCAACTCGCTGCGGGCGTTGGTCAAGCACCTCGACCAGATCTCCGACGAGGCGATCGCCAAGCTGAACATCCCGACCGGGATCCCGCTGCGCTACGACCTCGACCCGCACCTGCGCCCGCTCACCCTGGGCGGCACGTACCTCGACCCGACGGCCGCCAAGGCGGCCGCCGCCGCGGTCGCCAACCAGGGCCGCTGAAAGCGAAGGAAGGGCCCCTTGTTAACGCCAGGCGGGCGGATTCGAGGGGTCGTTGCAACGCGGTGGCTTAGCTGGTGACGGTTAGGAGCTTAGCG